>NZ_BLKZ01000002.1:0-365113 GCF_010723575.1 Mycobacterium bourgelatii
CGGTATCGGTGGGCAAGGCGGCACGGGCGCTGCCGGTGGGCTCAACACCGCCGGCAGTCAGGGGGGTCAGGGCGGCACCGGTGGCACCGGCGGCGACGCCGGCGACGCAGGCGTCGGCAGCAGCCCCGGCACCGCGGGTGTGGCCGGTTCGGGTGGTCAAGGCGGCAAAGGCGGTACCGGCGGCCAGGGCGGCACCGGTCTGGACAGCCCCGACGAAGGCGGCCAAGGCGGCCAGGGTGCGGCCGGCGGCAAGGGCGGCACCGGCGGCATCGGCGGCGCCGCAGGCGCGGGCGGCGGCGGCATTCAAGGCATCGGCGGCGTCGGCGGCACCGGTGGCCAAGGCGGCAAGGGCGGCACCGGTGGTATCGGTGCCGACGGCGGGATCAACACCCCCGGCAACCCAGGTGGCCAGGGCGGCACCGGCGGCACCGGCGGGGACGCCGGCGACGGCGGAACCGGCAGCGCCCCCGGGGCTGCCGGTTCCGCTGGGCCGGGCGGCCAAGGCGGCACGGGCGGTGCCGGCGGCGCCGGCGGGGCGAGTATCGATGGGACAGGCGGTCAAGGTGCTACCGGCGGCGCGGGCGGCAAAGGCGGCACCGGCGGCGCGGCCGGCAGCGGCGGTGGCAGCGAGGCCGTCGGCGGTACCGGCGGCACCGGTGGCGCCGGCGGGATCGGCGGTCAGGGCGGCAGCGGCGCCGACGGGGCGCCGAACGCCCCCGGCAATCCAGGTGGCCAGGGCGGCACCGGCGGCGTCGGCGGAGATGCCGGCGACGCTGGCGCCGGCCCCATCCCGGGGATGGCGGGTTCCGCTGGCCCCGGCGGCAAAGGCGGCCAGGGCGGTGCCGGCGGCGCAGGTGGCGCAGGTCTGGATGGCGTCGGCACGCAAGGCGCGAAAGGCGGCGCAGGCGGTGCCGGAGGCACTGGCGGCGCAGCCGGTAGCGGCGGCGGCATAACGGCTGTCGGCGGCGGCGGTGGCAACGGCGGCGTCGGCGGGATAGGCGGCCAAGGCGGCAGCGGCATCCCCGGCATCACCGGCACCCCCGGCGGCAGCGGGGGCAAAGGCGGCACCGGAGGCACCGGAGGGGCCGCCGGCCAAGGCGGCGCGGGCCCGACACCCGGAGACGCGGGCACCGCCGGCTCAGGCGGTCAAGGCGGCAACGGCGGCACCGGCGGCACTGGCGGCACCGGCGTCGATGCCCTCGGCAACAACAGCGCAGGGCAGTAAGGCGCCAGCGGCGACAGCAGCGGCAACGGCACCGGCAGCGCCGCGAGGCACCAGTGGCGGCAGCACCAGAACAAAGGGGCAACGGCGGCAACGGTGGCACCGGCGGGATCGGCGGCACCGGCGCCACCGGCGCCGACGGCGACCTCGACACCCCTGGCCAACAGGGTGGCCAAGGTGGCACGGGAGGCATCGGCGGGGCCGCCGGCCAAGCCGGCGTCGGCAGCACCCCGGGCCTCGCCGGGACCGCCGGCTCGGGCGGTCAAGGTGGCAAAGGCGGCGACGGCGGTCAAGGCGGCGCCGGCCTCGACAGCACTGGCACCAATGGCGAGCAAGGCGGCCAGGGCGCGGCCGGCGGCAAGGGCGGCACCGGCGGCACGGGTGGCGCCGCGGGAGCTGGCGGCGGCGGCATTCAAGGCATCGGCGGCCAAGGCGGCAACGGCGGCCAAGGCGGCATCGGCGGTCAAGGCGGCAGTGGCGCTGCCGGTGGACTCAACACCACCGACAAGGGCAACAAGGTGGCACAGGCGGCACCAGCGGCGCGACGCCACGGCGACAGCGAAGACGGCAATGCCACGGCAGCGCTGCGGGCAGTGCGGGCTCCGGTGGTCAAGGCGGTAAGGGCGGCACCGGCGGGCAGGGCGGCGCTGGTCTGGACAGCACGGGCACCAACGGCGAGCAAGGCGGTCAAGGCGCAGTCGGCGGCCAGGGCGGAATCGGCGGCACGGGCGGCGCAGCTGGCGCCGGCGGTGGCGGCATCCAAGGCATCGGCGGCACCGGCGGCAAAGGCGGCAAGGGCGGCACCGGCGGCCAGGGCGGCACCGGCGCCGCTGGCGCTCCCGACACTCCCGGCGGCCAGGGCGGCCAGGGTGGCACTGGCGGCACCGGCGGGGACGCCGGACTAGGCGGGGCGGGCAGCAGCGTCGGCGCTGCGGGCACCGCGGGCCAGGGCGGCCAAGGCGGCAAAGGCGGCACCGGCGGCCAAGGCGGCGCCGGGAAGGATGGCCTCGCCGACGGTGGCGAGGGCGGCCAGGGCGCGGTTGGCGGCACCGGCGGAACCGGCGGCACGGGCGGCGCCCCCGGAGCGGGGGCCGACGGCGCCCAGGGCCTCGGCGGCAATGGCGGCAACAACGGCAAAACGGCACCTCAGCAGCACCGGCAGCGAAGACACTCAGGCAGCCGTGAGCGACAGCGGCAAAGGCAACAAGAACAGTAAGGCAGCACTGGCGGAGCGCCGGGCGCCGGGGGTGCCGGCATCAAAGCAGGCAACGAGGGCTTCGGCGGCACCGGCGGAACCGGCGGCAAAGGCGGCACCGGCGGGTCAGGCGGCACCGGGATCAACGACATCAGCAACGGCGGCGAAGGGGGCAACGGAACCAACGGCGGCAAGGGCGGCGCGGGAGGCACCGGGGGCCTACCCGGCGGCGACACCAATGCCGCGGCCGGTGACGGTGGCATGGGCGGTACCGGCGGCGCCGCCGGCAACGGCGGAGCCGGTGGTACCAACGGAAAAGGCGGCAATGGCGGTAAAGGCGGGGAGGGCGGAATTGGCGGTGCCGGTGGCGCCGGACTGCTGACCTTGAGCAATGGAGGCAAAGGTGGAACAGGCGGTACCGGTGGGGCCGGTGGGGCGGGCGGTGTGGTCGGCGAGGGCGGTATCGCCGGAACCGGCGGCGACGGCGGCGACGCCGGCAAAGGTGGCGCTGGTGGAGCCGCCGGGCTGAGCCTGAGCTCCGGCGGGGAGGGCGGCGACGGCGGCACCGGAGGTATGGGCGGGACCGGTGGTACCGGCGGCGACGACAGCTTGGCACCCACCGGCGGCGGCATCGGCGGCAAAGGTGGGGCCGGGGGCCAAGGCGGCACCGGCGGTGTCGAATTTTTCAACAATAAGGGTGGTGCCGGCGGCAACGGCGGCATTGGCGGCCAGGGCGGCACCGGCGGCACCGGTGGCAACAACACCGGCGACAGCGGCGGGATCGGCGGCCAAGGCGGCCAAGGCGGCCAAGGCGGCACCGCTGGTGCCGCCGGGATCGGCAGCACCGGAGGCCTCAACGGCAGCAGCGGCACCGGGGGCGTCGGCGGCACCGGCGGGAACGGCGGTACCGGTGGCGCCGGGAAAGGCGGCAACGATGACCCGGTCACCCCAACTGCGGGTAGTCAGGGCGGCCAGGGTGGTGCCGGTGGTGCCGGCGGCGCCGGTGGTGACGCCAACGGCGGCACCGCAGGCAACGGTGGGATGGGCGGTACTGGCGGCCAGGGCGGCGTAGGCGGCCTAGGTGGCAGCAACACTGGCACCGGCGGCGACGACGGTGCCAATGGGGGCAAGGGCGGCGACGGTGGTGCGGGCGGCGACGCCGGCGCGGCCGGGGCGGGCGGTGGCGGCTCCGCGGGCGTGGGTGGCACTGGCGGCCAGGGTGGTACCGGCGGCAACGGCGGAGACGGCGGCGAGGGCCCCGGCACCGACAACAGCGAAGGCGGCACCGGCGGAACCGGCGGCCAAGGCGGCATCGGCGGTGTTGGCGGCGGCACCCCCAACGGCGGAACCAATGGCGACGGTGGCCTAGGCGGGTACGGCGGTAACGGCGGCAATGGCGGCGACAACACGAGGCCGGCGGCCATGGGACAAGGCCTCTCGGGCGGTGGCGGCGGCGGAGGCGGTGCCGGTGGCATCGGCGGGAACGCCGGCACCGGGACCGGCAGCGGCGGCCACGGCGGTGACGGCGGCACCGGCGGCACTGGCGGCACCGGTGGCACCGCAACCGTCACGGTCCTCGGCACCCCGTTCGGAGAGGGCGCCGGCGGCGAGGGCGGTACCGGCGGCGGCGGTGCGGATGGCTCTGGCGGTCCCACCGGGGCCAAGGGCGGCGCCGGCGGTGGCGGCGGTGCTGGCGGTCAGGCCTTCGACGCCGGCGCCTCTGTCGGCGCGTACGGCGGCGGCGGCGGAGCTGGCGGTGGCGGCGGTGACGCCAACGCCACCGGCGGTACCGGTGGGAGCGGCGGCGGCGCCAAAGCGTCCCCCGGCGGCCCCCCCATTGAGACCAGCGGCGGCGCCGGCGGGATCGGCGGCGCCGGTACCGGTGGTGGAGGTGGCAGCGGCGCCTTCGCTACCGGCCTGGGCGGTGCTACTGACGGCAAAGCCGGCGATGACGGTTCGGCCGGCGGGGCAGGTGGCTCCGGCGGCGGCGGAGACGGAGGCAATGGCGGCACCGTCGGTGTCGGAGGCGGGGGCGCTCCCGGCAACGGCGGCTTGGGCAAGGGCGACGACGGCCAAGACAGCCCATAACTCCGCCCGACAACCGGCAACGACGGCCCACGTACCGCTATGTACCGCTGCGTGGCGGTCCCAAGAATTGCGCCTACGGCGGCGAATTACGCGTTCAGCGGCGCACTCGGCGTAAACACCACCGGCATCTTCTCCAGCCCGGAGACGAAGTTCGCCGGTCGCAGCGGCAGCGGGTCATCGGAGGCCAGCCGCATGTCGGGAAGGCGCTGCAGCAGCCGACTCTGCATGATCGACAGCTCCAACCGCGCCAGCTGGTTGCCGAGGCAGAAGTGAGTTCCGAAGCCGAAAGCCAGGTGGTTGTTCGGGTAGCGCTCGATGTTGAACGTCTCCGGGTCGTCGAAAACGTTCTCGTCGAAGTTCGCCGACTCGAACAGCAGGATGATCTTCTCGTCCTTCCGCAGCTGGGCGCCGTGGAACTCGGTGTCATCGGTGAGCGTGCGCGCCATGTTTTTCACCGGCGCGGTCCAGCGCAGCATCTCTTCGATCGCGTTGGGCAACAACGTCAGATCGTTCACCAGACGCTGGTGCTGATCGGGGTGCAAGAGCAGTTGCCGCGTTCCGCCGGACAGCGTGTGACGGGTGGTTTCGTCACCGCCGATCAACAGCAGCAGCACCTCGGTGACGATCTCGTGGTCCGCCAGCCGCGAACCCTCGACCTCCGCGTGCACGAGGACGCTGACCAGGTCGTCTGTCGGCTCGGTCCTGCGGGAGTTGATCATGCCCATCATGTATTCGGTGTAGGCGGCAAAGGCATCCACCGATACCTGAAAGTCGTCTTGTGAGGTGGTGCTGCTCAAGAAGCTGACCATGTCGTCCGACCAGCGCAGGAACATTTCACGTTCCTCCGGGCGCACCCCGAGCATGTCGCCGATCACCGCCATCGGCAGCGGGGCGGCTATGTCCCAAACGAAGTCGCACTCCCCCCGCTCGCAGACCGCGTCGATCAGCGTGTCGCAGAGCGAAGTGATCGATCCCTCAAGGTTTTTCACCCGCTTGCGGGTGAAGCCGGCGTTGACCAGCTTTCGGCGCAGCAGGTGTTCCGGGTCGTCCATCCCGATCATCATCGGCGGCGCGTCCTGGTCCGGCCGGAAACCGCCGCCGTTGCAGAACAACTCGGGATTCCGCTCGGCATCGATGATCGCCTGATAGGTCGCCGCGGCGGCCAGCCCATTGCGGTCACGGAAAACCGGCTCGTTCTCTCGCATCCAGCGGTAGACGGAACGGGAGTCACCCGCATAGAACGCGCCGTCGGTCAGGTCGACGTCGGGTCTGGTTTCCACTTCTGCTGCCGTCATGAAATCTCCTGAGCGTCGCCGAATGTCATTTTTACGTTCGCGGCCGAACTAGACAAGATCGCGCGCTTCGGAAGACCAAGCGCCGCCAGTTCTTTCGAGTACGGGTGATCGCCCAACCGGATGCGCACTCCCCCAAGCCGAGTGCGCACGCCATCCAAGGTGTGCTCGAACCCCGTCTCCCGGGTGATGCCATCGCGGTGCGAGTACGACCGCTGTGCTTGTGTGCGCGGCGCTATCCGGAACGGCAGGCCAGACTTGAATTCCATGCCCACCACGAACTGCCCGTCGATGCTCAGGTCGAAGCCGAACTGCCGCCCGCCGCGGATGGTGAAGTCACCCAGCACCTTCGGGTAACCCCAGATCTTGGTTCCCGCTTCCAACGTGAATTCCTGGTCGACGGGCAGATGGTGAATGAAGGCGCCAGCCTCCCGCAACGCCTGCAAACCGGACGTCTTTGACCCAGGCGGAGCCCCGGGCGGGTTGACCATCACGCTGGTGCCGAACTCGTAGTACTGGCCCAGGTCGCCGTCGAGGTAGTGCATCAGCATCAGCACCACAATCGCACGCCCGGGCGTGACCCGGCAGACCCGGAGGCCGCTGTAGTCGATCATGCGCTGGGCGGCGTCGGCGTCCACGGAGAACATCGCCATGTGCTGCTGCGCCTTGCGGATCTGCACGGGCATGGTGAGTACCGTGCCCGCGATGGTGTGTTGCGAGGGCGTCATTCGGCCAATCTAGAACGTGTTCTAGTCCCTGGCAAGGGAGGACGCAGAACGAACACTAGACCAGGTTTGCGAGGTCGCGTACCTGCTCAACGCTACGAGCGGCCACCACCATCATGGTGACACCGGAGGCTTCCCAGACCTCGATCTGCTTACGCACGTAGTCCAGGTCGCCGACGATCATGGCGTCATCCACGAGTTCGTCCGGGATGGCCTCGGCGGCCTTGTCCTTCTGCTGCGACCGGAACAGCCTGGTGACCTCGTCGACCACCTCCGCGTAACCCATCCGGCGGTAGACGTCGGCGTGGAAGTTGGTGTCCTCGGCTCCCATGCCGCCCATGTAGAGCGCGAGGAACGGCTTGATCGCGGTGAACGCGGCCGGTCGGTCCTCGGTGACGACGATCTGCGCGGTTGCGCAGATCTCGAAGTCCTCGCGAGTGCGCCGCGCGCCCGGCCGTGCGAACCCTTCGTCCAGCCACTCGTTGTACATGTCGGCCATCCGCGGCGAGTAGAAGATGGGCAGCCAGCCGTCGCAGATCTCGGCCGCCAGCGCCACGTTCTTGGGCCCCTCGGCGCCCAGCATGATGGGAATGTCGGCGCGCAGCGGGTGGGTGATGGGTTTCAACGGCTTGCCCAAACCCGTTGTGCCCTCGCCCTTCAGCGGCAGCGGGTAGTGCGGTCCGTCGCTGGTGACCGGCGCCTCCCGGGCCCACACCTGACGGATGATGTCGATGTACTCGCGGGTGCGGGCCAACGGCTTGGGGAACTTCTGGCCGTACCAGCCTTCGACCACCTGGGGCCCGGACACGCCCAGCCCGAGGATGTGCCGTCCACCGGACAGGTGGTCCAGCGTCAGCGCGGCCATCGCGCAGGCCGTCGGCGTCCGCGCCGACAGCTGCACCACCGAGGTGCCCAACCGGACGCGCGAGGTCGACGAACCCCACCAGGCCAGCGGCGTGTAGGCGTCCGAACCCCACGCCTCGGCGGTGAAGACGGCGTCGAAGCCGGCGTCCTCGGCTGCGGCGACGAACTCCGCCGTGTTCTCCGGCGGCTGAGCGCCCCAGTATCCGAGCTGCAGTCCGAGCTTCATTGCCAGCCTCCTATGCCTGGGAAAAGGGCCTAGTTCAATTGTGATGACCCGCCGCGCCCGGCTACGCCGCGCTTGCGATCATCCCTAGTTGAAACGATTCTTAGAACCTGTTCTACTCGAAGGCGTGACAGCCACTGAAAGCGGCCTGAACTTGATCGATCACCCTGAGCCGCCTCTCTCCGCGCCTTTGACGTTGTCCTTCGACTACACCCGTTCGGTGGGGCCCACGCTAGGCGAGTTCTTCACCGCCCTGCGTGAGCGCCGCGTTCTGGGGGTTCGCGGATCGGACGGGCGGGTGCTCGTGCCGCCGGCCGAGTACGACCCGGTCACCTACGAGCCATTGAGCGAAATGGTACCGGTGGCCAGCGTCGGAA
The DNA here is from genome assembly GCF_010723575.1 of Mycobacterium bourgelatii. Classification (NCBI taxonomy): domain Bacteria; kingdom Bacillati; phylum Actinomycetota; class Actinomycetes; order Mycobacteriales; family Mycobacteriaceae; genus Mycobacterium; species Mycobacterium bourgelatii. Next base: position 7,987 of record NZ_BLKZ01000002.1, read on the forward strand.
CCGTCGTGTCCTGGACCTGGCAGCCCGAACCCCTCGAGGGCCAGCCCCTCGACAGGCCGTTTGCCTGGGCGCTGATCAAGCTGGACGGCGCCGACACGTCGCTGATTCACGCCGTGGATGTTGGCGACGCCGGCCCTTCCGCTATCAGCACCGGCGCCCGGGTGCACGTGCATTGGGCCGACGAGACCGTTGGCGCCATCACCGACATCGCCTACTTCAAGCTCGGCGATGAGGAAGAGAAGGTCGAGCCGCCGGCCACGGACGGCGAGCCGGTGACAATGATCGTCACGCCGATATCGCTGACCATCCAGCACACCGCCTCGCACGAGGAGAGCGCCTACCTGCGGGCCATCGCCCAGGGCAAGCTACTCGGCGCACGGACGGGCGAGAACGGCAAGGTTTACTTCCCGCCGCACGGTGCCGACCCGGCCACCGGCTTGCCGACGACGGAATTCGTCGAGCTGCCGGACAAGGGCACGGTGACGACGTTCGCGATCATCAACATCCCGTTCCAGGGCCAGCGCATCAAACCGCCCTACGTGGCGGCCTACGTGCTGCTTGACGGCGCGGACATCCCGTTCCTGCACCTCGTCGCCGACATCGACGCGCACGAGGTCCGGATGGGCATGCGGGTCGAGGCGGTCTGGAAGCCCCGCGAGGAGTGGGGATATGGCATCGACAACATCGAATACTTCCGGCCTACCGGCGAACCCGACGCTGACTACGACACCTACAAACACCACCTGTAAAGGGCTGACCTACCTATGAGTGATCGCAATGTGGCGGTCGTCGGCTTCGCCCACGCCCCGCACGTTCGCCGTACCGACGGCACCACCAACGGCGTCGAGATGTTGATGCCGTGCTTCGCCCAGCTGTATGACGACCTCGGAATCACCAAGTCCGACATCGGCTTCTGGTGCTCGGGCTCCTCCGATTACCTTGCCGGACGGGCGTTTTCCTTCATCTCCGCGATCGATTCGATCGGCGCCGTGCCGCCGATCAACGAGTCGCATGTCGAAATGGACGCGGCGTGGGCGCTTTTCGAGGCCTACATCAAGATCCTGACCGGCGAGGTCGACACCGCGCTGGTGTACGGCTTCGGCAAGTCTTCGGCGGGCACCCTCCGACAGATCCTGTCCCGGCAGACCGACCCGTACACCGTCGCGCCGCTGTGGCCGGATTCGGTGTCGCTGGCGGGACTTCAAGCCCGAATCGGTCTGGACTCCGGCAAGTGGACGGCCGAGCAGATGGCGCAGGTGGCGCTCGACTCGTTCGCACATGCGGAACGCAACGATTCCGTGAAGCCGGCCAAGAGCATCGACGAACTGCTCTCCCGACCGTTCTTCAACGATCCGCTGCGACGGCATGACATCGCGCCCATCACCGACGGCGCCGCCGCCATCGTGCTGGCCGCCGATGACCGCGCTCGGGAACTCCGCGAAAACCCGGCGTGGATAACGGGATTCGACCACCGCATCGAGACCCCGGTGCTGGGCGCGCGCGACCTGACCGCGTCGCCGTCCACAGCGGCGTCGGCAAAGGCGGCCACCGGCGGTGACACCGCGATCGACGTCGCCGAGATCCACGCCCCGTTCACCCACCAACATCTGATTCTGGCCGAGGCGATCGGGCTGTCCGACTCGACCAAGGTGAATCCGTCCGGCGGCGCACTGGCCGCCAACCCGATGTTCTCCGCCGGGTTGGAGCGCATCGGGTTTGCCGCTCAACACATCTGGAACGGCTCGGCGGGGCGGGTGCTCGCACACGCCACGAGCGGGCCGGCACTGCAACAGAATCTGGTCGCGGTCCTGGAAGGGAAGAACTGATGGCAGGCGCAGGGGCGAACCTCGCCGCGGTGCTGGGCACCGGACAGACCAAGTACGTCGCCAAGCGCAAGGACGTTTCGATGAACGGCCTGGTGCGCGAGGCGATCGACCGGGCGCTGGCCGATTCAGGGTCGACGTTCGACGACATCGACGCCATTGTCGTGGGCAAGGCTCCCGACTTCTTCGAGGGCGTCATGATGCCCGAACTGTTCATGGCCGACGCCATGGGGGCGACCGGTAAGCCGCTGATCCGCGTGCACACTGCGGGTTCGGTCGGTGGTTCTACCGCCATAGTCGCGGCCAGCCTGGTGCAGTCCGGCAAGTACCGCCGGGTACTGGCGGTGGCGTGGGAGAAGCAGTCGGAATCGAACGCCATGTGGGCGTTGTCGATCCCGATTCCATTCATCAAGCCGGTGGGAGCAGGCGCCGGCGGGTATTTCGCCCCCCACGTCCGCTCCTACATCCGCCGCTCCGGCGCTCCCCTCAACATCGGCGCGATAGTCGCGACCAAGGACCGACGCAACGGCGCCCGAAACCCGTTGGCGCACCTGCATCAGCCCGACATCACCGTCGAGAAGGTGATGTCCTCCCCCATGCTGTGGGACCCCATCCGCTTCGACGAGACGTGCCCGTCGTCCGACGGTGCCTGCGCGGTGGTGATCGGCAATGAGGAGATCGCCGATTCCCGTGTGACCGAAGGGCATCCGGTCGCCTGGATTCACGCCACCGCGCTGCGCACGGAGCCGCTGCAGTTCTCCGGTCGCGACCAAGTCAACCCGCAGGCCAGCCGCGACGCGGCCGCCGCCCTGTGGAAGGCCGCCGGCATCACCAGCCCGATCGACGAGATCGATGCCGCCGAGATCTACGTGCCGTTCTCCTGGTTCGAGCCGATGTGGTTGGAGAGCCTCGGCTTTGCCGCCGAGGGCGAGGGCTGGAAGCTGACCGAGGCGGGCGAGACCGCGATCGGCGGACGGCTACCGGTCAATCCGTCCGGGGGCGTGTTGTCCTCCAATCCGATCGGCGCCTCGGGTCTAATTCGCTTCGCCGAGGCTGCGATTCAGGTGATGGGCAAGGCCGGCGACCACCAGGTCCCGAATGCGCGGAAGGCTCTGGGACACGCCTACGGCGGCGGGTCGCAGTACTACTCCATGTGGGTGGTTGGGTCTGACAAGCCATGACGCGGATGAAGTACACGCTTTCCATCGCGTTCAGCCCCATCGACCAGCTGCTCGAATTAGCGAAGATCGCAGAGGAAGTCGGGTTCGATTCCATCGCGCTGCCTGACTCGATCTTCTACTTCGAAGAGCAGTCCGTCGACTATCCGTACACGGCCGACGGCAAGCGGATGTTCGACGAAAACAGCCCGTGGGTCGATCCACTGATCCTGGCGGGATCGATGGGCGCGGTCACCTCCAAGCTGCGGTTCTACACGAACGTGATGAAGCTCGGTTCGCGCAATCCGCTGCTGCTGGCCCGCCAGGTCGGCTCGGTGGCCAACCTGACCAACAACCGTTTCGGGTTCGGCGTCGGGATCGGTTGGGCGCCAGAGGAATTCGAGTGGTGCGGGGTGCCTTATGCGCGCCGCGGCAAGCGCGTCGACGAGATGATCGAAGTGATCAAGTTGGTGCTGGCCGGTGGCATGGTCGAATTCCACGGCGAGTTCTACGATTTCGACCGCCTGCAGATGAGCCCCGCCCCCAGCGAGCCGGTGCCGTTCTACGTCGGCGGACACACCGACGTGGCCCTCAAGCGCGCCGCCCGCGTTGGCGACGGCTGGACCAGCGCGATGATGACGCACGCCCAGTTGGACGAAACCATCCGAAAGCTCAAGGCGTTACTTGCCGAGAACGGCCGTGCGGATGACCCGTTCGAGTACCAGGCCGTCTGCTTGGACAAGTTCGGAGTGGACGGTCATCGCGAGCTTGCCGAGATCGGTGTCACCGACTACATCACCATTCCGTGGGTCTTCGACGGCTTGGGCTTCGACGCGCCGCTGGACAAGAAGAAGGACTCGCTCAAGCGCTTCGCCGACACCTATATCCACTCCGGGTGGCAGGACTAGGCGGCCGGCCAACACATTCGCGGCCACCGAGCGTGCCGCCGGGTGTGAATTCTGCTGCGCGACACGCCGCGAGCGCGCCACGTCGTTCGCACTCGAGGTGCGCATCCAGCCGCGCCGTCACACAGCCACACTGGTCTCGCCGGGAAGCGGCTGTCGCCATGCCCGCCTTTAAGCGACAGTTGCATTTGCGCACGTCAGCGCCGTTTCGAGCGCGCGCAGACGAGAGCCATTTCAGCGCATCAATGCAGGTACCAGAGTTGTCGCGGAAAGGCGGGCACACTGCGCCCCGCACGGCCCACCACGCCGGCCCGCAACGCTGCCGGAACTCAAACCGGCTCCACCCCAGTCAGATGCCGCTGAGCCAAGTCACGGTAGGCCTGCGGGTTCACGTTGACCCACATCTCCGCCCCGGTTCCTTCGATAGGCCCCTTCACCTTGGCGGGCGAACCGACCACCAGCATCCCGGCGGGTATCTGCGTGCCCGGCACCACCAGCGCGCCCGCAGCGACCATGCAGCGGGCCCCGATCACCGCTCCGTCCAGGACCGTGGCGTGGTTGGCGATCAACGCCTCTGGACCCACGTGGACCCCGTGAATGACGCACAGATGCGCCACCGTCGCCCCTGGCCCGATATCGACGGGGATGCCGGGCGGGGCGTGCAACACCGAGCCGTCCTGCACGTTCGCGCCTTCGCGCACCACCACCGGCGCGTAGTCGCCCCGCAGCACGGCGTTGTACCAAACCGAGGCACCTGCCTCGACGGTGACATCGCCAATCAGGGTGGCGGTGGGCGCCACAAAAGCGGTGGGGTCGACCTTTGGTGAACGACCCTCGAAGGAAAACAGCGGCATCAATTACATATACCGCAATGCGTATAACCTGCCAGTTAACCCGGCCGGACCAGCCGTCGTTGCGCTCCCTGGCCGCAAAACTGTAACGTGTTCTAGTTAGTAGCCCGCGATCTGGAGGTGACAGGGTGAGTACCGACACGAAGGGCGTCGGTGTCCGGGAAATCGATCCCGGCGCCTTACCAACCAGGTATGCCCGAGGCTGGCATTGCCTGGGCGTCGCGAAGGACTTCCGCGACGGCAAGCCCCATGCGATAAACGCGTTCGGCACCAAGTTGGTGGTGTTCGCCGACTCGCAGGGCGAGCTCAAGGTTCTCGACGCTTACTGCCGCCACATGGGCGGTGACCTGTCCGAAGGCACCATCAAGGGCGACGAGGTCGCGTGCCCGTTCCACGACTGGCGCTGGGGCGGCGACGGGCGCTGCAAGCTGGTGCCCTACGCCAAGCGCACACCCAAGACCGCACGCACCCGGTCGTGGACGACCGACGTGCGCGGCGGTCTGCTGTTCGTCTGGCACGACCACGAGGGCAATCCCCCGGACCCCGCAGTCCGGATCCCCGACATTCCCGAGGCCCACTCCGACGAGTGGACCGATTGGCGGTGGAACAGCATCCTCATCGAGGGGTCCAACTGCCGCGACATCATCGACAACGTCACCGACATGGCGCACTTCTTCTACATCCATTTCGGGTTGCCGACGTACTTCAAGAACGTCTTCGAGGGTCACATCGCGTCGCAGTACCTGCACAACGTGGGCCGGCCGGACGTCGACGACCTGGGCACCTCCTACGGTGAGGCGCACCTGGACTCCGAGGCGTCCTACTTCGGCCCGTCGTTCATGATCAACTGGCTGCACAACAAGTACGGCGACTATAAGGCCGAGTCGATCCTGATCAACTGCCACTACCCGGTCACGCAGAACTCCTTCGTGTTGCAGTGGGGTGTCATCGTCGAAAAGCCGAAAGGCATGAGCGAGGAGATGACCGACAAGCTCTCCCGCGTCTTCACCGACGGGGTCAGCAAGGGCTTCCTGCAAGACGTGGAGATCTGGAAGCACAAGACGCGAATCGAGAATCCCCTGTTGGTCGAGGAAGACGGCGCGGTTTATCAGCTGCGTCGCTGGTACCAGCAGTTCTATGTCGACGTGGCCGACATCCAGCCGGAAATGGTGGAGCGCTTTGAGATTGAGGTGGACACCACCCGGGCCAACGAGTTCTGGAACAAAGAGGTCGCCGAGAATCTGAAGGCAAGAGATGCGCAACAGTCGGTCTCGGACGAAGTGCCCGCGCAGTAACGCCGATCAGCATGTCTGACGATCGGCCGGCTGTCCCCGACGTCGACCGGCTAGCCCGGTCGATGTTGGCGCTGCACGGTGATCACCACGATAACGATCACGACCGGACCCCGAGCACCGGCGGTTCCCGATCCTGGTCGAAGTCAAGGGATTTCAGCAACGATCCGCAACGTGCCGCCGCTGTGGCCGAGGCCAGCCGCGCTGACCGCGAACGCTACCTGACCTCAGGCCTGAAGCCGGTGGACTGCCGGTTCTGCCACGTGACTGTCAATGTCAGGCGGCTAGGGCCGGGACACACTGCGGTGCAGTGGAATACCGACTCGTCGCACCGCTGCGCCTATTTCGCCGAGATTCGTGCCGCGGGCGGGGATCCCGCGCGCACCAAGGCCTGCCCGCGCCTGTCCGACAGCATCGAACACGCCGTCGCCGAAGGTTACCTGGACTACCCGGAACCAGACTGATCACAGCCCGGCGAATCGCTCCTTCACCTCTTCGGCGGTAAGCCCGTAGTCGGCCAGCGAGTACTTGTGTTTGGGTGCCCGCGGGCCGGTCTGGCTCTCGGCGTGGCTGTCTTCCATCGCTTTTCGCGCCTCGTCGGTCAGCGTCAGGCCGAAGTAGCGATACACCTCGGCCACCCTGCCCAACGGGTCGGCGATCAAGTCCTGATAGTCGACGTCGTAGAACTGCGCCGGGTTGCACTTGGCCCGCACGGCGTTGAAGCGTTCCAGCCCGCGCGACCAGGTTTCCATTTGGTCAGCCCCGATTTGGGCGCCCTGGAACGTCGTCGACCATTCCAGCGCGGTGTGCTGGGCCAGCGAGCACATCGACGCCATGATCGTCTCCACCGGCCGGTGGGTCTGAATCACGAGTGCGTCGGGATAGGTCGCCATCAATGCGTCCAGCGCAAACAGGTGGCTCGGATTCTTGAGCACCCAACGCTTGTCGGCGTCGTTCAACCCGATCAGCTGCAGATTGCGACGGTGCCGCTGATAGGACGGGGTCCAGTCCTGGCGCGACAACCACTGGGAATAGCTGGGTATGTGCGCGAGCGTCTCGTAGGACACCGAATGCAGCGACTGCCGCAGCAGCTGCCAGCACTCCTCCAACTCATAGGCGGCCATGAAGTGCAACCCGGTGTAGTCCGGGTTCTCTGCGTGGTGCTTGTTGAATTGCTCGTTCAGTTGGCTATACCAGGGATTCGAGTCCCAGGTGTCGCGGGGCGGTCGCGGTTGCGGAAACTCGGCCAACCACAGGTGCAGGCCCTGATGCGCGGGGTCAGCACCCAGCAGCCGGTGTAACGCGGTGGTCCCGGTGCGCGGCAAGCCGGTAACGAAAATTGGCCGCTCGATGGCGATGTCCGCATACTGCGGGTACTGCTTCCATGCCGCTTCGGACAACAACCGGGCCACCAGGGCGCCGCGCAGGAAGAACCGATTCATCTTGCTGCCCAACACCGTCAAGCCCGCCTCGCGCCGGTAGGAGTCGAGCAGCACCCCCAGCGCTTCGCGGTAATTGTCGTCATCGGAGCCGAAGTCGTCCAGCCCGGTCAGTTTGGTTGCCGACGCGTGCAAGTCCTCGACGGTGCCAATGTCGGTCCGGCCAGCTAAATCTGCCATCAGTTGTGGTACTCCCCGCAGTTGACGTCCAACGTCTGGCCTGTGATGCCGCTGGACAAATCGCTTGCCATGAACAAGATTGCCGACGCCACCTCGTCCTCGGTGGGCAGTCGCTTGAGGTCGGAGTTGGCCGCCGTCGCCTGATAGATCTGCTCGGCGGTGGTGCCGTACTTGCCCGCCTGGTGATTGAAGTAGCTCTGCAGTGTGTCGCCCCAGATATAGCCGGGTGCAACGGAATTGACACGAATGCCGCGGTCGCCGAGCTCACTGGCCAGCGACTGGGACATGGACAGCAAGGCGGACTTGGCCATCTTGTACGCCCCGTACTTCGGCTGTGAGTGTCGGATAACCATGGAATTGACGTTGACCACCGAGCCCTTCGACTCGGCCAGCGCCGGCGTGAAGCCCTGAATGAGCCTCAGAGCGCCCAGCGCACTGAGTTCGATCGCGTCACGGATATGTTGAAAACTGGTTCCGGCCAACGGTTTCATCGACGGCACCCGAAAGGCGTTGTTCACCAGCACATCCACCTTGCCGAAGGCCTCCAGGGTGGCGTCGACGAGGTTGCTCACCTGGTCGTCGTCGGTGATGTCGGTGGGCACCGCCACCGCCTTGCGGCCCAGGTCGACGATCTGTTTGGCAACGTCATCCAGCCGGTCTGCGCTGCGGGCGGCAAGCACCAGGTCCGCGCCTTCGTTCGCACATCGGCGTGCCAGGGTGGTGCCCAGACCGGGACCCACACCACTGATCACGACTACCTTGCCGTCAAGCAGATTGGTCATCCCAGCATCCTTGCCTGAATTTGTTGCTGACGCAGTGCGATTCGCGCACGCCAACCGTCCTCGGAAATCTTGTTGTGCTCGTAGAAGGGCAGCGCCGCAGGTACGGCGCCGACATCGACCAATTCGACGGTGGGTCCGTCGGTGTCGGTGAGTTGCCGGGATACACGTTGCCAGCGGAATTGCAGGAAGCCGCGCCGATGGCCCAGCGTCTCCACCCAGTTGGTGACGCCGGGATTCTGATCGCTGACCACAATGCGCACCTTGCCGTCCGGATCCGCTTGCGCCTGAGTGTTGTTCAGCGATGTCTGGTGGTTAATGTAGTCCAGCGAGATGTACCACAGGCTGCCCAGCTGAAAGCCCAGGTACGGTGCGTCGCTCACCGGGATGGTAATCACCAGCGCCTGGTCCGGCTGCAAATCGAAATGCCCCACCGACGAATACTGGGTGGCGAGGCCGCCCGGCGTCAGCCGCGGCGGGACCATGGTGTTGACCGGGATGTCGAGATAGAACCACTGCGGGAACTGCAGCCACGTCTTGACCCGCTGGACCAGCTGCTTTCCCGCTGTGGCGTAACGCTTTTCGATGGTCTGCCGAGTCAGCGGCGGTGGCGCGGTGCCCGCGGTGTCCAGCCTGGCGATGGCCAGCGTGCCGCGTTGCGCCGACCAGTCGCCGTACACCTCGCGAATGACCAATTGCCCGTTGCTGTTCGGCCGGACCCGCCATTCAAAGGTGCCGTCGGGCGCGATCTCGAGTTCCCGGTCGTCGAACGCGGCTTGACTGACGGGCACATTGTCGTCGGTGTACTCACCGCCGAGCAGCTGGAAGCTCAGGTCGGTGGTTGTGCCGCGGCGGCCGGTGACCACGTAGTCGTGGTCGGCGTGCACCCGGGTGCCGAAGTACAGGGTGTCGGGGTTGTCCAAACCCATCTTGGTGAACGGCCCGGTACCCGATTGGAGGAACGGGTGGTCACGGTCGTAGTCGAAGGCCAGGTGGGTACAGGCCGCGATGCAGCCGGCCAGGTATTGCAGACCCTCGAGCAGGTCGGCCTCGGTTTCGATGAAGGGTGCCTCCGCCACCAATTTTTCGGCTTCGGCGATCGCTGCGGTGAACGGGTCTGAGACAGAACTGACGGCCATTGGTAGTCAGGGGCGCGGTGTCCACAGTGTGGATCCGTTTCCCCATCCCCCTTTCAATCCGTGCGTGCGATTTTCCCGCACACGGCTTACCGATGATCTTCTAGACATGGTTACGCAGCCTTTGGGTAGCGGATGGTGCCACCAAGCCGGTGCAGGCCGTGCCCGTTAAACCACTTCTCGGTCCACTGATCTGCTTGTCCAGCACGCAGATTGCGGCCCCGCTTCTTGACCATCAAGCGGAACAGCCGCCACCAGACGTACCGGTCGATCTGGCGGAACTTCTCAGCGGCATTACCGGTACGAAAGTAGTTTCCCCAGCCGCGAAGAATCGGCGTCAACTCCGCGATCACATCACGGATATCGAGACCGACCCGGGTACGACCGGTGCGATCGCGCACCTTGGCCCGCAACCGGGCCATCGCCGCTTGGCTGGGCCAACGGTGCAAGTAGTAGCGGATCACTCGCTTTTGCTCCCACAGCCGTCCCGACATACGCGCCCGGAAATGACAACCCAGAAAATCCAGGCCCTCACGTCCTGCCCGCAGGTCAACCACCTTCGTCTTCTCCGGATGCAGCCGCAACCCCAACGACGCCAGGACTTCTCCCACCGCCGCCAAAGCGTGCTCAGCTTGCGCCGCCGTGCGGCACAACACCACACCATCATCGGCGTAACGCACCAACTCACCCACCCCACGGGCAGCGAGTTCAGTGTCGAGCACATGCAGATAGATATTGGCCAACAACGGCGAGATCACCCCGCCCTGCGGGGTGCCCGCGACCGTCCGCTGGGCCACCCCCTCGACCAACACCCCTGCTTGCAGCCACAAACGCAGCAGTTTGAGCACCCGCCGATCCGAGACCCGCCTACCCACCTCGGCAAGTAGACGCTCGTGGTCGATCTCGCCGAAGAAATTAGCGATATCGAACTCGACCACAAACACCTGGCCCTCGATGAACCCGGTCCGCAAGCGTTCCTTAGCCATCACCGCCGACCGCCTCGGCCGAAACCCATACGAGCACGGCAAAAAAGTCCGCCTCGAAAATCGGTTCCAACACGATCTTGGCCGCCGCCTGAGCCACCCGGTCTCGCACCGTAGGAATCCCCAACGGCCGCTTACCACCTCGTGGTTTCGGAATCTCCACACGCCTGGCTGGCGCGGGAAGATACACACCCTCGCGAAGGTCACGACGCAACTCGCGCAACATGCGGTCCACGCCGTAGTCCTCCACCGCGGCCACGGTGATCCGATCCACCCCGGCGCCCCCTTGTTCTTACGCACCCGCTCCCACGCCTCCCACAGGACGTCACCCCTGTAGATACGGTCATACAGGGCGTGGAAACGCCGACCCTCAGACTGCTTGGCCGCAGCCCATAGCACCCGTTGCAGTTGTTGCACTTTCACCGGCGACACCACCAACGGTTCGTCGTCGGCTACGGCAAGCGAAGGCCTGCCGGGGTAGTTGGACCGAGTCACCTCGGTCATGCCCTGATGCTTACCCGCTTCGCGCGCGTGATCAAAGCAGGGGCCCTTCCCTCCCGGCGTGTCTCTCACGCCGATCAGCGGTACTACGACCCCCTCGGACTCCCGCTGCCCTCCAAAGGATTTCACCATCGGCTTATACCTTTGGTCTTTGCCCGACGCAGGCTGGGCAGACGGGCCTCTCCTGTTCCCGACTGAACTATGTGCACGTGCCGCTCCCCGTACCCCGGAAGGACCCGCCAAGCTGACCCCGGACCAGGGCTCGACGGACATGGCCTTCGCCGTGACATGAGCGGCTCGGCTCCTACGTTGTACATCTTGACGAGGCTGCAGGACTCGCGCCTAATGGCACTACGGCCCGCACACTTGCTCCCCCCAAAGAGGCTTTTGACACCCCGCTTAGCCCGCCGCTTCTCAACGACGAACCGGGGCCTGCTACCCGGCGCTCCGGTACCTACCGGGACGGGACTCTCACCCGCTAGTTCAGTCCAGCTTGCAGGACGCAACACGCACTCGACGCTAGAACGTGTTCCTATTTTGAGTCAACCGCGAACATTCTCGCGTGTCGCCAGCACCGGCTAAGGACGAAGCATCCTCACCAGTCTGACTAGGAGGTGCACTCGTTGGCCAGCGTGATCAGAAGCTGTCGCTGGTGCGGGTGCCGGTTGAGGTAATCGATCAAATCGGTGCCCGACCCAGCCTGGTCCTGAAGCGTGGCCTTCACGTCGGGATGCCGGTCCAGGTAGTTCTGGATCTGTTCGGACGCCGTTTGACCCACGGTTGTCTCGCACGCGTTGGCGACCGGTACCGCAATCAATGCCGAGGCGACGACGCTCAACAGCCCACCAGCTAGCACGCCTTTCATGACGGTCATCGGATTGCTCCTTCTCTACGGTTGGCCCACACCAGCCCGCCATATCGAGGCTACGCGGGAGAAGGGAGACGCGGCAGTGGCATTAGCTGGCTGTTAGCGCCCGAAACCGGGCATTCGCTCAGACGCAAAAAGATGCGGCGGCGGCCCCCCACGCCGCCGCCGCCGCACCTTCCCACGCCTGACCCGCCGACCCCGACGTGCCCCCCACGACTTGCTATTTGGGGCTGACCCCCGCACCGAAACTTTGACGAGGACTCAAACGTCCGACGGCGTAACCGAATACGCCGTCGGATTGTGTCCCCCTCAGAGCCCGATCCCCACGTGTCACGCTAGAACACCAGCAGCGATCTCACTGGCGTTTGACGAAATCCGCAGAAAATTAGCGGGTAGCCGCGGCTTCGCTCTCTTGCTCGCGTTTGATTTCCAAGGCGATGTCGATCAGCTGGTCTTCCTGCCCGCCGATGAGCTTGCGCTGGCCGGCGCGGTGCAGCAATTGGTGTGCCGGCACACCATAACGCTCGGACTGGCGAACGGCGTGCTTGAGGAAGCTGGAGTAGACCCCGGAGTACCCCATGATCAGCGCGTTGCGGTCGAGCAGGCATTCGGCGGGCATCGCCGGCCGCACCACGTCCTCGGCGGCGTCGGCAATGTCGAAGAAGTCGATACCGGTCTTCACCCCGATCTTGTCGAACACCCCGATCAGGGCCTCGACCGGCGCGTTGCCAGCGCCCGCGCCGAACCGGCGCACGCTGCCGTCGATCTGCTTGGCTCCGGCGCGTACCGCTTCCACCGAGTTGGCCACGCCCAGGCCCAGGTTTTCGTGCCCGTGGAAACCGACCTGAGCGTCGGAACCCAACTCCGCAACCAACGCCGACACCCGATCGGCCACGCCGTCGAGCACCAGGGCGCCGGCGGAGTCGACGACGTAGACGCACTGGCATCCGGCGTCGGCCATGATGCGGGCTTGCGCGGCCAGCTTCTCCGGCGGGATCGTGTGGGCCATCATCAAGAACCCGACGGTTTCCAGCCCCAGGTCGCGAGCCAGCCCAAAGTGCTGAATCGAGACGTCGGCCTCGGTGCAGTGGGTCGCGATCCGGCAGATCGACCCACCGTTGTCTTGCGCCTCTTTGATGTCTTCCTTGGTTCCCACACCCGGCAACATCAGGAACGCGATCTTGGCGTCTTTCGCCGTCTCTGCGGCGAGTTTGATCAGTTCCTGCTCGGGTGTCTTGGAAAAGCCGTAGTTGAACGACGAGCCGCCCAGTCCGTCACCGTGGGTCACCTCGATGACCGGAACGCCGGCGGCGTCCAGGGCGCTCACGATCGCGCGAACTTCGTCCTTGGTGAATTGGTGCCGCTTGTGGTGTGAGCCGTCGCGCAGCGACGTGTCGGTGATCCGAACGTCCCACGCTCCTTCAAAATGTGGCCAGTCATCGTGCGCCTCCCGCCACTGACAAAGTTTCTTTGGCGATCTCTTCGCCGACCTTGGTCGCCGCGGCCGTCATGATGTCGAGGTTGCCCGCGTACGGCGGCAGGTAATCGCCGGCGCCTTCGACCTCGACGAACGTGGTGACCACAGCCCGTCCGCCGGAGTTCAACGACGGCTCGTCGAACTGCGGCTCGTTGAGCAACCGATAGCCGGGCACGTAGGTCTGCACCTCGGCCACGACGTCGTGAATGGACTTCGCGATCGCGTCCCGATCGGCGTCCTCCGGAATCGCGCAGAAGATCGTGTCGCGCATGATCATCGGGGGGTCAGCCGGGTTCAGGATGATGATCGCCTTGCCGCGCTCCGCCCCACCGATGGTCTCGACACCGCGCGAGGTGGTCTTGGTGAACTCGTCGATATTGGCCCTGGTTCCCGGCCCCGCCGATACCGATGCCACCGACGCCACGATCTCCGCGTAGGGAACGCTCACCACCCGGGACACCGCGTACACGATGGGGATGGTCGCCTGTCCTCCGCAGGTGATCATGTTGACGTTCGGGGCGTCGAGGTGCTCGCGCAGGTTTGCCGGCGGAATGACGGCAGGACCGACGGCGGCGGGCGTCAGGTCGATGGCGCGGATCCCGGCGGCTTCGTACTTCGGCGCCGCTTCTTTGTGGACGTAGGCGCTGGTCGCCTCGAACACCAAGTCGGGCTTCTCCGGCTGCTCCAGCAGCCAGTCGACGCCTTTGTGGCTGGTTTCCAGGCCCAGCTTGCGCGCCCGCGCCAAGCCTTCGCTGTTCGGGTCGATGCCCACCATCCAACGCGGTTCCAGCCAGTCGGACCGCAACAGCTTGTACAGCAGGTCGGTACTGATGTTTCCCGACCCGACGATGGCCACACTCGCCTTCGACGGCATGTTCATCACTCCCTTATTTGAAGGCTATTCGAACGTCAGACGGACGGCACCTAGCCCAGTGAAATCGGCGACGAACTCGTCGCCGGGGTTCGCATCCACAGCGAAGGTGCATGACCCTGGCAACACCACGTCGCCGGCCTTGAGCCGGACCCCGAAACTCTCCACTTTCCGAGCCAACCAGGCCACGGCGGTCGCCGGATTGCCCAGCACGGCGTCACTGCGGCCCTGGGCGATCTCCTCGCCATTGCGCGTCAGCACCGCATCGATCCCCTGGATGTCGACGTCGCCCGGCTTCACCCGTGCCTGGCCCAGCACGAAACCTCCCGCCGACGCGTTGTCGGCGATGGTGTCGCAGATTTTGATTTGCCAGTCTTTGATCCTGGTGTCGATGAGCTCGATGGACGGGACCAGGGCTTCGGTGGCGGCCAGGACGTCCTCTTCGGTGCATCCGGCGCCCGGCAGGTCGGCGGACAGGATGAAGCCCACCTCGACCTCGACGCGGGGGTAGAGGTATTTGCCGCTCTTGACCGGGGTGTCTTCGAACACCTGCATGTCGTCGAGCAGGTGGCCGTAGTCCGGCTCGTTGACGCCCATCATCTGCTGCATGACCGGCGACGAAAGCCCCACCTTGTGCCCCACCACGCGTGCGCCCTCGGCCACCCGCCGCCGGATGTTGATCAGCTGGATTTCGTAGGCGTCGACGACGTCGATGTCCGGGTTCGCGGCCGTCAACTGGTCGATGGGCTCACGGCTTCGCTCGGCTTGGGCCAGGTCGGCGGCCAAGCGTTCACGCGTCTCAGCAGTGAGCATTTACCGAAGTCCCTTCGTCGTTTTGACCGGGTAAGTAGCGCCTGGCCCGGGCAATTCTATAACGTGTTCTACATGACAGCACAGGACTACGACGTCGTCGTGGTCGGAAGCGGCGGCGCCGGCATGGTAGCCGCCCTTACCGCCGCGCACCGAGGTCTTTCGACAGTAGTCGTCGAGAAGGCTCCGCACTACGGCGGTTCAACTGCGCGTTCGGGCGGTGGGGTCTGGATCCCCAACAACGAAATCCTCAAGCGCGCCGGCGTGCACGACACTCCCGAGGCGGCCCGTACCTACCTGCACGGCATCATCGGCGACATCGTCGAACCGGAACGTATCGACACCTACCTCGAACGTGGCCCCGAGATGCTTTCGTTCGTGCTCAAGCACACGCCGCTGAAGATGTGTTGGGTACCGCGCTATTCCGACTACTACCCTGAGGCCCCGGGCGGCCTCGCCGAAGGCCGCTCCATCGAGCCCAAGCCGTTCAACGCGCGCAAACTCGGCCCCGACGAGGCCGGTCTGGAGCCGCCGTACGGCAAGGTGCCGCTCAATGTGGTCGTGATGCAACAGGATTACGTGCGGCTGAATCAGCTCAAGCGGCACCCGCGCGGTGTGCTGCGCAGCCTGAAAGTCGGCGTTCGCACCATGTGGGCGAAATCGACCGGCAAGAACCTGGTCGGAATGGGCCGTGCGCTCATCGGTCCGCTGCGAATCGGGTTGCAGCGAGCGGGTGTTCCGGTGCTGCTCAACACCGCGCTCACCGATCTGTACGTCGAAGACGGTGTGGTGCGCGGGATCTACGTGCGCGATACCCAAGCAGCGGAGTCCGTCGAGCCGCGGTTGATCCGCGCCCGGCGCGGCGTCATCCTCGCCTCCGGCGGCTTCGAACACAACGAGCAGATGCGAATCAAGTACCAACGTGCGCCCATCACCACCGAATGGACGGTCGGCGCCAAGGCCAATACCGGTGACGGCATCATCGCCGGCGAAAAGCTGGGCGCCGCATTGGATCTGATGGAAGACGCCTGGTGGGGCCCGACGGTGCCGCTGGTGAACGCGCCGTGGTTCGCGCTGTCCGAGCGCAATTCGCCCGGATCGATCATCGTCAACATGTCCGGTAAGCGGTTCATGAACGAATCGATGCCGTATGTCGAGGCGTGCCACCACATGTACGGCGGGCAATACGGTCAAGGACCTGGGCCCGGCGAGAACATTCCGGCCTGGCTGGTTTTCGACCAGCAGTACCGTGAGCGCTACATTTTCGCGGGATTGCAGCCCGGGCAACGTATTCCGCGTAAGTGGCTGGAATCCGGGGTCATCGTTCAGGCCGACACGCTCGAGGAGCTGGCGGCGAAGGCCGGACTGCCGGCCACCGAATTTGCCGCGACCGTCGAGCGTTTCAACGGATTCGCACGATCGGGTGTCGACGAGGACTACCACCGCGGCGAAAGTGCCTACGACAAGTACTACGGCGATCCCACCAACAAGCCCAACCCCAACCTTGGTGAAATCAAGCACGCCCCGTACTACGCAGCCAAGTTGGTGCCGGGCGACTTGGGGACCAAGGGTGGCATCCGCACCGACGTGCACGGGCGTGCCCTACGCGACGACGGCAGCGTCATCGAAGGCCTCTACGCCGCAGGCAATGTCAGCGCACCGGTGATGGGACACACCTATCCCGGCCCAGGCGGCACCATCGGGCCGGCGATGACATTCGGATATCTGGCCGCACTGCATTTGGCCGAACAGGAGGGTGCTCGCTGACATGCCAATCGACGTAGACGTCGCGCTGAACGCTGAGCTGGAGCCGATCGAATTCTCTTGGTCCAGCACCGATGTGCAGCTTTATCACCTGGGTCTGGGCGCTGGGGCGGATCCGATGGATCCCCGCGAGCTGCGCTACCTGATCGACGACAAGCCACAGGTACTGCCGACGTTCGGCAATGTCGCCGCCACCTTCCATCAGACGACGCCGCCGACGGTCAAGTTTCCCGGCATCGACATCGAGCTGAGCAAGGTGCTGCACGCCAGCGAGCGTGTGGAAGTGCCTGCGCCGCTACCTCCTTCGGGTTCGGCGAGCTCTGTTACCCGGTTCACTGACATCTGGGACAAGGGCAAGGCCGCGGTGATCTGGAGCGAGACGACAGTGACCGCACCCGACGGCACGCTGCTGTGGAAGCAGAAGCGCTCCATATTCGCGCGTGGGGAGGGCGGCTTTGGTGGTGAGCGCGGGCCGTCTGGGTCCGTCGAACCGCCAGACCGGGCACCCGACCTCGAGGTGGCGATACCGATCCTGCCGCAGCAGGCGTTGCTCTACCGGCTCTGCGGTGACCGCAATCCGCTGCACTCTGACCCCGAATTCGCCGCCGCCGCAGGCTTTCCCAGGCCCATCCTGCATGGTCTGTGCACCTACGGCATGACGTGTAAGGCCATCACAGATACGCTGCTCGACGGCGACGCTGGGGCTGTTGCGGCCTACGGTGCACGTTTTGCCGGCGTGGCCTTCCCCGGTGAGACACTTACGGTCAACATCTGGAAGGACGAATCTGGCGAGTCCGGGGGCCGCTTCCTGGCCACCGTTATCGCGCCTGCGCGCGACAACGCCACGGTGCTCAGCGGCGTGGAGCTGGTGCCGGTTTCGTCGTAAACCCTCTTCCCGCTGCCTGCCGTCGAACGTCACGCGAGCGTGGCCGCCGACGCCGAACGTCACGCTAGCGCGACCCTCGACGGGCGCGGGCGGGCCGCCCGCAATCACCTCCGCCGAACGTCACGCCAGCGTGGCCGCCGACGCCGAACGTCACGCTAGCGCGACCCTCGCCGGGCGCGGAGTGGGGCGAGCGTCACCACTTCCGTCGAGCGTCACGCTAGCTCGACCCTCGACGGGCACGGGCGGCCGCAACACGCTGGATGATGTCTGCCGGCCGCTCCCCCGCGACAACCCGGATGTTTATCCAGCCCCGACCTTCGACCTTTTCCTGTCGACGAATGTCCCAGGCCTGTTGCCGCCTATCAGTCCAATGGTGTTCACCGTCGTACTCGGCGCTGACTTTTAAGTCTTCCCAACCCATGTCGAGATACGCGAAGGGCTCGCCAAAGTCGTTACAAACGGGAATCTGCGTCTTCGGACGTGGGAAGCCAGCGCGAATCAGCAGCAGCCGGAGCCAGGTCTCTTTCGGTGACTGCGATCCACCGTCAGCCAGATCGAGTGCGATCCCTGCCATCCGTGTTCCGCGTCGCCCGGGATACCGCTGGGCTAGCGCTTCCACGTCGGCAGGCTTCAAGTCGGTGGCTGATATCAAGGCATCGATCCTGGCCACTGCGTCGTCCGTTTGATACCAGCAACCCATATCAAGCGCGGTTCGGGCCGGAGTCGTCACCGGCATGCCGTCCAGCCAAATGATCTCGTCGTCTTCGATACGATCATTGCGAACCTTGATTCCTGCCAATGGGTTCCGGTTCGTGTGCAGGATTTCCAACGGCGCGCTGGGTTCGACCCACTTCGCGCCGTGCACCGCACTGGCGGTCAGACCCGCAACGATGCCCCGCCGCCGGGACCACAGCCATGCTGCTCTGGCGCGCACCTCTGGTGTCAGCTCGACATTCCGGCCCACGTACACGTCACGGAGCAACTTTCTGTACTGCGTGCGAAGTGCGCTTTTGGCCAGATCCCCACTGGCGACGGCCTCACTGCCGATGAATGGCTGCCCCACGCCGTCAGCGTCACACGGAACCCGGTGGCCGTCACGTCACCGTAAGGCAGTTGTCCACAGCCGTTGCGCCAGCGTGACGTTCGGCGCCCACAGCCACGCCAGCGTGGCGCTCGACGCCAACGCCTAGCAGCCGCGAAGCCCTACCCCAGAATCAACCCCGACGTCGGCACCCCAGTCCCCGCCGTCACCAACACATGCTCGACGTCGGGCACCTGATTCACCGAAGTCCCCCGCAATTGCCTTACGCCCTCGGCAATCCCGTTCATCCCGTGAATGTAAGCCTCACCGAGCTGTCCACCGTGGGTATTGATCGGCAGCCGCCCGCCGATCTCGATCGCACCGTCGGCGATGAAGTCCTTCGCTTCTCCGCGACCGCAGAAGCCCAACTCCTCCAACTGAATCAGCGTGAACGGCGTGAAGTGGTCATACAGAACCGCGGTCTGAATATCGGCCGGAGTAAGCCCGGACTGCGCCCACAGTTGCTTGCCCACCAACCCCATTTCCGGCAAGCCGTCCAACTCCGGTCGGTAGTAGCTGACCATCGTGTACTGGTCGGGGCTCGAACCCTGCGACGCGCCCTCGATCACCGCGGGCCGATGCTTGAGATCGCGCGCCCGCTCCACCGACGTCACCACGATCGCCACGGCGCCGTCCGTCTCCTGGCAGCAGTCCAGTAACCGCAGCGGCTCGGCGATCCAGCGCGAATTCTGGTGGTCCTCAATGGTTATCGGCTTCTCGTAGAAGTAAGCCTTCGGGTTTTTGGCGGCGTGCTTACGATCGGCCACCGACACCGCGCCGAAGTCCCGGCTGGTAGCGCCCGAAAGGTGCATATACCGACGAGCGATCATCGCGACCTGCGCGGCCGGCGTCGAAAGCCCATGCGGATACGAGAAAGAGTTGTCGACACCGGTCGAATCGGCGTTCTCCGTCAGCCGCGTCTGCACCTGGCCGAACCGCATGCCGGAACGCTCGTTGAAGGCCCGGTACGCCACCACGACATCGGCCACACCGGTGGCCACAGCCATTGCCGCATGCTGCACGGTGGCACACGCCGCGCCGCCGCCGTAGTGGATCTTCGAAAAGAACTTCAGCTCACCGATTCCCGTGGCACGCGCGACAGCGATCTCGGTGTTGGTGTCCATCGTGAAGGTGGTCAACCCGTCGACGTCCGCGGGCGTCAAACCGGCGTCGTCCAACGCATCCAACACAGCCTCGGCCGCCAGCCGCAATTCGGAGCGACCCGAGTTCTTCGAAAAGTCAGTGGCGCCAATGCCGACGATGGCCGCTCGACCCGACAAACCCGACGACACTACGCATCCCCAATCGTCAACGTGGCGGTCGCAATGACATGGTTACCAAGGCTGTTGGCGCCCACCACCTTCACCGTGATCAATCCGTCCTCCACGGCCGTCACTTCGCCGGAGAACGTCACCGTGTCATAGGCGTACCAAGGCACACCGAGCCGCAACCCGATCGACTTGATCAGCGCCGACGGCCCGGCCCAGTCAGTGATGTAGCGTTGCACCAGTCCGGTGTCGGTGAGAATGTTGACGAAGATGTCCTTCGACCCCTTGGCCTGCGCCAGATCGCGGTCGTGGTGCACATCCTGAAAGTCCCTGGTAGCCAAGGCCGTCGAGACGATGAAGGTCGGGGTCCCTTCCAGCTTCAGCTCGGGCAGCTTCGTACCCACTTCTACAACAGGTGCGCTCATGCCTCAGGCTCCCACGCATAGAGAGTCCACTCCGGCCCGCTGTCGCCGGCCGGGAAGTCGATATACGTTGCACGGACCGGCATTCCGATCTCCACCGCGGCAGGATCGACGCCGCGCAACTCGCCCAGCATGCGCACGCCTTCCTCGAGCTCGACCAGCGCGATGACGAACGGCAAAGTGCGGCCGGGCACTTTCGGCGCGTGGTGCACGACGAAGCTGAACACCGTGCCTCGACCACTGGATACCACGTAGTCAATCGGCGCCGCGGGGTCCTGCCACACCGCCGGCACCGGCGGGTGGCGCAGGCTCCCATCGGCCAGCTTCTGGATCCGCAGCTCGTGCGCCTTCACCCCTTCCCAGAAGAAGGCGGTGTCCTTCGACGACGAGGGACGCATCATGGCGTCGGCGTCCAGGTCATCCGGCACGGTCGAAGTCGAAGCAGCCGAAGCCGACTCAGCAGGCTTGAATTTTAGGATGCGCCAATTCATCTCGGCGACATCCTCATCGCCCACCCGCCAGATGATGTGCTGGTTGATGAAGAAGCCCTCGCCGAGCGCGGTCTGCTTGGGTCCGACGACATCACCCATCTCGGAGGTGACGCTCACTTCCTCACCGGGCCGCAGGTAGCGGTGATAGGTCTGCTCGCAGTTTGTTGCGACCACACCCACATACCCGTTGTCGTCAAACAGCTTCATGAGCGGACCCATGGGGTCGTCGTCCGGCCGTTGTCCGTTCAGACCGAACATCGTCCACACCTGAATCATCGCCGGCGGCGCGACGATTCCCGGGTGCCCCTGGGCGCGGGCCGCCGCCTCATCGACGTAAATCGGGTTGCGGTCACCAATGGCTTCGACCCAGTTGTTGATCATCGGTTGGTTCACCGGATCACGGCCGACGCGCGGCTTGACGGCGCCAGCCGAGCAAATCTCCGCGATAGCGTCCTGGAATTCGGTCATCGTGGCACCCTCGGCACCTTGAGGCCGGCGGCGGCAATCATCTCTCGCATAACTTCGTTCACGCCGCCACCGAAGGTGATCACCAGGTTGCGCTTGGTCTGTACGTCCAACCAACTCAACAACTCGGCGGTCTCCGGATCGGCCGGGTTCCCGTACCTACCGACGATCTCCTCCGCGAGCCGACCAATGTGCTGAATACGTTCGGTGCCAAACACTTTCGTCGACGCGGCATCGGCCACGTTGATGTCCTCGCCGGCCGCGGCGACCTGCCAGTTGAGCAACTCGTTGATCCGCCACAGCGAATAGATCTCGCCGAGCGCCCGTTTGACGTCCTGATGATCGATCGGGGCGACGCCGTCACTGCCGGGCTTGGATGCCCAGTCGTGCAGCCGGTCGTAGATGCCGGCCGTGCGACCGGCGGGACCGAGCATGACCCGCTCGTTGTTGAGCTGGGTGGTGATCAAGCGCCATCCACCGTTCTCCTCACCGACCAGCATGTCGACCGGCGCCCGCACGTCGTTGTAGTACGTGGCATTGGTGTGGTGCGCGCCGTCGGACAAGATGATCGGCGTCCAGGAGTAGCCAGGGTCCTTGGTGTCGACGATCAGGATCGAAATGCCCTTGTGCTTAGCGGCTTCCGGGTCGGTGCGGCAGGCCAGCCAAATGTAGTCGGCGTCGTGTGCGCCGGTGGTGAAGATCTTCTGGCCGTTGACGATGTACTCGTCGCCCTGGCGCACCGCCGTGGTCCGTAGCGACGCCAGGTCGGTGCCCGCGTCCGGTTCGGTGTAGCCGATTGCGAAGTGCACCTCGCCGGCCAGGATTGCCGGCAGGAACTTCTTTTTCTGCATCTCGCTGCCGAACTGCTGCAGCGTGGGACCGACCGTCTGCAGCGTCACCGCGGGCAGCGGCACGTCGGCCCGATGCGCTTCGTTGACGAAGATGGACTGCTCGATCGGCCCATAGCCCAAGCCGCCGAACTCCTTTGGCCATCCCACGCCGAGCTTGCCGTCCTTACCCATCCGGCGGATCACCGCGCGGTAGGCCTCGTTGTGACGGTCCTGCTCCATCGCTTTCGCCTCGTCGGACGAAATCAGGTTGGAGAAGTATTCCCGTAGCTCCAACTGCAGCTTCCGCTGCTCGGGAGTGAGGTCTATGTACATTGCGCTCCCACGAGATCGAGTCGATGAGAGGCCCCACCCAGCAGTCTGGTCAGGTCCTTGATCGTGGAGTAATAGCGGTGCATCGGGTAAGTGACGTCCATGCCCATGCCGCCGTGTAGGTGGTGGCAGATCTGCATGACCGGTGGCGCCTGCGACGCCAACCAGTATCCGAGGACATCCAGATCTGCGTCGGCATCCAGCCCTTCGGCCAGCTTCCATGCCACGGCCTTGGACACCAAATCTATGGTGCGGGAAGCGATGTAGACCTCAGCGAGCTGTGCCGCCACCGTCTGGAACGTCGACAACGGCTTGCCGAACTGCTTCCGGTTTGCCACATAATCGGCGGTCAACCGCAGCGCGCCCGCCACCAACCCGTCGGCGTAGGCGCCAATCGCCGCCAGTGCCAACTGATTTACCCGCGCCGCCGACACCCCGGCCAACACATCCGAATCGGCGACCGCGACGTCGTCGAACGTCACGGTGTACTCGTCGGACCCATTGGACGTCGGTGTGCGAACCAACCGCACACCATCGGCCTTCGGCGACACCACGACCACCGCGCTGTCGGCGGTCACCACGATCCAATCCGCCGACTCCGCATACGCGACACCGACTTTGGTGCCCGCCAACCGACCGTCGGAAAAACTCACCGACGGCCGGTCCGGCAACGCCGCGCCGGGCTCGTTGAGCGCCGCCGTCAACACCGCGCCCTTGGAAACGCCGGACAGGAAACGGTCCTGCTGTTTGTCGGAGGCCGCGTCCAGCAGCGGCACCAAACCGAAACCCAGGGTGGCCAACGCGGGCGTAATGGCACCGTGGCGTCCCACCTCGGTCAGGGCCGTCGCGATCTCCGCGAGGCCCAATCCGTCACCACCGAGACGCTCCGGCACCGCCAGCGCCGTCACGCCACCCTGAACGAGTGCCTCCCAAGAGATCTCACGATCAAGGACGGACGTGACGACGTCGGCGACGGCTTGCTGTTCTGCGCTGAGATCGAAATCCATCGTCGTATTCAAAAGACTCAACGATCCACCGGGCACTTGCCCGTGTAGTCGACCTGCCAGTGCTTGATGCCGTTGAGCCACCCCGACCGCAACCGTTCGGGCGTCCCGATCGGCTTCAGGTCGGGCATGTTGTCCGCAATCGCGTTGAAGATCAGGTTGATCGTCATGCGCGCCAGGTTTGCGCCGATGCAGTAGTGCGCACCGGTCCCACCAAAGCCGACGTGCGGGTTGGGGTTACGCAGGATGTTGAACTTGTACGGGTCCTCGAAGACCTCTTCATCGAAGTTGGCCGACCGGTAGAACATCAGCACCCGGTCGCCCTTCTTGATCTTCGCGCCGTTCAGCTCGTAGTCCTCCAGTGCGGTGCGCTGGAAGACGGTCACCGGGGTGGCCCATCGGACGATCTCGTCGGCCGCGGTCTCTGGGCGCTCCCGCTTGTACAGCTCCCACTGGTCGGGGTTCTCCGAGAACGCGATCATGCCGTGCGTGATGGAGTTCCTGGTGGTCTCGTTGCCGGCCACCGCGAGCATCACCACGAAGAAGCCGAACTCGTCGTCGGAGAGCTTCTCGCCGTCGATGTCGGCTTGGATCAACTGGGTGACGATGTCGTCGCCCGGGTTCCTGCCCCGCTCCTCGGCCATCTGCATCGCGTAGCCGATCAACTGCGCCGACGACATCTTCGGGTCGACGTGGGCGAACTCGGGGTCTTCGGTACCGGTCATCTCGTTGGACCAGTCGAAGATCTTGCCGCGGTCCTCCTGGGGCACTCCAAGCAGATCGGCGATTGCCTGCAGCGGCAGCTCACAGGCCACCTGCTCGACGAAGTCACCGGAACCCGCGGCGGCCGCCGCCTGGGCGATCTTCTGCGCGCGCGCGTTCAGCTCGTCCTTGAGCCGCCCGACGGCACGCGGAGTGAACCCGCGGGAGATGATCTTGCGCAGCCGGGTGTGGTGTGGCGCGTCCATGTTCAGCATGACGAACCGCTGCACCTCGATGTCCTCGCGGGCGATGTCGTTGCTGAACCGGGGAATCACGCCGTTTTCGTAGCTGGAGAAGATGTCGCTGCGACGCGACACCTCCTTGACGTCGTTCAGCTTGGTGACCGCCCAGTACCCGCCGTCATGGAAGCCGCCGCCATTGCCAGGAGCCTGCTCGGTCCACCAGACCGGGGCCTTCGCCCGCAGTTCCGCGAACTCTTCGACCGGCAGCCGACTCACGTAGATGTCGGGATCGGTGAAATCGAACCCGGGGGGAAGATTGGGGGTGGGCACGGTAGTTCTCCTTCTACAGTCTTCGCTGACCGACCGGTACAACTCAGGTTTCAAGCACTAGTTGTCCTAGTGATCTTCTGATGCCAGTAAAACATGCCTTCACCGTAGGCAAAAGGCATCAGAGCATCCTTGCTTGTCATATTAATGAAACGTGTTCTAGCCTTGCCACATGGGTAACCCGGTAATCGTCGAAGCCACTCGCAGCCCGATCGGCAAGCGCGGGGGATGGCTATCAGGACTGCACGCCACCGAGCTGCTCGGGGCGACTCAGAAGGCGCTGGTGGAGAAGGCCGGTATTGACGCCGGCGACGTCGAACAGGTCGTCGGTGGCTGCGTAACGCAGTTCGGCGAGCAGTCGAACAACATCACCCGAGTGAGCTGGCTCGTGGCCGGCCTGCCCGAGCACGTCGGCGCTACGACGGTGGATTGCCAGTGCGGCAGCAGTCAGCAGGCCAACGGTCTGGTAGCCGGCCTGATCGCGGCCGGCGTTATCGACATCGGCATCGCATGCGGAATCGAGGCCATGAGCCGGGTGGGCCTCGGCGCCAATGCGGGTCCCGACCGCAGCATCCTGCGGCCCGCATCGTGGGACATCGACCTGCCCGACCAGTTCACCGCCGCCGAGCGGATCGCCAAGCGCCGCGGCATCACGCGCGAGGACATCGACCAGTTCGGCTTCGACTCGCAGCGCAAGGCCAAGCTGGCGTGGGCCGAGGGCCGCTTCGACCGGGAGATCTCGCCGATCGAGGCCCCGGTGCTGGACGAGAACAAGCGGCCTACGGACGAGCGCGCACCCGTGACCCGCGACCAGGGCCTGCGCGACACCACCCTGGAGGGCCTGAGCCAGCTCAAGCCGGTGATCGAAGGCGGCATCCACACGGCCGGCACGTCGTCGCAGATTTCCGACGGCGCGGCCGCGGTCTTGTGGATGGACGAAGACAAGGCCAAGGCACTCGGTCTGCGCCCGCGCGCCCGGATCGTCAGCCACGCTCTCGTCGGCGCCGAGCCCTACTACCACCTCGACGGTCCGGTGCAGTCGACGGCGAAGGTGCTGGAGAAGGCTGGCATGAAGATCGGCGACATCGACATCGTCGAGATCAACGAGGCCTTCGCCTCCGTCGTGCTGTCCTGGGCCCGGGTCCACGAGCCCGACATGGATCGCGTCAACGTCAACGGCGGAGCCATCGCGCTGGGACACCCGGTGGGCTCCACCGGCAGCCGGCTGATCACCACCGCGCTGCACGAACTGGAGCGCACCGACAAGAGCACCGCGTTGATCACCATGTGCGCCGGTGGCGCCCTCTCGACGGGCACCATCATCGAGCGCATCTAGTCAGTGCTTGTCTCCGACGAAAGCCGGATCGGGGCCGCGCAGGCATACATCGATGCGTTAGTCAGTCATGACGCCGCGGCGGTCCCGTTCGCGGCTGGCTGCACCCGCATCGAGCTGGGCCTCAAGAATGGCTTCTCCGGAAATCACTTGCGGCGCAGCCTCAATCGCGGCCTTCAGTACCGGATCATCGCCGACGCCACAACGCCGGACTACCGCATCGACGGCGACGAGGTGCACGCCGTTTACGACGTGCTGACCAAGGCGGCGGTGGCCGGCCGGCGGATCGCCGCACGGGTCGACGAGACCTTCGTGATCCCTGCCGAGAGTCCCAGCGGGAAGGCTGAGATTCAGCACATCCGGGCACACTTCAAGCCATTCCTTCGTAGCCAGTCATAGCTAGGATTACCGCCATGCCGAAAACAGCACCACGGTTCTTGAATTCGCCGTTCGCCGACTTCTTCATCAAGTGGATGTCGCGCTTCAACACCCGGCTGTACCGGCTCAGCAACGGAAAGCTCGGCGGCACGATTCAGAAGGCCCCGGTCGCGCTGCTGACCACCATCGGCCGCAAGAGTGGCGAACCGCGGGTGACTCCGTTGATCTATGTGCGTGACGGCGACCGCGTAGTTGTGCCCGCGTCACGGGGCGGCTCCGACAAACACCCGTTGTGGTACCTCAACCTGAAGGCCAACCCGAAGGTACAGGTGCAGATCGGCAAAGAGGTGCTGCAGCTGCAGGCCCGCGACGCCAATGACGAAGAGCGCGAACGATACTGGTCTCAGCTCGCGGCCGTTTATCCGCCGCTCGACGACTACAAGACGTGGACCGATCGCGTCATCCCGCTCGTAGTCTGCGAACCCTAGTCAATTCTGCGTTGAGTCTGCGCTTTGGGCGGTGTCTACTCGCATTTCTCCGCCCAGGACGCAGTCTCAACGCCTGAGTTGACGACATGCTCTAGGCACCTGCGCCGTAGACCGGGACCGGCGTGCGCGCCTTGGCCAGCAAATCCGCGACCACGGGGCCCAACTCGGCGGGGTCCCACTTGGCGCCCTTGTCAATCTGCGGACCGTGCGCCCATCCCTCGGCGACCCGGATCTTGCCGCCCTCGACCTCGAACACCTGCCCGTTGACGTCACGCGACTCGGCGCTACCCAGCCACACCACCAGCGGCGAGACGTTCTCCGGCGCCATCGCGTCGAAATCCTGGTCCTGCGTTGCCATCATCTCGGCGAAGACCGTCTCGGTCATGCGGGTGCGGGCCGACGGCGCAATGGCATTGACGGTCACCCCATAGCGTCCGAGTTCGGCCGCCGCAACGAGCGTCAACGCCGCAATGCCGGCCTTGGCCGCGCTGTAGTTGCCCTGTCCGACGCTGCCCTGCAGCCCGGCGCCGGAACTGGTGTTGATGATGCGCGCGTCCACCGCCTGACCGGCTTTGGCAAGCCCGCGCCAGTAGGACGCCGCGTGCCGCATCGTGGCGAAGTGACCCTTGAGGTGCACGGCGATGACGGCGTCGAACTCCTCCTCGCTGGTGTTGGCGATCATCCGGTCGCGCACGATGCCGGCGTTGTTCACCAGGATGTCCAGTCCACCGAAGGTGTCGACGGCAGTCTGAACCAGTTCGGCTGCCTGGTTCCAGTCGGCCACGTTGGATCCATTGGCGACGGCTTCGCCACCGGCGGCGACGATTTCGTCCACGACGCCCTGCGCCGCGCTGCCACCGCTTGCGGGTGAGCCGTCCAGCCCCACCCCGATGTCGTTGACCACCACACGCGCGCCTTCTGCCGCGAAAGCAAGCGCATGTGCGCGACCGATACCGCCGCCCGCCCCGGTGACGATGACTACCCGGCCGTCAACCACTCCCATATTTTTGCTCTCCTCTACTTGACCGCACTGGCGTTCGTGGTGGCCAGGTAGTGCGGCGGCTCGCCGCCACCGTGCACCTCCAACGTGGCACCACTGATGTATGAGGCCGCGTCTGAAGCCAAAAACGCTGCGGCCCAACCGACGTCGTCGGGCTTGGCTAGTCGGCCCAACGGCACGTTCTCGGATATCGCGGCAATCGACTCGGCGTCGCCGTAAAAGAGGTCCGCCTGTTCGGTTTCCACCATGCCGACCACACAGGCGTTCACCCTGACCTTCGGGCCCCACTCGACGGCAAACGTCTGCGTGAGGCTCTCCAGGCCGGCCTTCGCTGCGCCGTACGCGGCGGTGCCCGGTGACGGGCGTCGACCGCTGAGGCTGCAGATGTTGACGATCGACCCACCCTCAGGCTGAGCTTGCATCTTGTCGTTGGCGTACTGCGAAACAAACAGCCCACCAATCAGATTCAGCTCGATGATCTTGCGGTTGAACTTCGGACTGGACTCCGCAGTCAGCACATACGGCGAACCGCCGGCATTGTTGACCACGACGTCGAGCCGGCCGTGCCGGTCCACGATCGCGTCGATCAGGGCCTTGACGGCCTCCTCGTCGCGAACGTCGCAGGAATGGAATTCATAGGGCAAGCCTTCGACTGCACGTCTGGCGCATGTCACGACCGTCGCGCCCTGCCCGGCGAACACCGAGCTGATACCTGCGCCGACGCCGCGAACGCCCCCCGTCACCAGCACCACTCGCCCAGCCAGCCCGAAATTGATGCCGTCCACTGTGCTAGCGTACCAAGCAAGTGCTTGCTTAGGTAACTTGGACCCCAGCAGGAAGTGCCATGACCATCACATCCTCCACCGTGGAACCCGGCATAGTCGCCGTCACCGTCGACTATCCGCCCGTCAACGCCATTCCCTCGCGCGGATGGTTCGAGCTAGGCGACGCGATCACAGCCGCCGGCGCCAATCCCGAGACGCACGTGGTGATCTTGCGCGCGGAAGGCCGCGGCTTCAACGCCGGTGTGGACATCAAGGAGATGCAGCGGACCGAGGGATTCACCGCGCTGATCGACGCCAACCGCGGCTGCTTCCACGCATTCCGTGCGGTCTACGAGTGCGCGGTGCCGGTGGTTGCGGCGGTGAACGGCTTCTGCGTCGGCGGCGGCATCGGCCTGGTGGGCAACTCGGACGTCATCGTCGCTTCCGACGACGCCACCTTCGGTTTGCCGGAAGTGGAACGTGGCGCACTCGGCGCCGCCACCCACCTGTCCCGGTTGGTGCCACAGCACATGATGCGACGGTTGTTCTTCACCGCAGCGACGGTGGACGCGGCCACGCTGCACCACTTCGGCTCGGTGCACGAGGTGGTCCCCCGCGACCAGCTGGATGAGGCGGCGCTACGGGTTGCCCGCGACATCGCCGCGAAGGACACCCGGGTCATCCGTGCCGCCAAGGAAGCGCTGAACTTCATTGACGTACAACGAGTGAACTCGAGCTATCGCATGGAACAAGGCTTTACGTTCGAACTCAACCTCGCCGGTGTCGCCGACGAGCACCGCGACGCGTTCGCCGGCACGTCGAAGGGCAAGAAGGAATGACGAACAAGGTCACCACCCTGGACGAGGCCGTAGCCCAGTTGGAAAGCGGTATGACCATCGGCATCGCCGGTTGGGGTTCGCGGCGCAAACCGATGGCTTTCGTGCGCGCCATCCTGCGCACCGATATCAAAGACCTGACGGTAGTCACTTACGGCGGTCCCGACCTGGGGTTGCTGTGCTCGGCAGGCAAGGTGAAACGCGTTTACTACGGGTTCGTTTCGCTGGATTCGCCGCCGTTCTACGACCCGTGGTTCGCCAAAGCCCGCACCAGCGGCGCGATCGAGGCCCGCGAGATGGACGAGGGCATGCTGCGCTGCGGCTTACAGGCTGCCGCACAACGGCTTCCGTTCCTGCCCATCCGGGCCGGTCTGGGCAGCTCGGTGCTCGACTTCTGGGAAGGTGAGCTGCAAACGGTGACCAGCCCTTACCCTGCGCCCGGGGGCGGGTACGAGAAGCTGATCGCGATGCCGGCACTGCGCCTGGACGCGGCCTTCGCCCACCTCAATATCGGTGACGCCAAAGGCAATGCGGCCTACACCGGCATCGACCCCTACTTCGATGACCTGTTCCTGATGGCCGCCGACAAGCGCTTCCTCTCCGTCGAGCGGATTGTCCCGACCGAGGATCTCATCAAAGCCGTACCCCCGCAGGCACTTTTGATCAACCGCATGATGGTCGACGCCGTGGTGGAGGCACCGGGTGGGGCGCACTTCACCACCGCCGCACCCGATTACGGACGCGACGAGAAGTTCCAACGGCACTACGCCGAGGCCGCAGGTTCCGAAGAGGGCTGGCAGCAGTTCGTTCAGACGTACCTGTCCGGCAGCGAAGAGGACTACCAGAAAGCCGTGCGCGCATTCGGTGAGGAGGCAGCCAAGTGAGCACCCGAGCAGAAATATGCGCGGTCGCCTGTGCCGAATTGTTCCGGGATGCGGGCGAAATCATGATCAGCCCGATGACGAACATGGCCTCCGTGGGAGCACGTTTGGCGCGTCTCACGTTCTCTCCCGACATCCTGCTGACCGACGGCGAGGCGCAACTGCTGGCCGACACCCCAGCGCTGGGCAAGCCGGGAGCCGTCGAGGGCTGGATGCCGTTCGGTCGGGTGTTCGAAACGTTGGCCTGGGGCTGGCGCCACGTTGTGATGGGCGCGAATCAGGTTGACCGATACGGCAATCAGAACATTTCGGCATTTGGCCCGCTGCAGAAGCCAACCCGGCAGATGTTCGGCGTGCGGGGTTCGCCGGGCAACACCATCAACCACGCGACCAGCTACTGGGTGGGTAACCACTCCAAGCGGGTCTTCACCGACTCCGTCGACATTGTCTCCGGTATCGGTTACGACAAGGTGGACAAGGACAATCCGGCATTCCGGTTCGTCAACGTCTACCGGGTGGTGTCGAACCTAGGTGTGTTCGACTTCGGCGGCCCGGACCGCACCATGCGCGCCCTGTCCTTGCACCCCGGGGTGACCCCCGACGAGGTGCGTGAAGCCACGTCGTTTGAGGTGCACGGACTCGACGAGGCCGAGGAATCACGGCAGCCCACCGAGGAAGAACTTCGTTTGATTCGCGAGGTGATCGACCCGAAGGCGCTGCGCGACAGAGAGATACGGTCGTGAGACTGCGCACACCGCTGACCGAACTCGTCGGGATCGAACACCCCGTGGTGCAGACGGGGATGGGTTGGGTGGCCGGCGCGCGACTGGTGTCGGCGACAGCCAATGCGGGCGGACTCGGCATCTTGGCCTCGGCGACCATGACGCTGGACGAATTGGCAACGGCGATCAAGAAAGTCAAGGCGAACACCGACAAACCGTTTGGGGTCAACATCCGAGCGGACGCCGCAGACGCCGGCGATCGCGTCGAGCTCATGATCCGCGAGGGCGTCAAGGTGGCATCCTTTGCCCTAGCACCCAAGCAGGAGCTGATCGCCCGGCTCAAAGAAGCTGGCGCCGTGGTGGTTCCGTCCATCGGTGCGGCCAAGCATGCGCGCAAGGTCGCGAGCTGGGGCGCCGACGCGATGATCGTGCAGGGCGGCGAAGGCGGCGGCCACACCGGACCCGTCGCGACTACCCTGCTGCTGCCGTCGGTACTCGACGCGGTCAAGGGCACCGGCATCCCGGTGATCGCCGCCGGCGGATTCTTCGACGGGCGCGGACTGGCCGCGGCGTTGTCCTACGGCGCGGCGGGCGTTGCCATGGGCACCCGGTTCCTGCTCACCTCGGACTCCACCGTGCCCGAAGCGGTCAAGCGGCGTTACCTGGAGTCGGCACTGGACGGCACGGTCGTCACCACCCGCGTCGACGGCATGCCGCACCGCGTGCTGCGCACGGGACTGGTGGAGAAGCTGGAGAGTGGCTCGCGGGCCCGGGGCTTTACTGCTGCGGTGCGCAATGCCGCCAAGTTCAAGCAGATGTCGGGGATGACTTGGCGGTCGATGATTCAAGACGGCTTGGCCATGCGCCACGGCAAGGAGTTGACCTGGTCGCAGGTGGTGATGGCGGCGAACACCCCGATGTTGCTCAAGGCCGGGTTGGTCGAGGGCAACACCGACGCCGGGGTGTTGGCCTCGGGCCAGGTCGCCGGGATTCTCGACGACCTGCCGTCCTGCGCCGAATTGATCGAGTCGATCGTGCGGGACGCGATCGAGCATTTGCAGCAGGCGTCCGCGCTCATCGAATAGGCTCGGCAAATCTACGCGAACGTCACCGACGCCCCAGGTAGACCGCAAAAACGCCAGTAACCAGCGGAAAGTCCAAAAACTTTACACTCTGAGGTCGTCGGGTACGTGGGCTAGGCTACGCGCTATGACGACCGTCGAGAAGCACCACGCGGCGCCTGAGTCGGCCGCGCCCCATGCTCTGCCGGACCCCGGCGAGTCGGTTCCCAGGCTCGCTCTGCCCACCGTCGGGATCTACTTCGCCGCGCTGACGGCGTTCGTCGTATCCACGATCGGCTACATCAACGGCTGGTCGCCCGCGTGGGTCACCATCCCCGTCAACGCGGCAGTCACGTTCGTCATGTTCACCGTCGTGCACGACGCTTCGCACTACTCGATCAGCTCGACGCGCTGGGTCAATGGATTGTTCGGCCGGCTGGCGTGGCTGCTCGTCGGGCCGGTGGTCGCCTTCCCGTCGTTCGGGTACATCCACATCCAGCATCACCGCCACTCCAACGACGACGAACAGGACCCCGACACCTTCGCGTCGCACGGCAAGTGGTGGCAGCTGCCGTTTCGCTGGCCGGCGGTGGAGTACTTCTACCTGCGGTACTACCTGCCGCGTGCCCGCAGTCGCCCAGTCGCCGAGGTCGCCGAGACGTTGGTGATGTTGACCCTGAGCTTGACCGGGCTCATCGTCGCGATCGTCACCGGCCACTTCTGGACGCTGGCGGTCGTGTTCCTGATTCCGCAACGCATCGGCGTCACCATCCTGGCGTGGTGGTTCGACTGGCTGCCCCACCACGGGTTGGAGGACACTCAGCGTTCCAACCGCTACCGGGCGACCCGTAACCGCGTCGGCGCGGAGTGGCTGTTCACCCCGGTGCTGCTGTCGCAGAACTATCACCTGGTGCACCATCTGCACCCGTCGGTGCCGTTCTACCGGTATCTGCGGACGTGGCGGCGCAACGAGGAGGCCTACCTCGAGCGCAATGCCGCCATCGGCACGGTCTTTGGGCAGCAACTGAATCCGGACGAATACCGCGAGTGGAAGGAACTGAACGGCCGGCTCGCGAAACTGCTGCCGGTGCGGATGCCTACCCGCTCGAGCTCGACGCACGCGGTGCTGCACCGCATCCCGGTCGCGTCGGTCGATCCCATCACCGCCGACAGCACGCTCGTCACGTTCGCCGTGCCCGAGGAGCTACAGGACGCGTTCCGCTTCGAGCCGGGACAGCACGTCACCGTGCGCACCGACCTAGGCGGCCAGAACGTTCGGCGCAACTATTCGATCTGCGCTCCTGCCACCCGTGCCCAGCTGAGGATTGCCGTCAAGCACATTCCGGGCGGGGCGTTTTCGACGTTCGTGGCCAACGACCTCAAGGCCGGCGACGTACTGGAGCTGATGACGCCGACGGGGCGATTCGGCACCCCGCTGAATCCGCTGAACCGCAAGCACTACGTCGGTCTGGTCGCCGGCAGCGGGATCACGCCGGTGCTGTCCATCATCGCGACGACGCTCGAGGTCGAGACCGAAAGCCGGTTCACCCTGATCTACGGCAACCGGACTTGGGAGTCGACGATGTTCCGCGCCGAGCTCGACCGGCTGGAGTCTCGTTATGCGGACCGACTCGAGATCTTGCATGTGCTGTCCAACGAGTCGTTGCACATTCCGGAGCTGCGTGGGCGCATCGACCGGGACAAGCTCAGCACCTGGCTGGCGGATCGCTTGCGCCCGGCCGATGTTGACGAGTGGTTCCTCTGCGGTCCGCTCGAGATGATTTCGAATCTGCGGGATGTGTTGGTCGAGCATGACGTGGCCCCCGAGCACATTCACGTCGAGCTCTTCTTCGGGTACGCGGATGCGCCGACTACCCAGCAGTCGTACGACACGGCGACCGTCACCTTCACGCTGTCCGGGAAACAGGAGACCTTCGATCTAACCCCCGGGGACTCCATTCTGGAAGGCGCGCTGCAACGCCGCAGCGATGCGCCTTATGCGTGCATGGGCGGCGCGTGCGGCACCTGCCGCGCCAAACTCGTCGAGGGCAAAGTGGAGATGGACCACAACTTTGCGTTGGGCCGGTCCGAGCTGGACGCGGGTTACATCCTGACCTGCCAGTCGCATCCGACGACACCGTTCGTCTCCGTCGACTACGACGCTTAGCGTCCGGCCACCGCCGCCGCCACTCATCACTGGGCTACCACGCCCCGGCCCGATACGCTGCCACCTGTACCCACCGACGAACGACTCACCCTCCACCCGGGGAGGACATCTCGTGAAGGCAGTGCGCAATGCCCCGCCCACGATTGAGGTCGTCGATGTCGATGAACCGGACGGCGTCGGAGAGCTTGTCCGTGTTGTGGCGACGGGGATTTGCGCGTCGGACCTGAAATACTTGCAGTTCGGCAGCACTCAGATCGCGGGCCACGAGTTCGCCGGGTTGCTCGACGACGGCACGGCCGTCGCCGTCGAAGGTTTCTTCGGCTGCGGCCGATGCGAACAGTGCGAACAGGGCCTCTTCAACATGTGCATCGAAGGACCGACAGCACCTGGGATGCTGAGCCCTGGCGGAATGAGCGAATGGTTCCGGGCACCGCGCAACATGCTCGTACCGTTGCCGTCTGGGCTGGACCCCGCCGACGGCTGCCTTGTCGAACCGGCAAGCGTGGCCTGGCACAGTTGCCACCAAGCTGGGATCGGACCACACTGTCGGGTAGCTGTGGTCGGAGCGGGCGCCATCGGAATCCTCACCGCCGCGGCAGCCCAACAGATGGGCGCGGCTGAGGTCGACCTAGAAGCGCGCCACCCCCATCAGCACGACGCTCGCGAACTCATTGGCGCCGGCCTGCCGACGAGCGGATACGACGTGGTCATTGAAACCGCAGGCAGTGAAAGCGGTCTCAGCCGTGCCGTCGAACTGGCGAGAGTGGGTGGCACGGTCGTGCACCTGGGGTTTTATCCCCCCGGTACGGTGTGGCCGATGGACGCGGCGTTCAGCAAAGAAGTCGCGATACGTCCTTCGCTTGGCTACTGCAGTCACTATCGGCGCCGGGACTTCGCCGAGGCCGCGGCCCTCTTGGCCTCACGTCCGGAGTTGACCAGCACCCTGATCACACACCGGTTCCCCATCGAGGACGCCGTGGAGGCTTTCCGGGTAGCCCAGGACAAGTCCAAGGGAGTATTCCGCGTAGTCGTCGAGCCCTAGCACCAAACGCAAGAGATTCACACCCGGCGTCCACACGTCCAGACGGCCAGACGCCCAAGCGCTAGCCCTCAGGCGACTCCATCCACGTGCGTCGCGGCCTCACCGACGGTGGCTCCGCTGTCGCCAATCATGGTTTGCATCAACGCTTTATGCTCACGCTCGCCGCGCACCGCCGCGCGGCTGCGCCCGCCCGGCAAACTCAGGGCGACGAGGCTGCGGGTGACGTTGAACGGGAACCGCAAGAGCGGATAAACGGGTGGAATGTAGGTCGGCAAGCCGAGCGTGGCCATGCCACCACGTCCGAGAAAGCCACTCGTAACAGACAAGTGCTGGGCCCAAGCGAGGCGACGGCGCAGGCTAGGCAGACATTCGTAGTTCCAGCTCAGCGGGTCCGCAGCCATCGGCACCGCCAGTTGTTTGGTGGTTTCGTCGGGTGTCGAGATCGCGCTCAGCGTGTGATACAGGATGCGGACACCGTCTCGAAAGCTCTGCGGTAACCACTCCTCGTGGACACCCATCAGCCAGCCGGCATACCGGGTCACATGCGCGATTGCGTCGAATTCCCTTGGCGTAAGCAGTATTCCCATGCCGATGCCGCCAACCGGTGGGGCAATGAGTGCGCCGACGAGCGTGGCCGCCATGTCCGTCTGGTTGATCGGCAGGCCCCACAGGTCGGCACGCCAGTCTGGCATTGTCGCCACGTGCCGTCGGACCAACGCGTGAATAAAGCGGACGCGGAGCGTGGACCGGTAGCCCACTCCGAGCGGGGCCAGGCCGTCTTTGGAGATGACGTCCATCGCCCACTGCATCGTCTCGGCGAACCGTTTGTTCGACCCCTTCTCCAGCGCTCCCGTTCGAAGCAGCGTCTGGTTGAACGCCGCGAATTGGTACCCGCCAAGAAGTGACACGTCGCGCGCGACGTACATGCCGTCGGCGCCGCCACTGCGCAGCGCCTTTTGGCCCCGGCGCACGAGATCCCAGTCGACCCAGTCTGGAACCGTCTCAACCTCGACGAAGAAATCGCGCAATGGTTCCGGAGCGTCGGGGACGTTGGCGATGCCGTCAAGCAAGGCGCGCTCGAACAACGGCCGGGTTTGCTCCATTCCGGCGGCCGACATCCACTCGACCAGACGGTCCATCGGCTCGTCGCCCACGGTCAAGCGCTCGCCGAGCCGCCGCATCTCCTCGGCATTGGGTCCACGCAAGCCGAGCACCAGCGCAAGCAGTCTGATGGCGGGAGGAACCGGGCGCGGTCCATCAGGATGGCGCGCCGGAACCGCCTGGTTCATCCACGCTCCTCTCGCGGAAAATTCTCGAAAATAAATTTTGGATAACAACTGTGGTCAGAAACTAGCTTCGGGTACCCTGACTGTCAATGAAGCGAGCGGAGGTGGTACGCGGTTACGGCGGCGTGAGCGCAGCCGACCGCATCGCCGAACGCCGCCGTAAGCTGCTCGCCGCAGGTCGGCGCATCTGGGGTGAGTCAGGAATCTCCGACGTCACGATCCGCGGCGTGTGCTCAGTAGCTGGTCTGACCCCCCGCTACTTCTACGAGCAATTCCCGAACCGCGAAGCGCTGCTGTTCGCCGTTTCCGACGACGTTCGCGACGAGTTGCTGCAGGCACTGGTCCTCGCCGGCATCGGCGACCCGGGCACCCTGAAGGACAAGCTACGTTCGGCGCTCCAAGCGTTCCTGGAGATCCTCGCCGCCGACCCCCACATCCACCGCATCGCCACCCAGGACGTGAGCAGCGTCGCCGGCCTCGCCGAACACCGCACGCGCATTCTCGACATGATCGCCGATGCAGTCGTCCAGTACACCCCGGACGTCCTAGGCCCCGACACACCGAATAGTCCAGAGTGGAAACGCGTCGCACAGTTCATCGTGGGCGGGGCAAACCAGCTCATCGAAAACTGGCTCGATGATCCCCAGGAACCCCCTGCCGAACTTGCCGCCGCGATCGCCGACCTGTGCGTCGCGGCGGTTAGTGGTATTACGCACTCATACAAGAAGTCGGGCTCCTTATCCTGACCCTTCGGCGAGCCGGTCACGCAGGCTCTTCGGACGGATGTCCGGCCAATTCTCTTCGACGTAGTCCAGACATGCCTGTCGAGAGTCTTCGCCGAACACGACCCGCCAACCCTCCGGGATCGCGGCAAAGGTCGGCCACAGGCTGTGCTGCTCCTCGTCGTTGACCAGAACTACGAACCGGCCGTTCTCGTCGTCAAACGGATTGGTGCTCATAGACCTGCAGCTTTCCACACACCGTGGCCAGCGACGGACCTTCGCCGAATTCAGAGCCGCTCGATGATGGTGACGTTAGCCGTACCGCCACCCTCACACATGGTCTGAAGTCCGTAACGACCACCGATTCGTTCCAATTCGTTCAGCATGGTGGTGAACAGCTTGGCACCGGTAGCGCCCAACGGATGCCCGAGTGCGATCGCGCCGCCGTTTGGATTGACCTTCGCCGGGTCCGCCTTGATCTCCTTGAGCCAGGCCAGCACTACCGGCGCGAACGCCTCGTTGATCTCGACGGTGTCGATGTCGTCGATGGAGAGGCCGGTCTTTTCCAACGCGTAGCGGGTGGCCGGAATGGGGCCGGTCAACATGAACACTGGGTCCGCAGCCCGGGCGCTGATGTGATGAATGCGCGCGCGCGGCGTCAGTCCATGATCTTTGACCGCCTGTTCGGACGCGAGCAGGACAGCGCTGGCACCGTCGGAAATCTGACTGGCCATCGCCGCCGTCAGCCGGCCGCCATCGACCAATGTCTTGAGGCCGGCCATCTTCTCCAGCGACGTCTCTCGCGGACCCTCATCCACCCGGAACGGGCCGGATTCGGTTTCCACAGTGATGATTTCGTTGTCGAAGTGGCCACCGCGAATCGCCGCGAACGCGCGCTCATGGCTGGTCAGCGCGTACTGTTCCATCTCTTCCCGAGACAGGTTCCACTTCTCGGCGATGAGCTCCGAGCCACGGAACTGAGAGATCTCCTGATCCCCGTAGCGGTGCAGCCATTGCTTGGACTCGGCTGTCGGCGTGGTGAATCCGAACTGCTCGCCGACGATCATCGCCGACGAGATCGGGATCTGGCTCATGTTCTGCATTCCGCCGGCCACGATGAGGTCGGCCGTGCCGGCCATGATCGCTTGGGCCCCAAAGGAAATGGCCTGCTGGCTGGACCCGCACTGTCGGTCGACGGTGACTCCGGGCACCTCTTCGGGGTAGCCCGCGGCCAGCCATGACAACCGCGCGATGTTGCCTGCCTGGCCGCCGATCGCGTCCACGCAACCGGCGATCACATCGTCGACGGCGGCGGGGTCAACATCGACCCGGTCGAACAGTCCGCGCCACCCCAATGCGCCTAGGTCGACGGGATGTATCCCGGCCAGGGCGCCGTTGCGCTTGCCGACCGCGGTCCGTACGGCCTCTACGACGTACGCCTCGGGCATTTTCAGACTCCTTCTGTCTTGATCCCGCCAAGCACGATGGCGAGATACTTCTGACCCACTTGCTCTGCGGTGAGCGGCCCGCCGGGTTGATACCAGCGCACCGACACCCATGTGGTGTCACGGATGAATCGGTAAACCAGGTCGACGTCGAGGTCGCGCCGGAAGTAGCCCTCCTCGATGCCCTGATTGAGTACGTCGACCCACATCTTTCGCTGCTGTCTGTTGCGTTCCTCGAGATAGGAAAACCGGGGTTGCGACGACAACCGCTGGGCCTCGTCCTGGTAGATCACGACTTGCGCATGCCGGTGCTCGATCGCTTCGAAAGAGGTCATGAACAGCCCTTTGAGGCGTTCCAGCGGGTTGGGCTCGTTGTCGATAATTTGTTGGTAGCGCTCGAACAGCCAGTCCAGGAAGCCGCGTAGCAGGTCGTCCACCATCTCTTCCTTGGAAGCGAAGTGGTGGTACAGGCTGCCCGAGAGGATTCCGGCACCATCCGCGATGTCTCGCACGGTGGTCGCGCGTAGCCCACGCTCGGCAAACATCGTCGCGGCGAGCGCCAGCAGCTCGTCTCGCCGGCTATTAGCCTGACCGGTCACTCGGTCCACCCGGACAGACTACCAACCAAGCACTTGCTCGGCCAACGAGCGCCCCGGGCGTTGGTCCGACAAAATCCATCCTGACTTTTTTTCGCCAAGTTTCTTTCGCAAAACGTACATGCGGTGTCGTGTATAGCCGTATTTTTCTCTGTTACGACGTTCTAATCCGGAACGCCGGACATCGTCGGAGGTCACAATGGTCAACTTCTTGGTCTTGCCGCCCGAAATCAACTCGTTGCGGATGTACCTCGGCGCGGGTTCGGCTCCGATGTTGCAGGCCTCGGCGGCGTGGTCAGGGTTGGCCGAAGAGCTCAGCGCGGCCGCGAACTCCTTCTCTTCGGTGACTTCCGATTTGGTCAGCGGCGCCTGGCAGGGTCCGTCCGCGACCGCGATGGCCGCCGCCGCCTCGCCGTACTCGGCGTTCTTGAACGCAGCTTCTACCCACGCCGCGGGCGCGGCCGGACAGGCCAAGGCGGTGGCCAGCGCCTTCGAGGCGGCCAAGTCCGCCGTCGTTCATCCACTTGCCGTCGCGGCGAACCGCGATGCGTTCGTTCAGCTGGTGCGTTCGAACTTCTTCGGCTTCAACGCACCCTTCATCGCCGCCGTCGAAGGCGCCTACGAGGAGTTTTGGGCTGCCGACGTGACGGCGATGACGGGCTATCACTCCGCAGTCTCGGCCGTGGCCGCGCAGCTGGCGCCGTGGCAGCAGACGCTGCAGGGCCTGCCGGGCATCGGCCAGCTCTTCGGCGCACCGGCAGGAGTCGGCCCGGCCGCCCCGGGTGATCCCAACCTGGGCATCGGCAACAAGGGCGGCGGCAACATCGGCAATGGCAACAACAGCGGCAACGGTGCCGGCAACATCGGCAACGGCAACACCGGCAGCGGCAACTTCGGCGGCGGCAATACCGGCGACAACAACATCGGCAGCGGTAACACCGGTAACGGCAACATTGGCTTCGGCAACAACGGCAACCTGAACAGAGGCTTCGGAAACGTCAACACCTCCGCCAACGGCCCCGGCAATATCGGTTTCGGGAATGAGGGCAGCAACAACATCGGACTCGGCAACACCGGCGTCGGGAATCGGGGTGCCGGAAACACCGGCGATAACAACATCGGGTTCGGCCTTACCGGCAACAACCTGATCGGCATCGGCGGTACCTACTACAACACGGCGGATGGCACATTCGCCATTGGTCTGAACTCGGGTAGCGGCAACATCGGCTTCGGCAACTCGGGTACCGGCAACATCGGCTTCTTTAACTCCGGCGACGGCAACGTCGGCATCTTCAACTCCGGTCACAACGTCAATCCCGCCGACC
Source organism: Mycobacterium bourgelatii (assembly GCF_010723575.1). Classification (NCBI taxonomy): domain Bacteria; kingdom Bacillati; phylum Actinomycetota; class Actinomycetes; order Mycobacteriales; family Mycobacteriaceae; genus Mycobacterium; species Mycobacterium bourgelatii. The sequence goes on from NZ_BLKZ01000002.1 coordinate 48,917, forward strand.
TAGGCAAACTTCAGGGCATTGGCATTGGGAACTCCGGCTTTGGGAACATCGGCATCGGCAACGCTGTCCAAGGCAACTTCGGTATCGGAAACACAGGAAGCGGCAACACCGGCTTCGGGAACACAGGCAGCGTAAACACCGGCTTCGGGAACACGGGCGCCTTCAACACGGGGATGGAAAACTCGGGCAGTTGGAACACGTTCGACGGAAACTCGGGTACCAGAAACACCGGATTCTTCAATTCCGGCAACGCAAACTCGGGCTCCGGCTTCACCACGAACAGCGGCAACCTACATTCGGGCTACGGGAATACGGGCAATCTAGGAAGCTCCGGCTTCTTCAACACAGCGTCAGGTGCCGCTGGCAACGGCTTTATGTCCGGCTTCTTCAACACCGCTAGTGGCGCAAGCCCCGTGATCGGCACGAATGGCCTAATTTCCGGCTTCTTTAACACCGGAGCACCAACCGGCCCCGGCGGGGTCACGATAGCCGGCCAAATCTCTGGCCTGCTCAACATGGGCTCAGGCATCCCCGGCATCTTCAACATCGTTTCGCTATTGAAGAGCTTGAGCTAACAGCCCCGCCGAGTTTCCGGCCGCCGGCGTGGGGCGCTGACGGCTGCTGGCCAACGCGGCGGTGCGTTCGCTGAAAGTGAGGGGTTTCGGGTCGAAGTTCCCGCTAACAAACTTCGGCAAAACTCACCTGCGGTCCCGTTTGCAGTCGTATGTTCACACGTGTGACGGCGTGCTGATCCTGACGACGGACATCAACGGAGGTCAAAATGGTCAACTTCTTGGTTTTGCCGCCCGAAATCAACTCGTTGCGGATGTACCTCGGCGCGGGTTCGGCCCCGATGCTGCAGGCCTCGGCAGCCTGGTCCGGTTTGGCCGAAGAGCTCAGCGCGGCCGCGAACTCCTTCTCTTCGGTGACTTCCGATTTGGTCAGCGGCGCCTGGCAGGGTCCGTCCGCGACCGCGATGGCCGCCGCCGCCTCGCCCTACTCGGCGTTCCTGAACGCAGCTTCAACCCACGCCGCGGGCGCGGCCGGACAGGCCAAGGCGGTGGCCAGCGCCTTCGAGGCAGCCAAGTCCGCCGTCGTTCATCCGCTGGCCGTCGCGGCGAACCGCGATGCGTTCGTTCAGCTGGTGCGTTCGAACTTCTTCGGCTTCAACGCCCCCTTTATCGCCGCCGTCGAGGGCGCATATGAGGAGTTTTGGGCTGCCGACGTGGCGGCGATGACGGGCTATCACTCCGCAGTCTCGGCCGTGGCCGCGCAGTTGGCGCCGTGGCAGCAGACGCTGCAGGGCCTGCCGGGCATCGGCCAGCTGTTCGGCGCCGGAGGAGTCGGCCCGGCCGCCCCGGGTGATCCCAACCTCGGCGTCGGCAACAAGGGCGGCGGCAACATCGGCAATGGCAACAACAGCGGCAACGGTGCCGGCAACATCGGCAACGGCAACACCGGCAGCGGCAACTTCGGCGGCGGCAATAACGGCAACGGCAACATCGGCAGCGGCAACGCCGGTAACGGCAACATTGGCTTCGGGAATAACGGCAACGGCAATAGGGGCTTCGGAAATGTCAACAACTCCGCCAACGGGCCCGGCAGTATCGGATTCGGGAACGTCGGCAGCAACAACTTCGGGTTCGGCAACAACGGTGTCGGGAACCTGGGTGCCGGGAATACCGGCGACAACAACATCGGGTTCGGCCTGACCGGCAACAACCTGATCGGCATCGGCAACGCCTACTACAACACCGCGAACGGCCAGTTCACATTCACCGGCCTCAACTCCGGCGCCGGCAACATCGGCTTCGGCAACTCGGGCACCGGCAACATCGGCTTCTTCAACTCCGGCGACGGCAACGTCGGCATCTTCAACTCCGGCTTCAATGCGAATCCTGCCAACCTGGGCCAACTCCAGGGTATTGGCATAGGGAACAGCGGCTTCGGCAACATCGGCATCGGAAACAGCGGCCAAGGCAACTTCGGTATTGGCAACACGGGCTTCGCGAACACCGGATTCGGGAACACGGGCACTCTGAATACCGGCCTGGGAAATTCAGGGCTGCTGAACACCGGCATGGAGAACTCGGGCAACTTAAACACGTTCGATGGTAATTCGGGCAGCCTCAACACCGGATTCTTCAACTCCGGCAACGCGAACACCGGCAGCGGGTTCAACACCAATAGTGGTGCCACTAGCTCGGGCTTCGGCAACTCAGGAAACGCAGGAGGGTCCGGCTTCTTCAACACAACACCCGGTGGGCTCGGAGATGGTGGAATATCCGGCTTCTTCAACAGCGCCAGCGGCGGAGTGCTTAACGGCCAGATCTCAGGATTCTTCAATACTGGTGTGAGTAATGCGATTGCTGGCCAAATCTCTGGCATCTTGAATAGGGGCAGCGGAATGGCCGGTTTCTTCAGCATCGTTCAACTGTTGAAGGACTTGACCTGACACGTTGACGTAGTTTTCCAGCGCTTTGAGTTAAGCACCTTCCCCTAGTAGCGGCAACCGCAATTCGGGCTTTTCCGCGGAAATTTGAGCGGTACCGGCTTTATAGATAGGCGCAACCGCAGCTGTTATAGGCATTTATTCTGGCTGACATCAGACCGACTTATCGGCCAGTATTTGGCCTGCCAAACATGGAAACGCAGGCCCCCTGGGACCTTCAAGGATCGCGCGTGTTGAGAGTCCTGATCAGTCCGTTCAGGACAATTCAGCCGACTGCGGATCCGGGCGGCTATTGACCAAGTGTTGCAATCGAAATTGACCATGTGTTTCAAATTCTGCCTTACCGACAATAAACCTTTGCAAAACGTAGATTTGGCCCCTTATGCCGCCGTATCTTCACACCTGTCGCAGGCTGCTCGATCCGAAACGACGGACGTTAACGGAGGTCACAATGGTCAACTTCTTGGTCTTGCCGCCCGAAATCAACTCGTTGCGGATGTACCTCGGCGCGGGTTCGGCCCCGATGTTGCAGGCCTCGGCGGCGTGGTCAGGGTTGGCCGAAGAGCTCAGCGCGGCCGCGAACTCCTTCTCTTCGGTGACTTCAGATTTGGTCAGCGGCGCCTGGCAGGGTCCGTCCGCGACCGCGATGGCCGCCGCCGCCTCGCCGTACTCGGCGTTCTTGAACGCAGCTTCGGCCCACGCCGCGGATGCGGCCGGACAGGCCAAGGCGGTGGCCAGCGCCTTCGAGGCAGCCAAGTCCGCTGTCGTTCATCCGCTGGCCGTCGCGGCGAACCGCGATGCGTTCGTTCAGCTGGTGCGTTCGAACTTCTTCGGCTTCAACGCGCCCTTTATCACCGCGGTCGAAGGCGCCTACGAGGAGTTTTGGGCTGCCGACGTGGCGGCGATGACGGGCTATCACTCCGCAGTCTCGGCCGTGGCCGCGCAGCTGGCGCCGTGGCAGCAGACGCTCCAGGGCCTGCCGGGTATCGGCCAGCTGTTCGGCGCCGGAGGGGTCGGCCGGGCCGAACCAGGTGATCCGAATTTCGGCGTCGGGAACCAGGGCGGCGGCAACATCGGCTTTGGCAACAACAGTCTTGATGGTGCCGGCAACGTCGGTATCGGCAACTTCGGCCACGGCAACTTCGGTGGCGGCAACATCGGCAAAGAGAACATCGGCAGCGGTAACGCCGGCAGTAACAACATTGGCTTCGGGAACATCGGCCACGGGCACAGAGGCTTCGGGAACGCCAACTACTCCGCTAATGAACCCGGAAATATCGGGTTTGGGAATTTGGGCAGCGGTAACTTCGGCTTAGGCAACAACGGCATCGGGAACCAGGGCGCAGGAAATACCGGAAATAACAACATCGGTTTCGGCCTGACCGGCAATAATCTGATCGGTATCGGTGGCACGTACTACGATACCGCGACTGGTCAATTCACCTTCGGACTGAACTCTGGTAGCGGCAACATCGGCCTCTTCAACTCGGGCACCAACAACATCGGCTTCTTCAACTCCGGCGACGGCAACGTCGGCATCTTCAACTCAGGCTCCAATGCGAATCCTGCTCACCTGGGCCAACTCCAGGGTATTGGCATAGGTAACAGCGGTTTTGGCAACATCGGCTTCGGAAACGCCGGCCAAGGCAACTTCGGCATTGGCAATGGAGGCTACGCGAACACCGGCATCGGGAACTCGGGCGATATAAACACCGGGTTCGGAAACTCCGGCCAAGTGAACACCGGCATGCATAACTCAGGCGTTGGCAACACATTCGACGGCAATTCGGGGAACTTCAACACCGGCTTGTTCAATTCGGGCAGCGGGAACACAGGCAGCGGGTTCGCCACCGACAGCGGCATCTTTACCTCGGGCTTTGGCAACTCAGGAAATCTGGGAGGATCGGGCTTCTTCAACACCACACCCGGCGGGCTTGACAGTGGCTCTATCTCCGGCTTCTTCAACAACGCCAGCGGAGGAGCCATCAGCGGCCAGATGTCGGGATTCTTCAACACAGGTATAGGCGACTTGATCGCCGGCAGAATCTCCGGCTTCCTCAACATAGGCAACGACATGGCCGGCTTCTTTAGCCTTGTTCAACTGCTGAAGAACCTGGCCTGACGCGTTGACCGGACCGCCCGCACGCAACCAGGGCCTCCAAACCGGATCGGATCGCTGATTCCGCGACCGGCCTAGGGGTGCTGACTGGAGACCGAAATCACCTCACCCGTTAGGTAACTCGAGTAGTCACTGGCCAGGAACGCAATGGTGGCCGCCACTTCCCACGGCTCGGCGGCGCGACCGAAGGCTTCGCGCTCCGACAGCCGGTCCAGCAACTTGCTCGACGTTGTCTTGTCCAGGAACTTGTGCCGGGCAATGCTGGGCGATACCGCGTTGATCCGGACCCCGTACTCGGCGGCTTCGATTGCGCTGCACCGGGTCAAGGCCATCACGCCCGCCTTGGCGGCGGCATAGTGCGACTGCGAATGTTGCGCCCGCCAACCCAACACGCTTGCGTTGTTGACGATCACGCCACCGTGGGTCGCCTCGCGGAAGTAGCGCAGCGCGGCCCGAGTGGCCCGAAACACCGACGTCAGCGAAACATCCAGTACCCGGTCCCACTCCTCGTCGGTCATGTCGGCCACCGGCGTCTGCCCACCCAACCCGGCGTTGTTGACCAACACATCCAGGCGACCCAACCGCGCGGTGGTCGAAGCGATCAGGGCATCAATTTGAGCGGTCGAGGTCACGTCACACACCACGCTCTCCACCCGGCCCAGACCCAACGCGGACAATTGGTCGGCGGTCTCCCCCAGCCGACGTTCATGGTGATCGGAGACCATTACGTCGGCGCCCTCAAGCAGCGCGCGACGCGCGGTCGCCGATCCGATTCCGGTGCCTGCAGCCGCCGTCACGACGACGACCTTGCCTTCCAGAAGTCCGTGTCCAGCAATCTCTTTCGGCGCTTCGGACAGACTCAACCCTTAACCTCCCTGGGCAGGCCGAGCACCCGCTCGGCGATGATGTTGCGCTGAATCTCGTTGGACCCGCCGTAGATGGTGTCGGCCCGGGTGAACAGGTACAGGCGTTGCCACTCGTCGAATTCGCCGTCGGTCAGTGTCAGCCCCGCCTTGCCGGCGACATCCATCGCGAGCTCGCCCAGGTCGCGATGCCAGTTGGCCCACAGCAACTTTGAGACGTTGTCCTGACCAGGCTGCTCGACATCCATGGTGGCCAGCGCATAGCTGCGCATCGCCCGCAGCCCGGTCCAGGCGCGGGTCAGCCGCTCCCGGATGAGCGGATCGTCGGCGGCACCGGTGCGCCGTGCCAGCTCGGCCAAATTGGAAAGCTCACGCGCATAGACGATCTGCTGGCCAAGGGTCGAGACGCCACGCTCGAAAGTAAGGGTGCCCATCGCCACCCGCCAACCGTCGCCCGGCTGTCCAACGACCATGTCGGCGTCGGTGCGGGCGTCGTCGAAGAAGACCTCGTTGAATTCGGCGGTACCGGTGATCTGCACGATCGGCCGCACCTCCACCCCGGGTTGGTCCAGCGGCACCAGCAGATACGACAGGCCGGCGTGCCGCTTCGATCCCTTCTCGGTGCGCGCCACCACAAAGCACCACTGCGACAGGTGTGCCAGCGATGTCCAGACCTTCTGGCCATTGATCACCCACTGGTCGCCGTCTAGTTCGGCGGTGGTGGAGACGTTCGCCAGGTCGCTGCCGGCGCCGGGTTCGGAGTATCCCTGGCACCACAACTCAGTGACATCGAGGATGCGCGGCAGGAACCGCTGCTGCTGTTTCTCTGTCCCGTACGCGATCAGCGTCGGTCCCAGCAATTCCTCGCCAAAGTGGTTGACCTTGTCCGGAGCGTTGGCAAGGGCGTACTCCTCGTAGAAGGCCACCCGGTGTGCGACGGACAATCCGCGACCACCATGTTCAACCGGCCACCCCAGACACGTCAGCCCCGCAGCGGCCAGGTGCTGGTTCCACGCACGACGTTCCTCGAACGCCTCGTGCTCGCGCCCGGGGCCGCCAAGACCCTTCAGAGCTGCGAATTCGCCGACCAGATTGTCGGCGAGCCATTGGCGGACCTCCGCCCGGAACTCCTCGACGTCCTGCATGTCTTGTAGGCTAACCTACCAAGCACTTGCTTTGTTAGGAGCATCTGGCCTAGGAGTATCCGTGACTACCGATCCGCGCACCGTGCCCGCGGCGTTGGATCGTCTCGTCCAGCAACTCCCCGAGCACGCCGCGCTGATCACCGATGACCGCAGCTTCACCTCGACCGCCCTGCGCGAAGAGGTTCACCGGGCCGCAGCCGCGCTGATAGCGCTGGGTGTCCAACCGGGCGACCGAGTGGCCATCTGGTCGCCGAACACCTGGCACTGGGTGGTGGCCTGCCTGGCCATTCACCACGCGGGCGCCACCATGGTGCCGCTGAACACGCGCTACACCGCCTCGGAGGCCTCCGACATCCTGGCCCGTACCGCGGCGCCGGTGCTGTTCGCGGCGGGGCGGTTCCTGGGCAACGATCGTGCGGCGGACCTGGACCGCTCCGCGTTACCGGCCTTGCGCGACATCGTGCGCATTCCCATCGAAGCCGATGACGGGACGTGGGATGACTTCATCTCGCGCGGCAGCGACCTGAGCGCCGTTCACGCCCGCGCGGCCGTCGTCTCCCCCGACGACATCAGCGACATCCTGTTCACATCGGGCACGACGGGCCGCAGCAAGGGCGTGCTGTGTGCGCACCGCCAGTCGTTGGCGGCCTCGGCCGCGTGGGCCGCCAACGGCAAGATCACCAGCGACGACCGCTACCTGTGCATCAATCCGTTCTTCCACAACTTCGGCTACAAGGCCGGCATCCTGGCGTGCCTGCAAACCGGGGCGACGCTGATCCCGCACCTGACGTTCGACCCGTTGCGCGCGTTGCAGGCGATCGAGCAACACCGCATCACCGTGCTGCCCGGCCCCCCGACCATCTACCAGACCCTGCTGGACCACCCGGCCCGCGGCGACTACGACCTGAGCTCGCTGCGGTTCGCAGTGACGGGTGCGGCGACGGTGCCGGTGGTGCTGGTGGAACGCATGCAGTCCGAACTCGACATCGACATCGTCCTGACCGCCTACGGCCTAACCGAGGCCAACGGGATGGGAACGGCATGTCGCCCCGAGGACGACGCGGTGACGGTCGCAACCACCTGCGGGCGCCCCTTCGCCGACTTCGAACTGCGCATCGACGAAACGGGCGAAGTCCTGTTGCGCGGGCCGAATGTCATGCTGGGCTACCTCGACGATCCCGAAGCCACCGCTGCCGCAATCGATTCCGACGGCTGGCTGCACACCGGAGACATCGGAACCGTCGATGACCGCGGCAACCTGCGCATCACCGACCGACTCAAGGACATGTACATCTGCGGCGGCTTCAACGTCTACCCCGCCGAGGTCGAGCAGGTGCTGGCCCGGATGGAGGGTGTGGCGGACGCGGCGGTGATCGGGGTGCCGGACGAGCGACTCGGCGAGGTGGGCCGCGCCTTCGTGGTGCCCAAGCCCGGCGCAGATCTGGATGAAGAATCGGTGATCGCTTATACCCGTGAGCATTTGGCGAACTTCAAGGCACCCCGCTCGGTGCGGTTCGTCGACGCGTTGCCGCGTAACGCCGGCGGGAAAGTGGTCAAACCCCAACTGCGAGAAATGGCCTGAGGATGGATTCCAGATGGACCTGACACTTGACGAAGAGACGCTGGCCTTTCAGGCCGAGGTGCGCGATTTCCTTGCGGCGAACCGTGAGTCGATCCCGACGAAGTCCTATGACAATGCCGAAGGATTTGCCCAGCACCGGATCTGGGACCGGGTGCTGTATGACGCCGGCTTGTCGGTGATCACGTGGCCGAAGAAGTACGGCGGTCGGGACGCTCCACTGCTGCACTGGGTGGTGTACGAGGAAGAGTACTTCCGTGCCGGCGCGCCGGGACGGGCCAGCGCCAACGGCACCTCAATGCTGGCGCCGACCCTGTTCGCGCACGGCACCCAAGAACAGCTCGACCGGATCCTGCCGAAAATGGCCAGCGGGGAACAGATCTGGGCGCAGGCCTGGTCGGAGCCGGAATCTGGCAGCGACCTCGCGTCATTGCGGTCCACCGCCACCAAGACCGACGGCGGCTGGCTGCTCAACGGCCAGAAGATCTGGAGTTCGCGGGCGCCGTTCGCCGACATGGGGTTCGGCCTGTTCCGTTCCGACCCGGAATCCCAACGCCACCACGGGTTGACGTACTGCATGTTCGATCTCAAGGCAAAGGGCGTCACTGTGCGTCCGATCGTCCAACTGGGCGGCGACACCGGATTTGGTGAGATCTTCCTGGACGACGTCTTCGTGCCCGACGAGGACGTCATCGGCACCCCGAACGACGGTTGGCGCGCCGCCATGAGCACGTCGAGCAACGAGCGTGGCATGTCGCTGCGCAGCCCGGCGCGCTTCCTGGCCGCCGCGGAGCGACTGGTGCAGCTGTGGAAGGACAGCGGCTCACCGCCGGAATTCGCCGACAGGGTTGCCGACGCATGGATCAAAGCGCAGGCCTACCGGTTGCAGACCTTCGGCACCGTGACCCGACTGGCCGCCGGCGGGGAGTTGGGCGCCGAATCGTCGGTCACCAAGGTGTTCTGGTCGGAACTCGACGTCGAATTGCATCAGACCGCACTCGACATCCGGGGCGCCCACGGCGAACTGGCCGGGCCGTGGACCGAAGGCCTGCTGTTTGCGCTGGGCGGCCCGATCTACGCCGGTACCAACGAGATTCAGCGCAACATCATTTCGGAACGCTTGTTGGGTCTGCCCCGCGAACCAAAAGGGGAGAAGCGGTAATGGACTTTGCCTTAGATGAACAGCAGCGCGACTTCGCGGCCAGCATCGACGCGGCGCTGGGCGCCGCGGATCTGCCCGCCGCGGTGCGCGCGTGGTCGGCGGGTGACTTCGCGCCCGGCCGCAAGGTGTGGGAGCAACTCGCCAATCTCGGCGTCACCGCCCTGATCGTGCCGGAGAAGTTTGACGGCCTGGATGCTCATCCCGTCGATCTGGTGGTCGCGCTCGAACGACTCGGCCATTGGTGTGTTCCGGGCCCGGTCACCGAATCCATTGCCGTCGCACCGATCTTGCTCGCCGGCGACGACCGCAGCGAGGGCCTTGCTTCCGGTGAGTTGATCGCGACCGTTGCACAACCGCCGCAGGTGCCTTATGCCGTTGACGCCGACACGGCCGGGCTGGTGCTGGTGGTTGACGGTGGCCCCGATGCGGGGGAAGTCAGCGAAGCGACTGCCGGCGACAAGCACGAATCCGTCGACCCGAGCCGCCACCTCTACGAAGTGGCGGCCACTGGCGCGACGTGGCAGGCGGACACTAAGCGCGCGTACGAGTTCGGCGCGTTGGCCACCGCCGCCCAGTTGGTCGGAGCGGCCGAGGCGCTGTTGACCGCAGCCGTCGAGTACGCCAAGCAGCGGTCCCAGTTCGGCCGGGTGATCGGGTCGTATCAAGCGATCAAACACAAGCTCGCCGACGTACACATCGCCGTCGAATTGGCCCGACCGCTGGTTTACGGCGCGGCGCTGACGTTGGAACCTCGGGATGTGAGCGCCGCGAAGGCGGCGGCGGGCGAGGCGGCCCTGCTGGCCGCGCGATCGTCGTTGCAGACCCACGGCGCCATCGGGTTCACTCAAGAACACGACCTGTCGTTGTTGCTGCTGCGAGTGCAGGCCTTGCGGACGGCCTGGGGTACGCCCGAGGAACACCGGCGACGAGTGCTGGAGGCGCTATGAGTCGCGCCGGCGACGATGCAGAGCACAGCGATGAAGAGGAGCGGCGCCAATGAGTGAAGAACGGGAGTTGCTGCGCGAAACTGTGGCCGCGCTGGTCACCAAGCACGCCAGCCCCGCTGCGGTGCGCGCCGCCATGGAATCCGACCGCGGCTACGACGAGTCGCTGTGGAAGTTGTTGTGCGAGCAGGTTGGCGCCGCGGCTCTGGTGATACCGGAAGAGCTGGGCGGCGCCGGTGGTGAATTGGCCGACGCGGCAACGGTCTTACAGGAACTTGGTCGCGCACTCGTGCCGTCTCCCCTGCTGGGCACCACCCTTGCCGAACTCGCCCTGTTGTCCGTTGACGAGCCCGATGCCGAGACGTTGGAAGCGTTGGCCTCGGGAGAATCGATAGGCGCGCTCGTGCTCGACTCGGACTATGTCGTCAACGGCGACGTCGCCGACGTCGTCGTCGCCACAGACGGCAAAGGCGGCAAGCTGAGCCGGTGGACACGGTTCAGCGCGGAGCCCGTCGTCACCATGGACCCGACCCGCCGGTTGGCGAAGGTGCGAGCTGAAGAATCCGCCGACCTGGGTGCGGACCCTGGAATTGCGGACACAGCGGCGATTCTGCTGGCGGCCGAGCAGATCGGCGCCGCGGAACGCTGCCTCGAACTCACCGTGGAATACACCAAGAGCCGAGTGCAATTCGGCCGGCCGATCGGCAGTTTCCAGGCGCTCAAGCACCGGATGGCCGATCTCTACGTCAAAGTCGCCGCGGCCAAGGCGGTGGTTGACGAAGCGTGCAACGACCCGACCCCCACCAACGCCGCCACCGCACGGCTGGCCGCCAGCGAGACATTGAGCACCGTCGCGGCCGAAGGCATTCAGCTGCACGGTGGCATCGCCATTACGTGGGAACACGACATGCACCTGTATTTCAAACGTGCACACGGCAGTACGCATCTCTTGGAGACACCGCGTGAGCTGCTGCGCCGGCTCGAAGCAGAAGTCTTGCCGGGAGTGCCGTGACCGATCACGTCTCGCTGCGGGCCGGGATCCCACCGTTCTATGTGATGGATGTCTGGCTGGCTGCAGCGGAACGCCAGCGCACCCACGGCGATCTGGTCAACCTGTCCGCGGGGCAGCCGAGTGTCGGCGCCCCCGAGCCGGTACGGGCCGCCGCGGCGTCCGCCCTGCATCTCAACCAATTGGGTTACACCGTGGCGCTGGGTATCCCAGAACTCCGCGGTGCCATCGCGGCCGATTACCAACACAAGCACGGCATCGAAGTCGACCTCGACGCGGTGGTGGTCACCACGGGTTCGTCCGGCGGGTTCCTACTGGCCTTCCTAGCCTGCTTCGACGTCGGCGATCGGGTAGCGATGGCCAGTCCCGGCTACCCCTGCTACCGAAACATCCTGTCGGCACTCGGATGCGAGGTGGTGGAGATCGCGTGCGGCCCGGAGACGCGGTTCCAGCCCACGGCGCAGATGCTCGCCGAAATCGACCCGCCGGTGCAGGGGGTTATCGTTGCCAGCCCGGCCAATCCGACGGGAACGGTCATACCGCCCGAGGAGCTGGCGGCTATCGCATCGTGGTGCGACGAGACCGGCGCGCGACTGATCAGCGATGAGGTCTATCACGGGCTGGTTTACGAGGGCGCGCCGCAGACCAGCTGCGCCTGGCAGACGTCGCGGAATGCCGTGATAGTCAACAGCTTTTCCAAGTACTACGCGATGACCGGTTGGCGGTTGGGCTGGCTGCTGGTACCAACCGAGCTCCGCCGTGCGGTCGACTGCCTGACCGGCAACTTCACCATCTGCCCGCCGGTGCTGTCGCAGATCGCGGCGGTGTCGGCGTTCACGCCGGAATCGAAGGCAGAAGCCGACGGGCACCTGGCGCATTACTCCGTCAATCGATCTCTGTTGCTCGACGGTTTGCGTGGCATCGGCGTCGAGAGGCTGGCCCCAACCGACGGTGCGTTCTACGTCTACGCCGACGTCGGCGACTTCACCAGAGATTCGCTGAGTTTCTGCTCAAAGCTGCTGGCCGACACCGGGGTTGCCATCGCCCCGGGCATCGACTTCGACCCGGCGCGCGGCGGGTCCTTCGTACGCCTTTCATTCGCCGGACCTACCAGCGACATCGAAGAGGCCCTACACCGAATGGGGCCCTGGCTGTCGGCTCAGTAGCTGGTCGATGCGGGCCACGAGCACATCGCGCTCGGCGGCATCGTCCACGTTGATTCCGAACCGGTCGCGGAGCGTGTCCACCACGGCGGCGGCGTCGTCGAGTAGGACCTTCTCGGATCCACTAGCACGGTGGATGGTCAGCTGGCGGCCGGACAGATTCAGCCGCGCATCGTCGGTGACCATCGCGGCGGTCACCTCCGTGACGAAGTGGGACGCCGGGCAGGTCGAGACATACCAGCTACCCACCGTCAGATCGATCTGGGGACGGGTCTCGGTGGTGAACTCGTACAGCGACTGCCACTCACCACGGACCTGCGCCTGCAGCAGTAGGCCGTCACCGCGGTCCTCGAGTCGGTACGGCTCGTGCGTCGTCTGCTGGACGCCGCCGGTTTGCAGGCGGAGCGGTGACGTCGGCGTCTGGCCGCCGAAACCGACGTCCACCAGATATGAGCCGTCCGAGCCCGGGAAAGTCACCCCCAAAACAGTGTGGGTCTGCGCGGGGACCGGTGCATCCGGCGGCAGCATCCAGACCACCCGGCCGGCGAAGCGTCGCACCTGGTAACCGAGTTCAGCCAGCACGTAACCCATCAGTCCGTTCTGCTCATAGCAGTAACCACCCCGCCGTCGGCTTACCAGCTTGTCGGCCAACGCATTTGGGCCCAGGTCGTCAACCGGCACACCCAGCAACGGATCGAGATTCTCGAACGGAATCGCTCGGGTGTGCGCCGTCACCAAAGCCTGCAGTGTCTCAAGCGTCGGCTCGGTGGTCCCGCGGTAGTTGACGCGGTCAAAGTATTCGGTCAGGTCCAATGCCATATGGCCATTCTGACCCGACCGTCAGGTTAGAAATCCGGCGGTGGTTGCGCGGCGAATCGTTCCTCGTTGATGCGCCGTTCGGCCATGATGCGTGCATGGCGCTCGGCGGCACGGGTTCGCTTCCGCCGAGGCATCTTTAGCCCGCGTAACGCCATCGGCGTCGGTTGGCTCAGCGATTCGAAGAAGACACCGCCAGTAGGTTCGGTGCGGTAGATGTGGCCCGTCGGACTGGTCCACACCACCGTGCCATCGGGTAGCTGGAGATCCAACCAGCCCGCTACCCCGGCATAGAAGGTCTTCAGCAGGTGGTGAAAACGGCAGAGTAGCTTGAGATTACACGCGTGCGTCGGACCCAGCGGGTAAGGGATCGTGTGGTCGATGTCGCAGACTGCTGCGGGTGCATCACATCCGGGGAATCGGCACGTGAGGTCCCGGCAGCGGACGAAGTCAGCGAGAGCCGCCGAGGGCCGGTATCCGGGTTCTGGGCTGAGCGGCGGAATAACCAAGTCCTTGAGCTTGGCGGTGGTGGCCAAGTCGCGCAGCAACGCCGGCGAGACCGGGCCGAACCCCGGCAGATATCCGGGGGCCTCGGAGTCACCGTCAATCGTCGCCCGCTCGGCCAAGACATGAATTACCACATTGGTGTCGGTCTTCCGTTGTGCAGCAGCACAATCGGACGAGCCACACTGGCACTGCAATCCATCCGCGCCGTCGACCAACGCCCGGAGGGCATCGGCACGCCGCTGTTCTTTGTTCCGGGGGTCTTCACGACACACGGTGTCGGCGAGCGCCTCGAGCTTCTGATCCAACGCAACTCCATCGCTGCCGTGCAGCTGCGCCCACACCTGTGCCATCCCATCACTGCTGGGCTTGACCTCTACGAAGCGAACATCGTCTCGTTCGGGCGGTACCCGAACGCCAGCTGGATCAGCGTGAACAACCCACATATCGATGCGTTCGCCAAGCTTCGCCGTTGACAGCCGCGTCCACTTCGGCGCGCGTCTGGCTATGGCCTGATCGAGCTCGGCGAGGATCTTCGGATCCTGCACCAGGTAAACGCGGGAGATCACCGTCGCCACCACTCGAAAACAGACGTCTCCTCGCGCGAATACCTCCGCGAGGCGTGGCAACCGCTCGCGTAGCGCGATCGCGTAGCGGAGGTGCCCACTGGCCCTGGCTCGAGTGATGCGCAGGGCCGCGGAGATCTCGGCGACCACATTCGCGTGTCCATCGATGGCCCATTGATCGCGCTCGGTGTCACCTACCGGAGCGCGGCGTGCATACAGTTCGCCTATTGCGGCCAGTTCTCTTGCGCACTGCACGTTTTGCTCGCGTGCCGCGGCGGCGATCGCGTCGACTACGTCGGCGTCCGTCTGTCCTTCGAACATACTTTCGATTGTACGAACGGTCGGTGACAAGATGGGCATCGTCGCGGGAGCGAGGCGAACCCCGCCGTTTTATCGATGTCGAATATGGGGATTCGGTAGGCACGGGCCGGGGTACAACCGCATACCCAACAACCTATGGAGCTCAAATGAGTACCAGCAATATTGTCTGGATCGTCGTCGCCGTGGCGGTGATCGCGGTCGTCATCATCCTCGTCCTGGCCATGAACAGGGCGAAGCGTCGCCGCCAGCACCGGCAGGCCGAAGAGATTCGCGAGCAGGCCAGAATGCAGACCGCCGAGCTTGAGCGGCGCGAAGCACTGGCCAACGAAACCGCCGCCAAAGCGCGTGCGGCTCAGGCCGAGGCAGAGGTCAAGGCCGCGGAAGCCGCCAGACTGCAAGAGCAGGCGGCCGAGCACCAGAACGAAGCCACGACATCGCGCGACCAGCTACGGGAACAGTGGGAACGCGCTGACAGCATCGATCCGACGGTCCGGAGGGACCAGCGTGACGATGGAACCGACCAAGCCGACCGAGCTGAGTGGACCGAGAACGGCCATGACGGTGCGTGGCGTGACGATTCGGCCGCACCGACCCGCGGCACCGCGGACGCCGACGCCGACTACAGCGCCCAAGGCAATTACCCGCAAGGCAATTACCGCGGGACGGCCTAAGATCGGTTAGAGAGCAATCCGGGATAGCCCGCCCCCTCAACGGGCCATCCCGGATTGCACTTATCGGAGCCGCTGTGCGTCAGCCCGGCACTGCTCAGCGATTCGACGCTCACGCTCGTACAACATGCCGTACGTGAAGCCGTTCTCCCCTGAACTCGTACCCGCCGTTACCGCCAACCGACGCAGCGCCTCGATAGCGATCACGGCATCCTGGTGCTCCCCCAGCACCCCTTGTATGTGCTTGTAGCGCTTCACTGTCCGCTTCGCACGCTGGTCCAGCGGCCTGCGCAACTCGGCGGCGTAACGTGCCCGTTTGGCGGCCTTGCGTGCGGTGTGCAGCATGTCATCGTCACCCGACTCGAGCGCCTTGGCCAACCGTTGATCCGCCTTACGCTCGGCACGGCGGGCTCGCTTCCGCAACGTCTTGGCCGTGATGTCGTTGCCGGCAATCGGCGGTGCTGCCCGCCATAGGCGCAGCACGTCCATGAGTGCGCGATACCGCGCCGAGTCCATTGCCTCGCTCACCCGAGTTCGGGACGGCAACTCAGCCGCTCGAAGGTCCTTGCGGATCCGCGCTTTGACCGGCCCTAGCACCAGCTCGTCGGGAATCTGATTCAGGGCTTCGATGAACCGGCGTTGCTGCACATGGCAATCGCGCACGTCCCCGAGCAGGCCGGCGAACCACTTCAACTCGTCTTCCGTGCCATCGATTGCCGACTCATCCAAGAGCTTGCCGAACACCCGCAGCGTGCTGCGCAACCGCCGGATCGACACTCGGGTGTCGTGAATGGGATCCTCACCTCGGCGCAGGCCCTCGTCGCCGCGCTCGATCTGTTCGACCTGGGCGATGATGTAGTCCGCCAGGGCGCGAGTTGCGGGGGACGCGGTCTCGCCGTCGTAGAGGTTGTGCGCCAGCACCACCCGGTCCTTGACGTCTGAGGCGGCGCACATGCCACTACGAATGTCCGCGCGGCGCGTCGGCCAAACCTCCTAGGAGTCGCGGAGGGGCGTTACTTTTTCAGGCGGCACATCCTAACGCCGTGGCGCGGGTGCAGGGGCCGGCGCCGGGGCGGGACTGGGCACCGGCGGCGGCAGCTGGTCAGCGTTGCCGGCATGACTACCCGTCTTCGGTCCGATGTCGGAGACTTGCCAACTGCCGTCGACCTTGTTGACGGTGATCTGCAACAGGATCAGTGATACGCGGGGCTTGGGATTCTGCAAGTTGCGTGTGGTCTGCGCGGCGGATACCACCACCTGGTACACGTCCCCGGGCTGTGCGACGGCGTCGGTAGCAAGGACCTCGCCCGACGACGTGACCTGCGCCTGCACCATGACGCCCTTGAGAATGGGGGTGGCGTTGACGTACTTGTCCTTCAGGGATTGGGAGACGCCGTCCTCCACGGACTGGAAAAAGGCGTCCGGGTTTTCATAGGTGTACGTCAGCGACTTCAACGCGTACTCCTTGGCCAGCTTGGCGGCAGCTGCGCGGTCCGATTCGGCCTGCTTCAGGGCCGTGACCTCGTGGTTCAGCCGGTCGTACTGGCGGTACCCGAAGAACGCCCCGCCGATCGCCGCCAACAGAAGCAAGGCGGCAACCGTGCGCCATGACAGCGACGGCCGTATTCGGAGCTTGCGCAACCGACCGAGCCGCGACTCGCCCTCGTCGTCGGCTTTCTCGCCAGCCGCGGCCTTCTCGTCGGCGGCCTTCTCGTCCGCGTCGTCGGCGTCGTCGGCGTCGTCCGCCTCGTCGGCCGCCTCGACTTCTTCAGTCGCCTCGACTTCCCGGGTGGCGCTGTCGACACTGCTGTCGTCGATGACGCTCTCTTCGGTGTCACTTATCGTGTCGGCGCTCATGCTCGATCCTCACTGTTATTGCCCCTCAGGCGCATTCACCTGTAGACGCAGCCCGCCCGCGTCGTTGAAGGTCGACTCCCAGAAGTCCATCCAATGCCCCCCGTTGACCCTGACTCCGTACAGGGGCTCAGTGGCCGGCTCCAGGACAGTAGCGAAAGTTCCGAGCGGCCCGGACAACATATCGATGTACTCGTTGATATTGGCAACCATCGTCGGCACCGCAGCGCCCGGCGCGAAGGTACCGTCCGCAGCGTTGGTGTACTCATCGGTGTTGCGGACCAACTTGGTCAGCGCCAACAGCGCCGGGGGCAACACCATGCCGGCCTGGCGCAGCGACGCGTCGGCGTGTACCTCATCGAGATCGGCGACCAGCGTGAAGACGTTGCCGAAGAGCGTCGTAAGCAGTTGCTTCTTCTCTAACTCCATCTTGGAAACCAAGCCCGCGGTGGTGGCCAACGAGTCCAGGGTCGCGTCATTGTTCGCAAAAACCTCGGAGACGGTGGTCACGATGCTCTGGACGTGATTCGGATTGATCACCGAGAGAAGGCCATTGGCCTTGGCGAGCAACTCACTCACCGTCACCGACGGAGCCACCCGATCCGCGGGGATCACCGCGCCATCGCTGAAGTACGGCGGCGCAATGTGTTTCGTCTTGAAGTCGATGTACTGCTCGCCCACCAATGACAGGTTCTGGATGCTTATCGCGCTATTGGCCGGTACCGGATGGGCGGGGTCGAGATCGATCGACACCCTCAGACCGCTCGGTGTGGCTTGGACCCCGGTGACGCGACCCACCTGGATGCCGCGCATCGTCACTTGCGAGGTCGGCAACAGCCCGCCCGACTTGTCCAGCACAAGCGTTACCCGAGTGGGCTTTACGGTCGGGTTCTTCTTCAGAACTTCGAGGGACAGATACGCCACTCCGAACACCGTCATCACGGCCAGCAGCACCAAAGTCGTCGCGGCCTTCAACCTCATGGCAGTAGCCCCATCGTTCGCAACGCGGAAATCGCCTGGTCCGCCTTGTCCGCCGGATCCACTTCCGGCGGGCCCTGCGGCTGATGAACCTGCGTGACATTGAATTTCGGGCCGCCGTTGTTGAAGAACGGGATCAGCTTGTCGCGGATCAACGCATTCCACTTGTCGACGTTGACCGGCACCGTGGTGTCGGCGGTCGCGATCGAACCCACCAACGGCGTGACGTAGGAAAGCATCTGGATGAAGTCGGGCGCATGTGGCACCAGCAAGTCAGCTCCGCCGCGGCCGAGTCCCTGAAGATAGACCAGGAGTTGAAGGATGTCCGGCAGTACGCCGGTCATCGCGTTGATGTTGCCCGGGCCGTTGGCCATCAAGCTGTCCAGCACTGCCGCGTCGGCGTGCAACGTGCTCGTGACGCTCTCCGCGCTGGCGAGGATTTCATCGATCGTCTCTTGGTTCGCCGCCAGGTCGTGCAGCAGGCCGGTCAGCTTGTTGCGAATACGGATCTGCTCGGACGGATCCTTCGGAAACGCGTTGTTGAAGTTGACCAGTGACTCTTGCAAGGTGGTCAGCGTTCCGCCCGTTACCAGGTTCGACACCCCGCGCAGCATGTTCTCGACGTTGTCGGCCGGCGTGGTGTTCCGCAATGGAATGGTGTCGCCGTCGCGCAGCGGCGTCGGCGCCGGGTCGTCCGGCGGCATCAGCGCGATGTAGATGTCGCCCAGCACGGTGGCCTGACGGAGTTCGGCGCGCGTATTCTGCGGCAGCGCAGCGGTATCGGAGATGTCGACGTAGGCGACCGCGGTGTTGCCCACCAGTTCAACTCGGTTCAGGACACCGACCCGCACGCCGCCGTAGTCCACCTTGGCCTTGGCCGGCAGGTTCAGCACGCTGGAAAATTCGATCTTGACGCTGTATTTGCCTCCCGGAACGTAGGAGCCGGGTACCGGCAACCGCGTCGGGTCGAGTGAGCACGCGCCCGTCAGGCCGATCACCAGGGCACTCAGCAGCACGCTCAGCCCGCGCATCGTTCGTCCCGTCATGACAGTGCGTTCCCCAGGATGAGGTCGGTCAGACCGAGGGTGACCGGATCCGAGGCGGTGCCGGGCGCACAAGCCGCTTCGCTACCCGGGGTGTGCCGTTCGCGCAGCAACCCGCAGATCGCACTGACCTGTGGTGGCGAAACCGACACCTGCGGGGGCACATACGGGACATGGTGTGTGCCCCACGACGGTTCCACCGTGTCAGCCAGCCAATTGGTGAACTGTGGCCATGAATTGATGGTCCCGACGATGTTTGGGGTATAGGCGTTGAGGATGTCCCGGACCCAGGGGATCAGCTTGTCGGTGATGTTGTGATAGACCCTGGGCGCGAACCGGTTCAGCGCGTCGACCAGGATCGGCAGCGCATGCGCAAGATCGTGCAACGCGGACCCGAAGCCGTCCGCGAGTCCTTCGATCATCGCGAGGCTGCCGGGCAGGGTGACCAACGCGGTCGCGACGTTGCCCCAGTTCTGCAGCAAGGTCGAGGTGAGCAACTCGCCGTTGTCGACGAGTTCGCGAGTGTGGGCGTCAGCCAGATTCGGGTCGCCGATGATGGTGACCAAATCGCGCAGCGTTTGATTGAGCTCCGTGCCAGTGCCTTCCAACGACCGACTCACCACGCGGAGGGTGTCGTTGATGGCTTGCGCGCCTGGCGACTTCGACGGGTCCGTCCCCGGCGGGGTGTCCAGCAAGGTGTCAACCAAATTGTCTGCGGCCGCGAAGGTTTCGCTGATGCCGAGCGGAGTCTTGGTGCTTTCCAGCTTGATGCACTGCGAGCCGGTGAATTTCGGCCCACCGCTGTAGGGCTTGGTCAGTTCGACATGCCGGTCGGTGACGATCGATTGTGAGTAGGTGACGGCTCCGACGTCGGCGGGGAGGTCGAGATCTTTGGGGACGGTGAAGTCGACCTGCACGAAGTCCGGTTTGTTCGTGACGGCCGTTACCCCACCCACTTCGATGCCCAGCAACTGGACCTTGTTGCCTGGGTAAAGGCCCACGGCGTCGGTGAATTCGGCGCACATCGCCTTGGTGTCGTCCATCTTCGGGAGCACCAGTTTGGCTCCGGTCACACCGGCGGCAATCAACGCGACGGCCACCACGACCGCAATGACAACGCGTTTCCTAGTCATATCAGCCTCATATCAGCGTCATATCAGCAGTGCCTCATGAGGTTGGGCAGACAGAGGTCTTGGCCAGGTACCAGGAAGTGGTCGTCCACGGCAACGCCGTTCCCGCTGAGCATCGGCACCACGATGTTGAGGATCTGCCCTAGGCCGTCGGCGGCGCGGCCGATCCGGTCGGGGTTGGTGAACAGGGTGTCGAAAATGTCGTCGATTCCGTTGACCGAGGGCGCGACCTCGCGACTGTAGAAGACCATGATGCGGTCCACGATCCGGGTCAACTCGCTCAGCAGCGTGAAGAACTCGATGATGTCGACGGCCCTCGAGGTGTAACCGCGCCCAACCAACGCGAATTGCTCGATCAGCGCGAGAAGATGCTCGCGATTGGCGGTAAGGGAACTGACCGCATCGTTGACGAAGCCCAATCCGCGATCCACGTCGTCGGACATCTTGCTCAAGAACCTGGTCAACTCATTGGCCGAATGCACGATCTCGCGCAGTGCATTCGGATACTTGTTGGCGGCGTTGGCTACCTCGGTGAAGGTGTCGTGCAGGACCTTGCCGTTGACATCCTTGACTAGCGGCGTCACCGACTGAATGAGATCGCTGGTCTCGAATGCGGCTTTGACGTGCCCAGGAGGAATCACCTTCTGGCCCAACGGCACCGCACCCTGCGAGTTGAGCGCCACATAGTGCCCACCCACCGGCGTCAGTAGCCGAACCTCGAGCGTGGACTCCGAACCGACGAAGACCGAATCCTTCACATTGAACTTGATCTGCACGAGGTTGCCCGCCAGCTTGACGCTGGTGACCTCCCCGACCGGCACCCCGGCGATGCGCACGTCGTCACCGCTGCGCACACCGCCCGAATGGGTGGCATTGGCGGTATAGCTTTTCTCGCCAAGGGGATTGAGGAAGGCGACGACGGGTATGACCAGCGCGATGATGATGACGATGATGCCTGCGACGCCGTAGCGGCGACTGCGTTTCGCCGTTTCACGGTCGTCGAGGACCCGGCCCCAGTTCTTTCCGATGTGCGCTCTCACTACTGGCACACCACCAAATCCTGCTGCCCGAACGACACTTCGCCGATGTTGGGCAGGTGGACCTCGCCGTTGGTGCAGGTATAGGCCGGGGTGGTTGGCCCTTCGTCGACGAGTGAGTCGCGCAATCCCTCGATCAGGGAGGGCACCAGCGACAGGCCGGCGATGATCGTCGGCGTCTGTGGAAACATCCGGCTCACCAGGTCATAGGCGGGCACGGTCGTTCCGTCAAACGTGCGTTCCGCGTATTGCAGGGTGTGGACCAGACTGCGCATCAACGGCAGTTCGATGTCGAGCGAAGTATTAAAGTCGTTGGCCTTGGCCGTAAACGACGCCAGCAGTCCGTTCAGCGTGGTGATGACGTGGAACAGCTGCTGGGACTTGCCGCCCAGGTCGTTCGATATCTCACCGAGGTTGCGCAGCAGCACCGTAATGGCGGCCTGGCGATTTGCGGCGAACTTTGTGATGGTGTCCAGATCGTGCAGCAGTGGTCCGAGCCCGCTGTCGTCACCCTGGATCAACCGGAGCAGGTTTTCGCCGAACTGGTTGATCTGGGCGGCGTCGAGCGTGTCGAATACCGGCCGGAATCCGTTGAACAGCTTGGTGATATCGAACGATGGAATGGTCTGTCCCACCGGCACGGTCGCCCCAGCGGCCAACCGTTCACCCGCGGCGCCCGACTGGACCAGTTCCAGGTAGCGCTGTCCCAGCAGGTTCTGAAACCGCACGGCGACGACGGTGTCCTTGTACAGGGGATTGGCGGTCAACGCGGTGAAATCAACCCGGGCCATCTGGCCTTCGAGGCGGATCGCCTCGACCTTGCCTACCTGCACGCCGGCGATTCGGACGTCATTGCCGGCGTCCAGGCCGGAGACGTCGGTGAAGACCGCCGAGTAGTGGTTGACCGTTCCGCTGACCGGATTGCGCAGGGCGGTCAAAAGCATCAGCCCGCACACCGTGGCGACGGTGGTGAATAGGGCGACCCAAAAGACAGAGCTGGTCAGCTTTTTCATTCGTCACCCCCTGGCGGCGGCCCGGGCAGCCCAGGCGGCGGACCGGGCAGATCTGGCGCCGGCCCAGGAAGCGCGGCCGCGATGCCCGGCGCGGTGTTCATGATTACCTCAACGCGCATCCGCACGTCGCCGTCGACCATCGGAAAAGCGGTGCTGGTGCGGTCGAGTAACCCGGAGATGCGATCGTAGGCCGGCGCCAGGCTGCCCAGCGCGTACATACCGGGGACCGCGGCGTTCATCGTTCCGTTCATCAGCGGAATGAGCCACGGGTTGTTCCGCAGCACGATGTCGCCGACATCGCCCAACAGCTGGCCCGTCTGGTGCATGACCAGGTTGGTGCGGTCCACGCCACCCGGCGCATTCAGGAAGCTCATCGAATTAACCAGGTCGGGCGCCAGGTTGAGGGCGGGCAGAACCGGGCCGAGACCGTTCAAGAACGACGCGAGCACCGAAAGCGAGTGTGACAGCGGCATTGTCTGGGAGTCGGCCAGGATCTTCGCGATATCCAGCCCCGCCTTGGTGGCCGGCTCGACAAGGTCCGCGTGGTTGCGTAGGACTTCGATGACGTGATTGAGCTCGGGTGTGTCGAGAATCCGACTCAGTCGCTGACCCTCCCGCAGCAACTCGGTGATCGTGGCCGCCTGGACGTCGGTGCGCACCGTCAACGTCTGATTCGGACGCAACTGAGGCCCCTTGCCCTCGCTGACGAGCTCAACCTCGGTCGTGCCAAAGAGATTCGACGAGGTGAACCGTGCGATCGTGTCTGACGTGAGCGCCTTCGCCTGCCGAGGGTCGAGCAGCACCGTCATTCTCTGCTTGTTGTAGCCGATGGTTTCGAGTTCCTTGACCGATCCAATGGCCATGCCGTGGAACTTCACCTCGGCCCCGGGCGCCAGGCCCTCGCCAATTGTGTTGGCGATCATGGTCAATTTGAAGTTGTCAACATACTTCCCGGTGGTCGCCTGGTACACAAAGACGGCCCCGACGGTCAGGACCATGGCGACAATCAGGCCGCGAAGTCGGAGCGTGCCGGCGCTGGGCGGCCGCGCGGTTCGGGTGAGAAATGTTGGCATGCCTACCCCGACAGCCTCAACCCGGGGTTGTTGCCCCAGAACAGCAAGGTCAACAACATGTCCGAGACGACGATGGTGATCAAGCTGGCGCGAATCGCCCGTCCTGAGGCGCGTCCGACACCCTCCGGCCCGCCGCTCGCGTAAAACCCCTCATAACAGTGGATCCCGATGATCAGGACGACGAAGACGACCGCCTTGATCGCCGAGTACACCACGTCGGATGGCTGCATGAACATGTCGAAGTAGTGGGTGTAGGTGCCGGATGCCTGATGCAGGCTCACCATCAGCGCGCAGGACAGATAGCTCAACGCCAACGTGAACAGGTACAGCGGAATGATGGTAATGATCCCGGCGAGGACGCGGGTAGTCACCACGTAGGGAATCGCCGGGATCCCCTGAACCTCCAGCGCGTCGATCTCCTCAGCGATCCGCATGCTGCCGATTTCGGCGGTCATCCTGGTGGCGGCCTGCGCCCCGAAGCCGATGGCCGCGACCATCGGCGCCAGTTCCCGGGTGTTCGCGTAGGCCGAGATGAAGCCGGTGAGCGGACCCATCCCGACCATGTCCAGGACGGCGTAGCCGACGAGCCCAACCGCGCCACCGATCGCGATGCCCATGAACGCCAGCACGCCAATGGTGCCGCCGCCGACGATGATCGAGCCGTTGCCCCAGATCATGTCGACCAGAATCGTTCCGGTTTGCCGCCGGTAGCGCGTGATGGTGCGCGGCAGCGAAGCGATCACCTGGGCCAGGAAGGTGGCCTGGTGACCGAGGCGTTCGAAGACTGACCCGCCGCGGTTGAACACCAAATAACCGGCGCGCAGCGACGCGGCCATACCGTGCGGCATATGCCGCGATGGGGCGGCCATCAACCCACCTTCGTTGGCATGAACGTGGCAACCAGAGCGGTGATGCCCAGGTTCAGAACGAAGACCGTAACAACGCCCAAAACGACGGCCGCATTGACCGAGTCGGCCACGCCGCGCGGGCCGCCCTTCCGCGTCTCAAGGCCGCGCTGGCAGGCGATCAGGGTGACGATGATGCCGAAGAGCCACGTCTTGGCCAACGCCACCCCGACGTCGCCAACGGTCGCATACGACCCGAAGGAGGCGATGTAGCTGCCCGGGGTACCGGACTGGTAACCCACGTTGACCACATAGCCGGCCGCCAGGCCCATGAAGATGATGAAAATGCAAAGCACCGGTGCAAGCAGAATGATCGCGGCCAGACGCGGCGTGACAAGTCGTTGGACCGGGTCGATGCCCATGACCCGCAACGCATCAACCTCGTCACGAATGGAGCGTGAACCCAGGTCGGTGGTCATCGCCGAGCTGGCCGCGCCGCCGAGCAGCAGTGCCGCCATGATCGGCGCGGCTTGGCCGATCACACCGAGGCCGCCGACCGCGCCGGAGATCGACGTCGCGCCGATTTGCTGAATGAGGTTGCCGACCTGCACCGCGATGATCACCCCGAAGGGGACGGCTATCAGCAAGGCGGGGATCGCGGTGACACCGACGATGAACGCGGCCTGGTTAAGCGTTTCCCGCCACGGATGGCGGAGTCGAAGGATGTCGGTGACCAAGTAGATCAGGGACTGCGCGCCCAGTTCGAAGAAGCGGCCGAGGGTCTGCAGACCTTGGTCGGTCCGTCGCACTAACCAACGCCCTGGCCTGGCCAGCGTCGCGAGGCGGGCCCGGGCGGGCCGACGTACCGGCGCGGCTGGGGACGCCGGAGCAGGTGGCTGAGCCGAAGCTTTTGTTTCCGCGAGTGAACTCAACGGCACCAACTCCCTGGCGCCCGGCGACCCGTATCAGTCGCTACCGCCGACAAAGCCTGCTCTGCGCACAAAAAACTTGGCTTTGTACAGATTCGCGACATTCGAGGTTCCCTTG
This sequence comes from Mycobacterium bourgelatii, assembly GCF_010723575.1. Taxonomy (NCBI): domain Bacteria; kingdom Bacillati; phylum Actinomycetota; class Actinomycetes; order Mycobacteriales; family Mycobacteriaceae; genus Mycobacterium; species Mycobacterium bourgelatii. The sequence goes on from NZ_BLKZ01000002.1 coordinate 74,248, forward strand.
ATCAACGCCGGGTTAGGAGTGATGAAGGGATGGTATTGAGTCCACATAGTGCCGCTGTGTACGTTATTGAATAGAGACGCAACGGTTATACAAACGTTATAGTCCTGTCTGTCCACATTTTTGACAGCAATCTCCTGTACGCCATTTACCCCTTGTGCGGGTTTGGTGATAGTTCCGGCCGCTGACGACAAACAAGCTGTTCAGACGGGTTAACGAGAGCGCGGCCACCCTCGTTTGTGCGACCGGGGACGGCTCCTTTACACCGGCTGGCGAAGTTCGCTCGCCTCGCGCGCTCCGCCGCTTTGCGTGTCGCAACTGAAGCCCTCTAATCGACGGGTGCCGAATATTGTCAACCGATTGCTCGCGACGATCCGGCAAGCGGTTACACTTCGGACCACCACAAACTAATGTGATCTGACGCACAAGATCTGTGAGCAGGTAGAACATGAGCGAATCGAACGGCCAGACGGGCAGGGAGTTGGCCCATGACGGCGAAACTCACCGGCCCGCCGAGTTGGAGGCGTACGCACAATTCTCCACGGCGCTTCGGGACGCGGCAGGCGTCGTCGAGCACACGCGAGGCCTGTTCGTGCAGACGTTGCGTGCAGTGACCCATCCGCGGGACGCGGTCACCGGAGTCACGAACCTCATTAATTACCTGTCGAATTCGAGCTCAGCGGTGCGTGAGATCGCAGCGGCTGCCAACGGCACGTCGCCCCGGGAGGTGGTCGAGATCGAGGCCGAGGTGCTACCCGCCGCGGCCCAGGAAGGGCAGCGGAGCGCCCCCGAATCCCATGGCTCGGCGGCAGCGCCGGCCAAAGCATCGGCGTCGCCGGCGCCAGTCGAGCACGCAGAGCCCGCACCGGCCGCAGAAGGCAACAAAGGTGGGCTGTTGGGTACGATGAGCCGCGTCGCCTCCCGCCCGGCCGGTTTGTTTGCTGAGACGCTACGGCAGGTGCAACAGGTGCAACATGGCGTCGCACCGTCAGCAGCCATCGACAACGTGGTCAGCTCGTTCCTGGGCACCACCGGCGTCCGGGATGAAACCGCAGAGTTGAAGAAGCGGGGCGAGGCGCTAATTCGAATTTCCTGTAAGCCCGAATATTCGCGTCGGGATGTGCATCCGTCATTTTCGAATATTCTCGACGAACTGCTTCCCGACGAGGCACGAATTCTTCGTTTTCTGGCCGTAGCCGGAACGCAGCCGGCCATCGATGTGCGGACGAAAACCCTCTTCCAAGTTGGTTCTGTCAAGTTAGCCGGTGGTGTCAATATGATCACCGAAATGGCGGGATGCAAATGGCCCGATCGCGGTTACCACTATCTGGCCAACCTTAATCGATTGGGCTTGATCGATTTTTCTAAGGAGCCCGTAGAGGATTACCGGCGGTACGCGTTATTGGAAGTGCAACCGGTGGCCGTCGCGGCCATGGCTAAAGCGCCGAGATCGATCAGTGTTTACCGCAGCATTACGCTGACATCATTTGGTAAGCAATTCGTGGCCGCGTGCATCGACACCGAAGGTTACAACGGCGGTGGTTGGGCTACCGACGGTCGTCAGGACAAGATCATTGGGAAGGGCCCGCCCAGCTGATCGGGGCGTTTACCACCCGAACAGCAGCAGGTGCAGCGCGCCCACAGCGATGCCCAACACCCCGCCGTGAACATAGAGCAACCACGCATCTTGTTCGATGGCCGAATACAGCATCTCGGAAAACTCGTGCGGCGGCAGGGCACGGAATTTCTCGGCCGCAAAGTCCGCGATCTTCTTTTCCCGCCGCTCACTGAACTCGTCGAACGACAATAAATCGGGCGCGAGCTCCACCGCTGCCAGACTGGCTTTCCGCTCCAGGACTCCGACGTTGACTATTCCCAGCGACCGTGCGGTCACGGTGGCTATCGGGGTAAGGAGCTGCTCGACTTCTTCCGCCACCGCCTCCTCGATTAGCAGAGCGGTCTTATCACCACTGGCACCGAACAACAGCTCGTTGGCGAAGTTCGGAACCGTCATCACCTCGCGGGCGAGCATGAGTGAAATTTCGGCGGCGGCCTCGTGCTGGCGCTTGGGGAACAGCCCCTGCTTCCACGGGTACCGGTAGCGGGGCTTTGGGTCACCGGGCTCGAAGACCACCTTGACCGCGAGGTAGTTGACCACGATCCCGATCAGCGCAGCGCCGGCGAGCACAACCAGCCACATCGGGACGGCGCTCAAGACGGGGGGATGCGCCTCGCGCACCCACGAGATGTAGAGGGCTAGCGGGATGCCGAAGAAGAACCCGAGGGCGCCGATCTTGACCATGAAGCGCAGCTCCGGGGCGCCCATGCCCTTGATGATGCCGACCAGAACAGCCGGGTTACGGCGCAAGTGGTTGACCACCATCAACTTCACGTTCAGCAGGTCGCTGATATTTTCGCCGATCTTCGCGAACACTCGCCGCGAGATTTGCGGCAGCCTTTCGTCCAGTGTCCGCAGTGTCTGGTTCTGCACGGCGACCGGCAGACTGCGCCAAAGTGTGCGGTGTTCGCTCTCGATGATGTCTTCAGCCAGTTGCCGAATATTCGGCCGCAAAGCATCCGCTAGGCGGTCGGCGAGTTCGGCCGGCCCAAGTTCCTCGTAGAAATCTCGGATGCTGCCGATCCGCGCGATCGACATATCAACGATCAGGCTGGCCATTTTCTCGGCACGACAGGGTATGAAGCCCTGGAAACCAAGGATGCCGTTGGGCGCGAAAATCGGCAGGATCTGCACTTTGCGCGGCAGGAACGGGAACACCGACCGCAACCCCGGCACGTAGAAACCGGTAAAGAAGACCGGCGCGAAGAGCATGATCACTCCGGTCCAGTTGGTGATCAGACCGGCGACCGCGCTGAAGATCGGGATGCTGACGAGATCGACGACAAACGCCGATTGGCCGGTCAGCTCCTCCCAATCGATGAACGGGCCTGAAGCGATAACGCTCATACTGCGTCCTCCGAGTTGCCGAGAACATGCGGGGCTTGTTAGGGGGTGACTGATCGTAACAGTCTGGTGCTCGCCAAGTAATAGCCGCGAGGAAATTCAGCAACAGCGTTCGAAGGTAATGTTCGAGACGTCAAATCATTGGACAAGCGCCTACCCTATGCCTATGCCAAAGGACCCGATCGGTGCGCTACGGCAACCACCACCCCGGATGCCGACAGATCGAAAGCCGTTGGCAACTGCCTGAATCGAACGCTCGAAGTTCGGTGGCGTGGTGCCGCCGCCGGCCACGTGTAAAGGGGTTCTGGGCACATTCAAATAAAAAATTTGCAATAGTGCAGGGTCTTCGTGACTGACCCAATTCACGCGTTGAGCCGCCCGCGGAAATTGACCATTGGCGATGCCCCGCCGTGGCGGTATTGTGCAGCCGCATGAAGCCCGCGACCCTAGTCACCGCGGTCATTGCGATCGCCATCGCCGGGGTCGTTTGTCCGTGGGCCCCGAGAGCTGGTGCCGATCCCAGGTACTTGGCACCTTGCGCGGTCACCGTTGCGGCGATCAATCCCAAGACCCAGCTGGCGCACTCGGACTGCCGGCTGCATGCCAACGATCGGGTCGGCGCGAATTTCGATGTGACTTACTTCAGCCTCCCCGAAGCGCCGGGACCCAGGGCGGTGAAGGTGGTCGTCACCGACGGATCCGGCGCGGTCGTCCAGACGATCGACGAGCTACTCGAACCGTCCAGCCCGAGCGGCGTCGGATTACAGGATCTCGACGGGGACGGCCGCGAGGAAATCATCATCCCGATCGCCCAGCACGTCTTCAACGGCAGCCCGAACACCCGCTTCTCGGTGTGGCGCGCGGAGGGCGACAGCACCCACTTCGAACGGACCCAGATGGTCGGCCAGGCGGCGTATCCCAGCGGCGACGGCTACGTCGTCAGCAACGGCGGATCGCCCACCAGCCGCGACCTCACCTTCTACCTGCCCACCGGGGCCGGATTCACCCTCGTCCTGGTCTTGACGATCGAGGCCGAGCAGGTAGAGCAGGGCACGAATCGTGTCCTGACCGTGAACTGCCGTGCGCACAAAGTAGATAGCCTGCAGGCCATCGACATGGACATCACCACCGCACAAGACACGTTCTGTGCGTCGCCGGCCGCTCGCGCCATTTGGCCCGACGCTCAACGCGTTTGAGTCGCCGGACGCCCGCCGCGGCCGCGCTCCCGGCTTCGCCGAGCGTGAGGGTAAATCCCCGGCCATCGCGATCATGGGGCCAGAGGCCACACAGCCGACGAGCGACGCCGGTCGAGCCCTTCACCGAGCGTGGGGGTAAATGCCCGGCCATCGCGATCATGGGGCCAGAGGCCACACAGTCGGCGCGAGAAGCGGCCTGGCGACCGAAACCTAGAGCCAGGTGTCTTGGGTCGTGGTCGTCAGGAAAGCTTCCAGATCATCACGCCATTGCGCTGGTGTGGTCTTGTCCGGTTCGATGCCGGTGTACTCGCCCCGGTAGAACAGCAGCGGGCGGGGCTTGATTTTGGGGACCTCGGACAGCGACTGAACCGCACCGAAGACCACAAAGTGGTCCCCACCGTCATGCACAGAGGCCACCGTGCAGTCGATGTAGGCCAGTGAGCCGTCGATGATCGGCGAGCCGAGTTCGGAAGGGTGCCAATCGATCCCGGCAAACTTGTCCGGCTCCTTGGACCCGAAGCGCGCCGAGACGTGCTTCTGGCTCTCGGTCAGTATGTTCACCGCGAAGCGACCGCTGGCCTCGATGGCCTGCCACGACCGCGACACTTTGGTCGGACAGAACAGCACCAGCGGTGGATCCAGCGACAGCGCCGCGAACGACTGACAGGCGAACCCGACGGGCACGTCGTCGTGCACGGTGGTGATGATGGTGATCCCAGTGCAGAACTGACCCAGCACGCTGCGGAACGTGCGCGGGTCAATCGGCGCGGCAGTCATGGCCCCGAGGTTAGCCCTTGAAGCCGATCGAGAAGTCGTGTCCCCACAGACTGACCGCGGTGCTTTCCCGGGCGATCCAGTCGTCGTCGGCGACCTGCCTTCCCTCGCAACCGAATTCGACGTCGAATCCGCCGGGCGTCTTCATGTAGAAGGACAGCATCAGGTCGTTCACGTGCCGGCCCAGCGTGGCCGACATGGGCACCTTCCGCCGCAACGCTCGGTCCAGGCACAAGCCGACGTCGTCGGAGTTCTCAACCTCGACCATCAAATGCACGATGCCGCTGGGGGTCTGGCCCGGCATGAAGGCAAGGCTGTGATGGCGAGGGTTGCAGCCTAAGAACCGCAGCCAGGCCGGCGCTCCATCGGCGGGCCTGCCGACCAACTGTGGTGGCAGCCGCATCGAGTCACGCAGCTTGAAGCCCAGCACATCCCGATAGAAGTGCAATGTCTCGGCGTCGTCGCGGGTCGTCAACACCACGTGGCCCAGACCTTGCTCGCCGGTGACGAACCTGTGCCCGTACGGACTGACCACCCGCCGGTGTTCCAGCGCGGCACCGTGGAATACCTCCAGGCAGTTTCCCGACGGGTCGGAGAAGCGGATCATCTCGTCGACCCGACGGTCGGCCAACTCCGCCGCGGTAGCCTCCTTGTACGCCACACCCTCGACGTCCAGTCGGTTCCGGATTTCCTGCAGCCCTTCGGCATTCGCGCATTCCCAGCCGGCTTCGGACAACCGGTCCTGCTCCCCCGGCACGATCACCAATCGGGCGGGGAAGTCGTCCATGCGCAGATAGAGCGCGCCCTCGACGGTGCCTTTGCCCTCGACCATGCCGAGGACCTTCAGGCCGTACTCGCGCCATGCGGCCATGTCGGTGGCTTCGATGCGCAGGTAGCCCAGTGACCGGATGCTCATCTCGAACCTCCTAAGAAGTCAATGGTGAGCTTGTTGAATTCGTCGAACTTCTCCACCTGCGCCCAATGCCCACACTGCCCGAAAACGTGGAGTTGCGCGCGCGGGATGGTCTTGAGCGCGACCAGCGCACCGTCAAGCGGGTTGACCCGGTCTTCGCGACCCCAGATCAGCAGCACCGGCTGACGTAGCTTGTACACCTCGCGCCACATCATGCCGAGCTCAAAGTCGGCCGCCGCGAACGACTTTCCCATGGCCCTAGTGGCCGCCAGGGATTCCGGCGTGTTGGCCAACGCGAACCGCTCCTCAACCAACTCGGGGGTGATCAGCTTCTGGTCGTAGACCATCACCCGCAGGAACGCCTCGAGGTTCTCGCGAGTGGGCTCGATGGAAAACTTGCCCAGCCGCTTCACGCCCTCGGTCGGGTCGGGCGCGAACAGGTTGATGCTCAGCCCGCCCGGCCCCATCAGCACCAGCCGTCCGGCAAGGTCGGGATAGTCCAGGGCGAACCGCACCGCCGTGCCACCGCCTAACGAGTTGCCCACCAACGGAACCCGTTGCAAGCCGAGCTGGTCGAACAACCCTTTGAGCGCCCGCGCCGCGTAGCGGTTGAACTGCCCGTGCTCGGCGCGCTTGTCTGAGTGGCCATAACCGGGTTGGTCGACGGCGAGCACGTGGAAGTGCTGGGCCAACACCGCGATGTTGCGGGCGAAGTTCGTCCAGCTTGACGCGCCCGGTCCCCCACCGTGCAGCAGCACGATGGTGGGGGCATTGCCGATGCCCGCCTCGTGGTAGTGCAGCTTCAGCGGCCCGTCGACGTCGACTTCCGCATAGCGCGAGGTGGATTCGAACGTTATTTCTTCTGTTGCGGTCACGTTGCCAGGACCCCGCCGATCAGACCATGGTGTCGCCGGGAGGCAACCCGAACTCGTTGTTCCCGAAGATCACGTAGGCCCGCTCGGGGTCGTTGGCCGCGTGCACCCGGCCGGCATGCGCGTCACGCCAGAACCGTTGCACGGGTTGGTCATTGGCCAAAGCGGTGGCACCCGAGGCCTCAAACAGCCGGTCGATCGAGGCGATGGCACGTCCGGTGGCGCGCACCTGGTCGCGCCGCGCGCGGGCACGCAGCTCGAAGGGGATCTCCTTGCCCGCGGACAGCAGCGCGTACTCCTCGGTGACATTGCCACTCAGTTGCCGCCACGCGGCGTCGATGTCACTGGCCGCCTCGGCGATGCGAACCTTGGCGAACGGGTCGTCCTTGGCCTTCTCCCCCGCGAATGCCGCACGAACCCGCTTACCCTGGTGCTCCACGTGTGCGTCGTACGCGCCGTACGCCATGCCGACGATCGGCGCCGAAATGGTGGTGGGATGCATGGTGCCCCAAGGCATCTTGTAGACCGGGGCGGTGTTTGTCTCGTACCCGCCGGCGGTGCCGTCGTTCATCGCCTTGTAGGACAGGAACCGGTGCCGCGGCACGAAGACATCCTTGACGACGATGGTGTTGCTGCCGGTGCCGCGCAGACCGACCACGTGCCACACGTCGTCGATGCGGTATTCCGAGCGCGGGATCAGGAAGCTGCCAAAGTCAACAGGTCGGCCGTCCTTGATGACCGGACCGCCCAGGAAGGTCCACGTGGCGTGGTCGCAACCCGACGACCAGTTCCACGCACCGTTGACCAGGTAGCCGCCGTCGACCACGACACCGGCGCCCATCGGGGCATAGGACGACGAGATCCGGGTGTTGGTGTCCTCACCCCAGACCTCCTCCTGCGCCCGCTGGTCGAACAGCGCGAGGTGCCAGTTGTGCACGCCGATGATCGAGCTCACCCAGCCGGTGGAACCGCATGCGCTCGCCAGGCGGCGGACCGCTTCGTAGAACAGCGCCGGGTCGCATTGCAGTCCGCCCCACTGCTCGGGCTGCAAGAGGGTGAAGAAACCGACGGCCTCTAGCTCGTTGACGGTCTCGTCGGGCAGGCGACGCAGATCCTCCGTGAGTTGAGCGCGCTCCCGGATCTTGGGAAGCAGATCATCGATGGCAGCCAATACCGCCTGGGCATCGCGCTGTTGAATGGACGTCACTACGGTTGCCTCCTGGGAGAACACGTTTTCGGCTTAGGGAAAGACTAGAACACGTTCCGATTTGTGTCGAGCAGGGTATTCCTGCGCCTGGTAGCGGTATGAATCGGGTTATCTATAACATGTTCTAGTTGTTACGGAAGAGAGGGCTGGTCTTGGCTGAGGCTATTCCGGGGAACGTTCGCCGGGACATCGGCGCCGACGTTCCCGACGAACCGCTCGGCGACCACGTCCTCGAGCTACAGATCGCCGAGGTCATCGCCGAGACGGACGATGCGCGGTCGCTGGTCTTTGAAGTACCCGAAGGGGCGGGGAATCCGGCCATCCCGCCGGAGCGGCTGCGCTACGCGCCCGGGCAGTTCCTGACGCTGCGCGTCCCGAGCGAAAAGACCGGCTCGGTGGCACGTTGCTACTCGCTGTGCAGCTCGCCGTTCACCGATGAGGCGCTGACCGTCACGGTCAAACGAACCGCGGACGGCTACGCCTCCAACTGGCTGTGCGACCACGCCCACAAGGGCATGCGCATCCACGTGCTGGCGCCGTCCGGCAACTTCGTGCCCAAGACGCTCGACGACGACTTCCTGCTGCTCGCGGCCGGTAGCGGCATCACCCCGATCATGGCGATCTGCAAGTCAGCGCTGTCCGAGGGCAGCGGGCAGGTGACCCTGGTCTACGCCAACCGCGACGACCGCTCGGTCATCTTCCGTGATGCGCTGCAGGATCTGGCGACCAAGTACCCGGACCGGCTCACGGTGGTGCACTGGCTGGAATCGCTGCAGGGGCTGCCCAGCGCCGCCGCGCTGGCGAAGCTGGCCGCACCCTTCACCGACCGGCCCGCATACATTTGCGGCCCCGGTCCGTTCATGGAGGCGGCGCGCCTGGCCCTCGAGACGCTGCAGGTGCCCCCGGCGCGGATACACATCGAGGTGTTCAAGTCGCTGGAGTCAGACCCCTTCGCGGCGGTGAAGATCGAGGAGACCGGCGACGAGCCGCCGGCCACCGCCGTGGTGGAACTGGACGGCGAGACACACACCGTGTCGTGGCCGCGCAGCGCAAAGTTGCTCGACGTGCTGCTGGCGAAGGGCCTCGACGCCCCGTTCTCGTGCCGGGAAGGTCACTGCGGTGCCTGCGCCTGCACGCTGCGCAATGGCAAGGTCAGCATGGAAGTCAACGACGTGCTGGAACAACAGGACCTTGACGAGGGGCTAATTCTGGCCTGCCAGGCGCACCCGGAATCAGACTCGGTGGAAGTGACGTACGACGAGTAGGGACGAGTAGGGCCTGTCAATCTCGTCCAGAATCTGCTTCGGTATGAGTTAGCTACGACTCGTCGACGAGAGGACGCAGGATGAAGCGGCTGGTGACGGGCTTGACCGTCGCGGGATGCCTGATGACGTTCCTACCCATGACGGGAGCCCCGGTAGCCGGGGCGGCGGCCAACACCGCCACCACGTTGTTCCCGGTCGACGAGACGACCCAGCTGGAGACACACAGCTTCGTCAACTGCCACCCCGACGGCAACTGCGACTTCGTCGCGGGCACCAATCTGCGCACCCCCGACGGCCCGGCCGGTTTTCCGCCCAGCCTGTGGGCGCGGCAGACCACCGAGATCCGGTCTTCCAACCGGCTGGTGTACCTGGATGCGCACGCCACCAGCCAGTTCGAACGCGTCTTCAAAGAAGGCGGGACGGACACCATCACCACCGTGTACTTCGGTGAGGGCCCGCCGGACAAGTACCAGACGACCGGCATTATCAACGCGGTCAGTTGGTCGACCGGTCAGCCGGTGACCAACGCGAACGTCATCGTCTGCACGCACATGCAGGTCGTCTATTCCGGCGTCAACCTCACCTCGCCGAGCACCTGCGCGCAGACGAACTTCTCCTAGCGCGCCGAGTACCACGGGCGAACCCAGCCTGCAGATCTGCTAGCAAACTGCGAGCAGACGGACTGTTGCGACTGCAGCTCGGGCCAGCAACCGCGAGTCTCACGACGCCGCCAACCGGATGCCCACCGAGTTCACCGAGCCTGTAACCATGCAGGAAATGTTCGAGTGCAGACCTGCCAGATTTCAGGCTCGCCGCCAGCCCCCGGGCAGCTCACGACGCCGCCACGCCGGATGCCCACCGACTCCACCGAGCCTGTAACCATGCAGACAAACTGCGAGTCGAGACCTGCAGGATTACCGGCTCGCCACGGGACCGCTCGCCAGATCAGCGCGGCAGGCCGAGCAGCCGTTCCGCGGCCACCGTGAGCAGAATCTGCTCCGTGCCGCCGGCGATGGTGAGGCACCGGGTGTTGAGGAAGTCGAAGACGGCTCGGTTGCGCACCAGGCCACCACCCTCGGAGACGTCCATCGTGAACTCGGCCAATTCCTGCCGGTAGCGCACACCGATGAGCTTGCGCACGCTCGATTGCGAACTCAGATCGTGCCCGCCCACGGCCAGCTGAGCGATCCGCTGGTCCAGCAGGGCACCACTCTGGGCGAGCAGGATCAACCTGGCCAGCCGGTCCTGCTGGGCGACGTCGAGGTCGAGTTCGGCCAACACGGCCAACAGCTCTTCCATCGGATTGCCCAGCGCGGTTCCGGTGGCCATCGCCACCCGCTCGTTGGCCAGCGTGGTGCGGGCCAGTCGCCAGCCGTCGTTGATCTTGCCGACCACCAGCTCGTCGGGCACGAACACGTTGTCCAGGAAGACCTCGTTGAACAGCGAGTCACCGGTGATCTCACGCAGCGGGCGGATCTCGATGCCCGGTGATTTCATGTCCACCAGGAAGTAGCTGATGCCCTTGTGCTTCGGTGCGTCCGGGTCCGTCCGCGCCAGGCACACACCCCACGCGGCCTTGTGCGCCGCCGACGTCCACACCTTCTGCCCGGTGAGCAGCCAGCCACCGTCGGTACGCACCGCCTTGGTGCGCAGCGACGCCAGGTCGGAACCGGCACCGGGCTCGGAAAACAGTTGGCACCAGAAGAATTCACCGCGCAAAGTGGCCGGGACGAAGCGCTCGATCTGTTCGGGCGTGCCGTGCTCGAGGATGGTCGGCGCCGCCCACCAGCCGATCACCAGGTCCGGTCGCACCACGCCGGCGGCGGCCAACTCCTGGTCGATCAGCAGCTGCTCGGCGGGACCCGCGCCGCGGCCGTACGGCGGCGGCCAGTGCGGGGCGAGCAAGCCCGCGTCAGCCAACGCAACCTGGCGCTTCTCCTCGGGCAGCGCGGCAACCTCAGCCACTGCCGCGGCGATCTCCGCCCGCTGCCCCTCAACCCCGGACAGGTCGACGCCGAGGCGGCGACGCACGCCATCCTGCGTCAGTGCGGTGACGCGGCGCAGCCAGTGCTCGGTGCCACCGAGGAAACGGCCGATGCTGTAGGCCCGGCGCAGGTACAGATGGGCGTCGTGTTCCCAGGTGCAGCCGATGCCGCCGAGCACCTGAATGCAGTCTTTGACGTTGGCCTTGGCGGCGGCGATACCCAGAGCCGCGGCCAGCGCGGCGGCGATGGCGAACTGGCGCGCTTCTCCAGCCTCCCGGGGCTCCGTAGCCGCTCGGGCGGCGTCGGCGGCGGCCACCTCGGCCTGCTCGGCGCGGCATAACATCTCGGCGCAAATGTGTTTGATGGCCTGAAAGCTGCCGATCGGCTTGCCGAACTGTTCCCGCACCTTGGCGTAGGCGACGGCGGTGTCCAGCGCCCACCGGGTGATTCCGGCGGCCTCGGCGGCCAGCAGGGCCGCCGCCAGGTCTTCGATCCGCTCTCCGGCCACCACGGTTGCGGGCGCATCCGTCAGCACCACCCGGCCCAGCGGCCGGGAGAAGTCGGTGGCCGACAGCGGTTCCACCGTGACGCCGTCGTCGGCGCCGTCGACGAGCAGCCAGTCCGCGCCAGCCGGCAGCAGCACCACCCCGTCGGGCACGGCACCCAGTGCGAAGGCTGCCGTGCCCGATGCCCGCGACGTCGCTTGGTCGAATCGCACGTCGCCCTTGAGCGCCACGCCCGCGACTCGCTGGCCGGACGCCAGCGCGGCGAGCAATTCGGGATCACCGACCACCAGCGTGGCCAGTGCGGTGGTGGCGACCGGTCCCGGCACCAACGCCTTGGCCGACTCTTCGACCATCGCGCACAGGTCCTCGATGGTGGCCCCGCCCCCACCGTGCTCCTCGGGCACGGCAACGCCCAACAAACCCAGCTCGGCCAGACCGGTGAACACCGGGCGCCAGGCGTCGGCGTTGCCCTGTTCAATCTGGCGGCTGGCAGCGGTCGCCGGTTCCCCGGAGGCCGCGGCGCGGGCCCAGTCGCGCACCAACTCGCGAACGGCGAGCTGTTCGTCAGTGACGGTCGCTACCACGTGCAGACCTCCGAGTCATTAAATTCACATCATAGTGAGCCTTTCATACCCACTAGAACGTGTTCTAATAGTGGAAGCAATCACCCGTCAAATCGGCGAGTGTTGCGCCAGTACACGTCCCTAAACGGACGGGACCCAGACTCCGTGGAGGTGGGAAATCTACGCTCAGCATGCGTATCGTTTGCGACCGGACCGCCCGCACGAGGAGTTGCCCGGTACATGTCTCCAGCGAACCCGCGCGAGGTCCTGAACGTGGCGGTACTTGCCGAGTCTGAACTCGGTTCCGAAGCGCAGCGGGAGCGCCGCAAGCGCATCCTGGACGCGACCATGGCGATCGCCTCTAAAGGCGGATACGAGGCGGTCCAGATGCGGGCCGTCGCCGACCGCGCCGACGTCGCCGTCGGCACCCTCTACCGGTATTTCCCGTCAAAGGTGCATCTGCTGGTCTCGGCACTGGGCCGGGAATTCAGCCGGATCGACGCGAAGACCGACCGCTCGGCGGTGGCCGGCGGATCCCCGTATCAGCGGCTGAGCTACATGGTCGGCAAGCTCAACCGCGCGATGCAACGCAACCCACTGCTCACCGAGGCCATGACGCGCGCCTACGTGTTCGCCGACGCATCGGCGGCCAGCGAGGTCGACCAGGTCGAGAAGCTGATCGACAGCATGTTTGCGCGGGCGATGAGCGACGGCGAACCCACCGAGGACCAGTACCACATCGCCCGGGTGATCTCGGATGTGTGGTTGTCCAACCTGCTCGCGTGGCTCACCCGGCGGGCCTCGGCCACCGACGTGAGCAAGCGACTGGACCTAGCCGTGCGACTGCTGATCGGCGACCACGAGGGCGCCGAGGGTTAAGCCGGAGGGCCGGAGGTGCGGCCCCGGATCAGCTCGGTGTCGAGCAGCTCGACCACGGGCAGCCCGGACCGCGGTGGCCGCTGCACCAATTCGCCTGCACGCCGCCCCTTTTGCAGGCTCGGTTGCGCCACCGTGGTCAGCCCGCGGTTGAGCGCTTCCGGCACGCCGTCGAACCCGGTGACGGTCAATTGGCCGGGCACGTAAATGCCATGTGCCCGTAGGTAATCCATGGCCGACAAGGCCAGGATGTCGGCGGTGCACATCAGCGCGGTGATCCGCGGATTCGCCTCCAGCGCCACCTTGGCGGCGTCCCCGCCCGACGTCGGGAGGTGCTCGTAGCTTTCCACCACGGTCAGCGAATCCGGGTCGACGCCGGCGGCCGTCATCGCCTCCCAAACTCCCTTGATCCGTTCGCGCTGCACGTCGAACGTGGGTGACTGCAGACGTTCGGCGTCGACGATGTCCTGTCGTCGGTCCCGGCCCAGCCGCATGGTCAACAGCCCGATTTCGCGGTGCCCCAAGCCGAGCACATATTCGGCGATCCCGCGCATCGCCGCGCGATCGTCGATGCCCACCCGGGACACTCCCGGCAGGTCCTTGGGCTGGTCGACCACCACCACCGGAAGCCGGCGCTGCAACACCGCCTCGAGGTAGGGGTCGTCGTCGCACACCGAATAGACCACGAAGCCGTCGACGCCGGCCGCCAGTACCGCCGCCTTGCCGTCCTCGAGGCTGCGACTCGGGCCCACCGCTACCAGCAGCAACCCCTGGCCCTGCTCCTCGCACGACTGCGCCACTCCCGCAACGAAATCCCGCGCCGCCGGGTCGCTGAAGGCATACGTCAGCGCCTCGGTCATCACCAGCCCGACCGCACCGGCCTTGCGGGTGCGCAATGATCGCGCCACCGGATCGGGTCCGGCGTAGCCCATCCGCTTCGCCGTCGCGAGCACCCGCTCCCGCAGCTCGGGGGAAAGCTGGTCCGGGCGGTTGAATGCGTTGGAGATGGTAGTGCGCGACACCTTGAGCTCGGCGGCCAACGACGCCAACGTCGTATGCCTCCGCGGTGTCGGACTCACGCTCGCTGAGGCTACAACGGGTCCACGTGCAGGGCACGCGATGTCTCGCCCGATTTTCTAATGGAAACCATTTTCATTAATATTGGCCGGTGCGAACCCTCGTCTGCCTACTGTGCGTCGCGTTCCTGACGGCGTGCGGCTGGGGCGGATCTACGGGCGCAAGCTCGCATCCAGGAGCGGCCGTCCTGGTGGCGTCCACCGACGTGTGGGGCAGCGTGGCACGTGCCGTCGCCGGTGGGCACGTCAGCGTCAAATCCATCCTCAGCGGCGCCAACGCCGATCCGCACTCCTATCAGGTCAGCGCGGCGGACGCCGCGGCGATCGCGGATGCCGACCTGGTGGTCTACAACGGCGGCGGCTACGACCCCTGGGTCGACCGGGTACTGGCCGGGCACCCCGAAATCCAGTCCGTTGATGCGTTTTCCCTGCTGGGACCGCAGGCCGGAGCACCCGACGAGCACGTGTTCTACAACTTGAGCGTTGCCAAGGAGGTGGCCGCCACGATCGCCGACCGACTGGCGACCATCGATCCCGCCAACGCCGCGGACTACCGGGCCAACGCCGCCGAATTCGGGCATGGCGCCGACGCGATCGCCACTTCCCAACGCGCCATCGCCACCGCCTACCCGGCCGCTGGGGTGATCGCGACCGAGCCCGTCGTCAACTATCTGCTGGCGGCGGCCGGGCTGGTCAACCGAACCCCGGCCTCCTTCGCGGCCGCCTCCGAGCACGACAGTGACCCGTCCCCCGCCGACATGGCATCGGTTTTGGACCTGATCGACCGCCGCGAAGTCGCGGCGTTGCTGGTCAACCCGCAGACCTCGAACGCCGCGATCCATAACCTGCAGGAAGCCGCCCACCGCGCCGGGGTGCCGGTGGCGGAAGTGACCGAGACCCTGCCCGCCGGCACCGACTACCTGACCTGGCAACGCAATACCGTCGAACAGCTGACGGCCGCGCTGCGGTCGGCCGGCTGAGCCGCAGGCATTCATGGACCACCGGGTGGTGGAGCTGACCGGCGCGCGACTCGCGTTCGGTGAGCGGGTGCTCTGGGACCACCTGGACCTGTCGGTCGCGCCCGGCGAGTTGATCGCGGTGTTGGGTCCCAACGGCACCGGAAAGACATCGCTGCTCAAGGTGCTGCTCGGGCAGCTGGCGCTCGATGCCGGCACCTTCTCGGTGGACGGCGCGCGCATCGGCTATGTACCGCAACACCATCCGATTGATCGCGAAGTGATGCTGCGCGGGCGCGATCTGGTCACGCTGGGTGTCGACGGGCATCGCTGGGGTGCCACGCCGCTGCGGTCCGGCGGGCGTGCCGGCCGCCGCGAGGCGGTGCGGCAGGCGCTGCGACAGGTCAACGGCGAGCAACTGGCCGATGTCCGGGTGGGCCTGATGTCGGGCGGGGAATTGCAGCGGATACGCATCGCCCAAGCGCTGGCCAGCGATCCGACCCTGATGCTGTGCGACGAACCGCTGCTGACGTTAGATCCGGCCCATGCCCGCCTGATCGCGGCGCTGATCGACCGCCGCCGGCGGGAAGCCGGTACCGCGGTCATCGTTGTGACGCATGAGATCCACCCGTTCCTGCCGTACCTGGACCGGGTGCTCTACCTGGTCGACGGCAGGTTCGAGATCGGCACCGTCGAGCAGGTGATGACCACCGAGACGCTGTCCCGCCTTTACCGGGCCGACATCGAAGTGGTGAAGGTCAAGGGGCACTACGTCATCGTCGGCGAGGCGGCCACCGAAACCACGGGTAACCATGGGTAACGATGGGTAACGCCACGTGAACGAGCGCCTTGCCGAGATGTTGCACCAGTTGTTCGCGTTCGACGTCACCGCGCACCTGCTTCAGCACGACTTCGTCCAGCAAGCACTGGTGGCCGCGGCGCTGCTGGGGTTGGTGGCCGGGTTGATCGGACCCTTCATCGTGATGCGCCAAATGTCGTTCGCCGTACATGGTTCCAGCGAACTGTCGCTCACCGGAGCGGCGTTCGCCTTGTTGGCCGGGTTTCAGGTGGGCGTGGGCGCGCTGGTGGGCAGTGCTCTGGCGGCGGCATTGTTCGGCCTGCTCGGCCAGCGGGCGCGGGAGCGCGACTCGGTGATCGGCGTGGTGCTGGCGTTCGGTCTGGGATTGGCGGTGTTGTTCATCCATCTCTATCCCGGCCGGACCGCGACCAGCTTCGCGCTGCTCACCGGCCAGATCGTCGGAGTGGGCTATTCCGGGCTGGCCATGCTCGGGGTGGTCTGCGCGCTCGTCATCGCGGTGCTGACGATCTGCTACCGACCGTTGCTGTTCGCCACCGTCGATCCGGAGGTGGCGGCCGCCCGGGGGGTTCCGGTGCGTGCCCTAGGGATTGTGTTTGCCGCGCTGGTCGGGGTGGTGGCGGCCCAGGCCGTCCAGGTTGTCGGGGCACTGCTGGTGATGTCGCTGCTGATCACGCCGGCGGCCGCGGCCGCGCGCCTGGTCGCCGCGCCCGCCGCGGCCATCCTCACGTCGGTGGCATTCGCTGAAGTGGCCGCCGTCGGGGGCCTGGTGCTGTCCCTGGCCCCCGGCGTTCCGGTCTCGGTGTTCGTGGCCGGTATCTCGTTTGTGATCTACCTGTTCTGCTATTTGCTGGGTCGGCGGCGCTGATGCCCGTTTATCCTGATCAGACACGAAAAGGGGGAAATTTGCTGCGCAAGCATCTCGTCACGCTCGTCGCGGCGGCCGGTGTGGGTGCGTTCGCTGCCGGCTGCGCCAACGTCGTCGACGGAAGTCCGGTGGCCGCCGACAAGTCCGGTCCGTTCAACCAGACTCCGATATCGGTCGACGACCTGGAGAGGCTGCTGCTGGACAGCGACGAGATCAACCGCGAGTTTGGTGCCACGTCGATGAAGGTGTGGTTCAACGCCAAGGTGATGTGGGACTGGAGCAGGAGCATCAGCGACAAGGACTGCCTGGCGGTGGACGGTCCCGCGCAGAGCGCGGTGTACAACGGCACCGGGTGGACCGCGGTCCGCGGGCAACGACTCGACGACAGCGTCGACGACTCCAAGAGGCGCAAGCACTACGCCATTCAAGCCATCGTGGCCTTCCCGACCGCCCGGGATGCCGACAAGTTCTTCAACGACCAGGTGAAGAGCTGGAACGCGTGCTCGAACCGCCGGTTCCGCGATGCCAACCCGAATCAGCCCGACACCGTCTGGACGGTGGCCGGGGTCAGCAACGACAACGGCACGCTGACCACGTCGCAGGTCCAGGAAGGCGGCGACGGATGGACCTGCCAGCGTGCCTTGACCGTGCGTAACAACATCTCGATCGATGTCGTCACGTGCGCCTACAGCCTCACCGGCTCGGTCGCCGTCGACGTCGTGGACAAGATCGTCACCAAGGCTGCCAAGCTGTAGACCCCAGCCTCCCGACTCCCCAGCCGATTAAGGAACCGAGCACCCGACATGAGCCCGTTGCGCACCATCGCTGCGGCCTGCCTGGCAGTCGCCTGCGTCGCCGGGTGCACGAGCACGGTCGGGGGGACCGCGCTGCCCGCCGCGACGCTCGGCCACGCCCCCACCACCACCACCGCCCCTTCGTCGTCACGCATCGTCTCGGCTACCGAACTCGAAGGACTGCTACTCACCAGGCAGCAGGTGGTGGATTTGGTCGGGGGGACAAACGTCGACTCGGTCTTGACGATCGCGAACACGGCGGATGCCTCGACCATCATCGATGACCGGACGTGCGTGGGGATCGGCTCGATCGCCGACGGGTCGGTCTACTCCGACAGTGGCTGGGTGGCCATGCGCGGCAACCAGTTCAGCAGCCCCGGTGTGGTCCAAGCCGACGTCACTCAGGTCGTCACGTCCTTCGCCTCTGCCGCCGACTCGGCCGCGTTGTTGCAGCGGGCGCGTCAAGCGTGGGACGCGTGCGCCCACCGTCGGTACAGCTTCCACTCCTCCAACGGAAACCACAGCTTCATGGACACCGGGGCGGTGACCGGCGGCGGCTCACGCATCACGGTGTTGCTGCGCCAGGAAGAAGATCCGCGGTGGGCCTGCACACATGCGATGGCCATGCAGAACACCGTCCTGACCGAGGCTCGGGTCTGCTTGCTGAGCAGGGACACCACCGCGGCGGTCAACAAACTCCTCGATCAGGTGATCGCCAGGGTGCCGCAATAAGCTGGGTTCCGTGGCCTGTATCGACCTCAACGCCGACCTGGGCGAAGGATTCGGCGTGTGGCAACTCGGCGACGACGACGCCATGCTCGGAATCGTCACGAGCGCCAACGTGGCATGCGGGTTCCACGCCGGCGATCCGACGCGTCTGCTGCGGGTCTGCCGGGCGGCGGCCGAGCGCGGTGTGGTGATCGGCGCGCAGGTCAGTTACCGCGACCTGGCCGGGTTCGGCAGACGCTTCATCGACGTGGCCGGCGAGGACCTGCTGGCCGACGTCGTGTATCAGATCGGCGCGCTGCAGGCCATCGCGCAGGCGGCCGGCTCTTCGGTGTCCTACGTCAAACCCCATGGTGCGCTGTACAGCGCGGTGGTGACCAACCGCGAGCAGGCCGCCGCCGTCGCCGAGGCGGTCCGGATTGTCGACCCCACAATGCCGGTACTGGGCCTGGCGGGTTCGGCGTTGTTCGAGGAGTCCACCGACCGTGGCCTGCGTACCGTGCCGGAGGCATTCGCCGACCGCGCCTATCGTCCTGACGGACAACTGGTTTCGCGCCGACAACGCGACGCGATGTTGTATGACCCCGCAGCGGTCGCCAAGCGGGTGTTGACCATGGTGACCACCGGCGAGGTCGCCGCGGTGGACGGCACGCGGATTCCGGTCACCGCGGAATCGGTTTGCGTGCATGGTGATTCGCCCGGGGCCGTGAAGATGGCCGACGCCGTGCGTTATCGGCTGGCCAAAGCCGGCATCGAGATCAAGGCATTCTGCTGATGCGACGAAAACTGGGCCGCCCCGACCTCGCCGCCTACGTGGACCGGTTCAACGTGCCGGTAGCCGGGTCGGATGCGCCGCTGGCGGCGACCTGGATGGGCGTGTCCACACTGCTGCTCGACGACGGTTCGTCGGCGCTGCTGACCGATGGCTACTTCTCCCGCCCCAGCCTGGCGCGGGTGGCGGCCCGCAAGGTGGCGCCCTCCCCCGCACGTGTGGACGGTTGCCTCGCCCGGGCCAAGGTGTCCCGGCTCGAGGCCGTCATCCCCGTACACACCCACATCGACCACGCGATGGACTCGGCACTGGTCGCCGATCGCACCGGTGCACAACTGGTCGGCGGGGAGTCGGCAGCCAACATCGGCCGCGGGTACGGGCTGCCCGAGGAACGGCTGGTGGTCGCGACCTCCGGTGAGCCAATCACGTTCGGGCCCTTCGAGATAACGCTGGTCGAATCGCACCATTGCCCACCCGATCGGTTTCCGGGCGTGATCAGCGAGCCGGTCGTGCCGCCGGTGAAGGCCTCGGCCTACCGCTGCGGCGAGGCGTGGTCCACGTTCATCCACCACGGTCCTTCGGGGCGGCGGGTATTGATCCAGGGCAGCGCCGGATTCGTGCCGGGCGCGTTGAACGGCTACCGCGCCGAGGTGGTCTACCTGGGCGTCGGCCAGCTGGGTGTGCAGCCGCGGTCCTACCTGCAGGACTACTGGACCGAGGTGGTGCGCGCGGTGGGCGCCCGTCGCGTCGTCCTCATCCACTGGGACGATTTCTTCCGCCCGTTGTCAAAACCGTTGCGCGCCTTCCCCTATGTGGCCGACGACTTGGATGTCTCCGTCCGGATCCTGGACGAGCTGGCCGCCGAAGACGGTGTGGCGGTGCAGATGCCGACGGTGTGGCAGCGCGAGGATCCCTGGGTCTGAGTCTTGACGCTGATCGTCGCGCTCATATTGCTTGCTGTCGTCCTGGGGTTCGCGGTTGCGCGTCCGCGGGGATGGCCGGAGGCGCTGGCAGCGCTCCCGGCCGCCGGCATTCTGATTGCCATCGGCGCCATCTCGCCGCACCAGGCCGCGGCCCAGGTGTCGGGCCTGGCGCGGGTCGTCGCGTTCTTGGGTGCGGTGTTGGTGCTGGCCAAGCTGTGCGACGACGAGGGTCTGTTCGAGGCGGCCGGCGCGGCGATGGCGCACGCCAGCGCGCGTTCCCGCGGTCTGCTTCGGCAGGTGTTCATCATTGCCGCTGTCATCACCGCAGCGCTCAGCCTGGACGCCACCGTCGTGTTGTTGACGCCGGTGGTGCTGGCCATGGTCCAACGGTTGCGAACTCCGGTGCGGCCGTACGCCTATGCCACCGCGCACCTGGCCAATGGCGCCTCGTTGCTGCTGCCGGTGTCCAACCTGACCAACCTGCTCGCCTACCGCGGCGCACATCTTTCTTTCACCAAGTTCACCATGCTGATGGCGTTGCCGTGGTTATCGGCTATCGCCGCGGTGTACCTGGTCTTCCGCTGGTTCTTTGCACGCGATTTGCGGGTGGTCCCCCATCCCGAGTCGGCCGGACCGCCGCCGCAGCCACAGGCTTTCGTACTGGTGGTCG
This sequence comes from Mycobacterium bourgelatii, assembly GCF_010723575.1. Taxonomy (NCBI): domain Bacteria; kingdom Bacillati; phylum Actinomycetota; class Actinomycetes; order Mycobacteriales; family Mycobacteriaceae; genus Mycobacterium; species Mycobacterium bourgelatii. The sequence continues at coordinate 94,966 of NZ_BLKZ01000002.1, forward strand.
TGGGGCTCACGTTGGTCGGGTTCGTCGTTGCCGAGTCGGTGGATGTGGCGCCGGCCTGGGCTGCGCTCGCCGGCGCGTCGGTGTTGGCGGTGCGAAGCTTGCTGCGCGGTCACACCTCGGTGGTCGACATCGTCCGCTCGGTGAACCTGCCGTTCCTGATATTCGTGCTGGCGCTGGGCATTGTCGTGCAGGCGGTGATGCTGAACGGGATGACGAGCAGATTGTCCGCCGTGCTGCCGACTGGCTCCAGCCTGCCGGCGCTGCTCGGTATCGCGGCGTTGGCGGCCGTGTTGGCCAACGTGGTCAACAATCTGCCCGCGACGCTGGCGCTGGTGCCGCTGGTGGCGGCCAGCGGGCCGGCGGCGGTGCTGGCCGTCCTCATCGGGGTCAACATCGGACCGAATCTGACCTACGTGGGTTCGCTGTCCAACCTGCTGTGGCGGCGCGTGCTGCGCCGGCACGCCGTCGAGCCCGGCGTCGGCGAATACACCCGGTTGGGCCTGTGTACCGTGCCCACCGCACTGGTCGCGGCGGTGCTGGCGCTGTGGGGCAGTGTGCGACTGCTTGGCGTGTAAAGCCGTCGCCGAGTGGCTCTCAGAAGATCTGCGTGAGCACGTGCCACCAGCCGGGGGCAGGGTTTGCGCCGCCGGCGCCGCCGGCACCGCCGCCCACGTTGCCGGCGGTGTTGCCATTGCCGCTGGCACCGCCACCACCACCGTTGCCGCCTACGCCAAACAGTGACCCGCCGGCACCACCGCTGCCACCGTCGCCGCCCGCGTAGCCGTTTTGGGTGGGGAAGCCGGGGAGGCCTGGGAAGAAGGCGCCGCCCGCGCCGCCGGCTCCGCCGGCCCGGCCGACACCTACAGCGCCCTGGCCGCCGTTGTTGCCGTAGGCGAAGCCGGCTGCGCCCTGGCCGTTGCTGACACCGCCGCCGAAGGTCCCCATGCTGTTGCCTCCGCTCGCACCGCCGCCCGGGCCGCCCCCCTCGCCGCCGACGCCGAACCCGCTGGCGGGTGTGCCGCCCGGCGCACCGGCTCCGCCCCCACCGCCACCACCGCTGTTGGTGTCAGCGATGACACTGAGGCCACCTCCGCCACCGCCACCGCCCGCACCGCCATTTCCGATCAGTCCGGCCGCCCCGCCGTTACCGCCCGCACCGCCTCTGCCATACGGCTCGAAACCGGCGCCAAGGCCGCGGCCAGTGCCGCCACCGCCACCGCCGTTGCCCCCGTCGCCGATCAGCCCGGCCGCCCCGCCGTCGCCGCCGCGGCCCCCGGGTCCGGCGACCTGGGTGCCTACCTGGTTGCCGGTGCCCCCGCCACCACCGGCGCCGCCGTTGCCGATCAGCGTCCCGCCACGGCCGCCGGGCCCGCCAGCACCACCGGCCACCCCAGCGGCGGTGCTATGCCCGCCGGCACCGCCGGTGCCGCCGTCGCCGAACAGCCACCCGCCGGCTCCGCCCGCCCCGCCGGCGCCTCCGGTGCCGCCGACGCCGGTGGTCGCACCGCTGCCGCCCGTGCCGCCGTGCCCGCCGTTGCCCCACAACCCGGCGTCGCCGCCGGCACCACCGGCCACTCCAGCAACGGTGCTGTTTCCGCCGGCACCCCCGTTGCCCCACAAGATCCCGCCCGGCTGGCCGGGCTGGCCCACCCCGTTGATCGTTCCGCCGTTCGCACCGTTACCGATCAGAGGACGACCCAACAACAAGTTGGTCGGCGCATTGACCACGCCCAGCACACCTTCCTCGATGGTCTGCAACGGCGACGCGCCAGCGACCTCAGCGGCCGCATAAGAGTCGGCGCCCGCGGCCAACGCTCGCACAAACTCGTCGTGGAACGCCGCAGCTTGGATGCGAAGTGCCTGGTAGGCCCGGCCATGCTCGTCCAACAGGGCAGCGATGGCCGCCGACACTTCATCCGCGGCCGCGGGCAACACCCCCGTGGTAGCGCCGACGGCGGCCACGCTGGCCGCGTTGATCGCCGAGCCGACAGCGGCCAGGTCGCCCGCGGCGGCCGCCATTATGTCCGGAACCGTGGTCAAGAACGACATGACAGCCTCCCTACGATCGCCACCCGGCCATCCGCCGAGTACTGATCAACCATTGCCCGACGTTGGTCGCTGCGCGTGCGTAGTCGACTACTTAAATTGCCCCTGCGGCTTGCGCACGTAAGCAATCGGTCAGTTCGCCCCTAGCGCTAGGTGGGGAGTTGCGCGCCCCCGGCTACCGGACTCGAATTCGTGCGCGGATCGGGGCGGCAGCGATCGCGGTCATCGGAGTTATCAGCGGTAAATCTTCGTCAAGGGACTCGACCGCGACGTCCCGCACGATCGTGGCCAGTGCGAGGGTCGCCGCCAGCATCGCGAAGTGATCGCCGATGCAGGAACGAGGTCCGCCGCCGAACGGCAGGTACTGCCAACGGCTGCGACCCTTGGACCGTTCCGGGATAAAGCGGTCCGGGTCGAACCGCAGCGGGTTCTCCCACAATTCCGGATCGCGGTGCAGCGCATAGAAACTGACAAAGGCGACGGTTCCGGCTGTCACCCGGCAGCCGTCGACCTCGATGTCACGGGTGGGGGTACGCATCGTTCCCGCCCCGGGCGGACAGAGCCGCAGCGCCTCGTGCAGAACCCGAACCGTGAGGCCCAACTCCGCCACGTCGTCCGGCGTCAGCATCCGGTCGCCCAGTGCGGCAACCTCGGCACGCACTCGTTCCTGGATGCCTTGGTAATGCCCCAACGACCACAACGAGTAGGCCAACGTGGTCGAGGTGGTGTCATGGCCGGCGAGCATGAAAAGCACCAACTCGTGGCAGATCTCGTCGTCGGTCAGCGGCATCCCCGTCTCGGGGTCGGTAGCCTCGATCAGCGCGCGCACCAGCGGCGCGTCACGGTCTGGATCGGTGCGAACCGCGTGCAGGATCTCTGCGGCCACCCGATGCAACGTTTCATTGGCCGCGCGAGCGGCCCGCTGTCCCCTGGTGGGAAGCCATCGCGGCAAATTCACCGGGCGCGCCCCGCGGTCCGACACGTAGGAGAGGGACACGTGCAGCGCCACACCCACTTCGTCGGCGCGTTCATCGAGGTCCAGGCCCAGCACCGAACGCCCAAGCGTCCGCAGCGTCAGCTTGCGGCACTCTTTGTCCAGATCCACGACGGCGCCATCCCGCCAAGCGCCGGTGATCGCTTGCGCGGCGGCGGACATGTGCTCCGCGTAGTCGTGCACCTTGCGCTTGGTGAACATCGGCTGCAACGTGCGTCGCCGCGGCAGCCACCGCTCGTGCGGGAGATCGAGCAGGTTGCCGCCCATCAGCGCGCGCATTTCGACCATCGTGCGGGCTCGGCCGCGGTCGGCAACTTCATCGGTGCGCCCCAACAGATCCCGCGCGCCCTGTGGGCTGGCGATCAGCACGATGTTGGGCAGCAACCACTTTGGCCCGAGCACGATCCTGGTGACCGGGCCACCGGCCTTCGCCAAGGCCTCAAAGCCGCCGATGAATGACCGCACCGCCTTGAGTTGCTGCCAGTACGGGAGTGGATTTTTTGGTGCCAGACCGAGCGTGCCGACTTCGGACCTATCCAGGATCTCGACCATGCCAACTCCTTCGTCGATTCGATGGAGGCACGGTATGGCCGATTTACGGGAGTGCGCTTGAGTAGTCGACTACCTAATTCATCCGTTGGGTCGGCCTGGTCCGGATCGAACGATCGAGGCCAGTTCGTCGCGCGACTGGGCCCCGACTCGCTGGCAGGCGCGGTAGACGTGACCCTCCACGGTGCGCACCGACATCACCAACTTTTCGGCGATCTCCCGGTTGGACAGACCGGCGACAACGAGTTCGACGACGTCGCGCTGACGACCCGACAGTTTCAAGCCCGCCGGGGTCCGCAGCGCGGGCGTACACAAACCGCCACACTCATCCGCCAGTTCACTGGCAATCGCGGCCGCGTACAGGCCACGCTTGCGTTGCTGCCCCTCGTTGAATGCGATGGCGGCCTGGGCCGCTGCGTCGGCGGCCGCCGCCCGATCACCGATCCGGCGGTACTGCGCCGACACCGTCAGCAGACCCTCGCCGTCGCGATCACACAGAGCCTGCGCGTGTGCCGCCACCGCAGCGGCCAACGGCAGCGGCAGCGCGCCGGCCAACTCGTGCGCCCTGCCCACCTGCGAGGAGTCACCCCACTGGGCGGCGGCCTGGATGCAGGCCAATTCGTGGGTTGGTTGGCCGCGGTCTCGGGCGATTCGTGCCGCCTCGTGGACATTCGCCACTGCCTCGGTCAAGCGGCCGCCGGCCGCCATCGCCCAACCGTCGGCGAGTGCTAGCGCGGTCTGCATGAACAGGAAGTCCGGCGGCACACACGACCGGGCCGCGGCCACCGCATCGCCGGCTTGGTCTGGCTGTCCAAGCTTGGCGTGCGCCTCGGCCAACGCGAAGTAGCTGGCCGGCTTCAAACCGGTTGTGATGGAGTGTATTTGGACTCCTGCTAACGCCTCATGCACGAGGCGTGCCGCCTCGGCGGCATGGCCGCGTACGAGGCAGGCGTTACCCAGCAGCAGAGCCAGGTTGGCGTAGGCCAGACCGGGAACGTCGCGTGCCGATTGCGCCAATTGCTCGGCGGTCAAGACGAATTCGTCTATCCGTCCGGTGAGTCGGCAGGCGCGTCCGTATACGGCCCCGAACCAGAACCTCATGTGGGATGCCTGGAACGAGGTCGTGGCGCGTTTCAGGGCCTCGTCTGCAACGGCGCCAAGCTCACCGACGTCGCCGCGTGCGCCCGTGGCCATGATGAATGCGAGCGCTGCCATCATGGCGTGGAAATCCGGCAAGGCTTCGGAAGCTAAAGCGCTCCTTGCCTTTTCAACCGCTATCTCGCAGCGTGCCGACACCGCGTCCACGCACGCCTCAACCGCCAGTCGCTCGGCCACCTGCGCCGCGGTCTCGGGCAGCGCGCTCAGGCCGACGAGAACCGAAGACGCATCGACGGGCCTGCCGAGCATCCACACCAGGTTGGCCGCCCGCACCGTCGCCCAGTGATGGCCGTCTGGGCGGTCGGTCATCTCGCGCAGCGCAGCCTCGGCCTCCTCGCCCCGCCCAAGTAGCAACAGGTTCATCGCGCGAACCCCGTCCGCACCGGGCGCCCCGGCCCGTGCCGCCGCCGTCGCAAACCGATCGGCCAAGTCCAGATCCAGCAGCGTCATGGCATGCCGGGCGGACGTCAGATAGAGCTCGGGAGCGGGTTCGAGGTCAGACTCGAGGGTCAGCAGCGCCCGGCGCACGGTGGCCTGCATGTCGGCGTCCGGGTCGGCGCCCAGCCGTTGTGCCAGCTGACCGCGAACGAGCGAAAGGTGCATTTCGCCGGCGCTCGCACGGCGAAGCTCGCCGAACAGCGGATGCGCCAATCGCGCCATCAAGCCGCCGCTGGTGCGTTCGACATTGATCAAGCCCATGCTCTCGGCGGACTCGAGGTCGTCGCGGGATACCAGATCGCGCAACACATCAACGGACAGCGGCTCGCACTGCGAGAGTGTGTCGACCACCAACGCGAGCCGCGGGCTGAGCTGACCCATCTGACGTCCGACGGTGTCGGACAGGCTCGGTGATACGGCAACGTCGCCGTCCCACATCCATACACCGGCGACTTGCCGCATCCGTCCAGCCGCGACCTGATCGGTCACCAGCTGCCGCAGGAACAGGGCATTCCCGCCGGTCAACTTCTGGAAGCGAGTGACGCTACGAGCGTCGACCGGACCGCCCACGATGCCCTCGATCATCTGGTGCGTTGCCGGGGCCGACAACGGTTCCAGATCGAGGCGGGCGAGCAGTCTGTCCTTCCACAGTGCCGCCACCGCATCGGGTTCCTCGCCGCCCGTGCGCAACGTGACAACCAGCCGAACCCCGCCCGACTGAGCCAACTGATGCACGACGAGGGCAGACAGCCCGTCCAGTAAGTGTGCGTCATCGATCCCGAGCACTACTCGACGCCGACGCTGTTGTGCGACAAAGGAGTTGATCACCCGGCGGACGTTGGTCAGCGGATCCGACATCGCATTGCCCAGCACGCCGATGAAGGCGCCCAACGGAAGTGCGCGCGCCGACTCGGTGCCGACGATCCAATTCGTGCACTCACCGGCGGTCGCGGCGCAGCGCAGCGCCTCACGGGCCAACCAGGTCTTGCCCACCCCGGCCGGTCCCGCGATGACCACCCCGGACCGGTTGCCACCGATGGCACGCCGAATGACGGCCAATTCCCCATCGCGCCCCGTCAACGGCTCGCCGCCGATCACTCAGCGACTATAACCGTGGTCAGCGCCCGGGCGCGTCATTCTGCCGGGCAGTCACCGCCGGCGCTGGCGAGCGATCTCGGCCAGCACCACCCCGGCGGCCACCGACGCGTTCAGCGATTCCGTCTTGCCCGCCATCGGAATCGACACCACCTGGTCGCAGTTCTGTCGCACCAATCGCGACAATCCCTTGCCTTCGGAACCGACGACCACCACCAGTGGATCGGTGCCATCCAGGTCGTCCAGCGCCGTGTCGCCGCCGGCGTCCAAACCTACGACGCGCAGCCCTCGGTCGGCCCAGTCCTTCAGCGTCCGGGTGAGATTGGTCGCGCGCGCAACCGGTACACGCGCCGCGGCGCCGGCGCTGGTGCGCCACGCGACCGCGGTCACCGAGGCCGAACGCCGCTGCGGAATCACCACACCGTGTCCACCGAAGGCCGCCACCGACCGCACGATCGCGCCGAGATTGCGGGGATCAGAGATGTTGTCCAACGCGACCAGCAACGCCGGCGGTGCATTGACCGCCGCTGCCAGCAGGTCGTCGGGGTGGGTGTAGTTGTACGGCGGCACCTGCAAGGCGATGCCCTGATGCAGACCGTTGGCGCTCATCCGGTCCAGGTCGCTGCGCGGCACCTCGAGGATCGATATCCCCAAATCCGCTGCCCGGGAGACGGATTCGGTCAAGCGCTCGTCGGCCTCGACACCCAACGCGACATACAAGGCGGTCGCGGGCACCCCGGCGCGCAGACATTCCAACACCGGGTTGCGGCCCAGCACGGTTTCGGCTTCCTCGACCCGCTTCGCGGGACGGCGCGACTGTTGCGCGGCCGCGGCGCGAGCGCGCTTGGCCGCGGGATGGTGGGGACGCATGTGCGCCGGCGGGGTGGGGCCACGCCCTTCTAAAGCCCTACGCCGCTGGCCGCCGGAGCCGACGGTGGGCCCCTTCTTGGAGCCGGCTTTGCGTATCGCTCCCCGGCGCCGCGAATTTCCGGCCATCTACTTCCCGTCACCACCCAGCGTCCACTGCGGCCCGTCCGCGGTGTCGGTGACTTCGATCCCGGCCTTCTTGAGCCGGCAGCGGATCTCGTCGGCCAGCGCCCAATTGCGTTGTTCGCGCGCCTTTTCCCGCTTCTCGATCTCGGCCTGCACCAGCACGTCGACGGCCCTCAGCGCGGCCGACGTCTCGTCGCGGGTCTCCCAGCGCTCGTCGAGCGGGTCGCAACCCAGGATGCCCATCATCGCCCGGATCGAGCTCGCACTACGCAGGGCGCCTTCGTGGTCGCCGGCGTCGAGCGCGCGGTTTCCTTCGGCGCGAGTGTGGTGGATCTCGGCCAGGGCGACGGGAACCGACAGGTCGTCATCGAGGGCTTCCTCGAAGCGCGGGGTCCATTCGCCGGGGAGGATGGCGCCCACCCGGTTGCGAACCCGATGCAGGAATTCCTCGATGCCGACATACGCCTTCACCGCGTCCTGCAGGGCTACCTCGGTGAACTCCAGCATCGACCGGTAGTGCGCGCTACCCAGGTAGTAGCGCAACTCGGCGGGGCGCACCCGCTGCAGCATCGCGGGGATGGCGACCACATTGCCCAGCGACTTGCTCATCTTCTCGCCGCCCATTGTCACCCAGCCGTTGTGCAGCCAAAGGCGGGCGAACCCGTCGCCGGCCGCGCGGCTCTGGGCGATCTCGTTCTCGTGGTGCGGGAAGATCAAGTCCATTCCGCCGCAGTGGATGTCGAACTCAGGACCGAGGTAGGTACGTGCCATGGCCGAGCATTCGATGTGCCAGCCGGGACGCCCCCGGCCCCACGGCGACGGCCACGAGGGTTCGCCGGGCTTCTCGCCCTTCCAGAGGGTGAAGTCGCGTTGGTCGCGCTTGCCGGTGGCCACGCCCTCGCCCTGGTGGACGTCGTCGATGCGATGCCCGGACAGCTGCCCGTACTCCGGGTAGCTGAGCACGTCGAAGTAGACGTCACCACCCGCCGCGTACGCGTGACCAGTTTCGATCAGGCGTTCCATTAATTCGATCATCTGGGTGATGTGTCCGGTGGCTCTGGGCTCCGCCGACGGCGGCAACACATCCAGCGCGTCGTAGGCCGCGGTAAAGGCCCGCTCGTGGGTGGCCGCCCATTCCCACCACGGCCGACCCGCTGCGGCGGCCTTGTTCAGAATCTTGTCGTCGATGTCGGTGACGTTGCGGATGAACGCGACGTCGTAGCCCCGCGCGATCAACCAGCGGCGCAGGATGTCGAAGGCCACTCCGCTGCGGACGTGCCCGATATGCGGCAGCCCCTGAGGGGTGGCACCGCACTGATATATGGAGACGTGCCCGGCGCGGAGCGGGACGAAGTCACGCACGGCGCCGGTCGCCGTGTCATGCAGCCGCAAGCGGGCCTTCTCGGTCACGACGTGCCAGCTTACCTGGCGTGTCGCGGACCCCCGCGACCGCGAACGCGTGGAGCTGTCGGGGGGGCTATCGGGTGGGCACGATCAGTGCCGTCGCGATCGCGGCCAGGCCTTCACCACGGCCGGTCAGACCGAGTCCGTCGGTCGTGGTGGCCGACACCGAGACGGGCGCATTGAGTAGCCGCGACAACACCGCCTGCGCCTCATACCGTCGCCAGCCGATCTTCGGTCGGTTACCGATCACCTGCACGGCGGCATTTCCAACCCGGAAACCATGCCCGGTGATCAGCTCGAGTACGTGCCGCAGCATCGTCGCCCCGCTGACGCCCTCCCATCGCGGGTCGTCGACACCGAACACGTCGCCGATGTCGCCCAGTCCCGCTGCGGACAGCACGGCGTCACACAGCGCATGCACCGCCACGTCGCCATCGGAGTGGCCCGCACAACCGTCAGCGCTGGGAAACAGCAACCCGACCAGCCAGCAGGGACGTCCAGGTTCGATGGGGTGGACATCGGTGCCCACGCCGACCCGCGGCAACCCGTTCATCCACGCAAGATAGCGCGCGCCAGCAGCAGGTCGAGCTGGGTGGTGATCTTGAATGCCAGCGGGTCGCCGTCGACCACGTGAATTTGGCCGCCAATGTGTTCGACCAGGGATGCGTCGTCGGTGAAGGCGGCGGAACCGGCCTGCTGATAAGCCCGCACCAAGAGGTCGGTGGCGAAACCCTGGGGCGTTTGCACCGCGCGCAATCCGGCGCGCTCCGGGGTTCCTAGCACCACGCCGTTGGCGTCCACGGCCTTGATGGTGTCCGACAACGGCAGGGCGGGAACGACGCCGGGCGCGCCGCCCCGCAGCTCTTCCACAACGCGCACGATCAAGCTCGGCGGCGTCAGCGGGCGCGCGGCATCGTGCACCAACACAAAGGTCGGGTCGCTGGCCGAACTGGATGACGAACTGGACTTCAAACTAGACAAGGCCAAGCTGACGGTCTCGGTACGGTTTGCCCCACCGGCAACGATGGTGGCTTTCCGACCCAGAATCAGCTTGGCCTCGTCGGTGCGCTGTGGGGGCACCGCAACTACGACGGTGTCGACGACACCTGAATCGAGCAGGCTCTCGACGGCCCGCTCCACGAGGGAGTGCCCCTCGAGTTGGTAAAACGCCTTCGGTACGCCAGCAGCCAGCCGCTCACCCGACCCAGCGGCCGGGACTATGGCGACTACTGAGGTGCTCAGGAGGCTGCAGCCAGGACCTCGTCCAGGATGGTCTCGGCCTTGGCGTCGTCGGTACTCTCAGCCAGCGCCAGCTCGCCAACCAGGATCTGCCGGGCCTTGGCCAGCATGCGCTTCTCGCCCGCGGACAGGCCGCGCTCCTGATCACGGCGCCACAGGTCCCGAACCACCTCGGCCACCTTGTTCACGTCACCAGACGCGAGCTTCTCCAGGTTGGCCTTGTACCGACGAGACCAGTTGGTCGGCTCCTCGGTGTGCGGCGCGCGCAGAACCTGGAAAACCTTGTCGAGTCCTTCTTGGCCTACGACGTCACGAACTCCGACATACTCGGCGTTCTCTGCAGGCACCCGGACGGTGAGATCTCCCTGCGCTACTTTCAAGACGAGATATTCTTTTTGCTCCCCTTTGATGGTGCGGGTTTCGATCGCCTCGACTAGCGCAGCACCGTGGTGTGGATATACAACGGTGTCGCCCACCTTGAAAATCATCAGTTTTGAGCCCCTTTCGTCACTCCATGCTAACACGGCGGCCAAACACCCGCCGAACAACGGTGCAGGTCAGGGGCACCGGCGGGCAACATTGGGGCTTGACAGGCGGGCCAGAACGTGCAGTGAGTCACGCTGCCGCACAAGCCATCAGGGGGCCGGCCGAGCCCCGAATCCGAGTCGCCGACGCGGTCTCCGACACACCAAATCGCGGCTCCGCCGGGCGGGTTCGTCGTCCCCCACACACTGTGGCTTACAACACAACGCGCGGGGTCAGCGGATCAATTCGAGGCGCCAGCGCCTACCCCGCGGTCGGCCGACAACCCGCCCCGCTACCGTCTACACGACGCACCTACTACTGTGCATAGTCGAACCGCTGTCACCAGCAGGAGGCAATGAGTGAACCGCTTCAAGATCCGCGCCGCGGTGGTTGGACTGGCCGCTGTGATCGCCACACTGCTCAGTGGTTGCAGCGCCGGGCAGATCTCGCAGACCGCAGCGCAAGAACCTGCGGTCAACGGCTCCCGGTTCAGCGTCGGCGACGTGGCGCTGCGTGATGTCCGGATCCAGGCCGAGCAGAAGAAAGACTTCCTTCAGCCCGGTCAAACCGTCGACCTGGTTGCGGTGGTGGTCAACCAGTCACCGGATCAGCCCGACAAGTTGGTCAGCATCGACACCGAGATAGGCAAGGTGTCCCTGAGCGGCGACACCCGCGTGCTGCCGAGTCGCCTGCTGTTCGTCGGTGTACCGGAGGGCCAGCGGGTAGGACCGGGTCCCACCGACGGCAGCACTGCCGCCAGGGCCAGCCTGCAGCTGAAGCAGCCCATCACCAACGGCATCACCTACAAGTTCACGTTCAACTTTGAAAAGGCCGGCGCGGCGACATTCGAGGTCCCGATTTCGGCTCCCATCAAGAAGCCAAGCGACGCGTAGTCACCCCTTACTCACCCCCTGAGTCATTCCGAGCCATTCGCGGGGGTCGGTTTGTCACACCTGACCGATACGGTCGCGGCGTGGCCAATACACGTTCGCAGTACCGCTGTTCGCAATGCCGCCACCTCAGCGCAAAGTGGGTGGGCCGCTGCCTGGAGTGCGACAGTTGGGGCACGGTCGAAGAGATAACCGTGCTCAGCGCGGTCGGCGGATCGGTTAGCGCGAGGGCGCGTCGCGCGGCGGCGGCATCCTTGAACCCAGCATCGCGGGCCGTCCCGATTCGCTCGGTGCAGCCGAACCTGAGCCGGCATCGCCCGACGGGTATCGACGAACTGGACCGAGTACTCGGCGGCGGTGTGGTGCCGGGATCGGTGACGCTGCTGGCCGGCGAGCCCGGGGTGGGCAAATCGACGCTGCTGCTCAAGGTCGCTCATCGCTGGGCGCAGTCGGGCAAACGCGTGCTGTACATCTCCGGCGAAGAGTCGGCCGGCCAGATTCGGCTGCGGGCCGACCGGACTGGTTGCGCCGGTATGGAACTCGAAGAGATATACCTGGCCGCCGAGTCCGACCTGCACGCCGTACTGGGCCACCTGGACATGGTGCGGCCGGCCCTGGTCATCGTGGACTCGGTGCAGACCCTGTCCACCACCGAGGCCGACGGCGTCGCCGGTGGGGTTACGCAGGTGCGGGCGGTCACCGCGGCGCTGACGGCCGCGGCCAAGGCGAGTGAGATCGCGCTGATCCTCGTCGGGCACGTAACCAAGGACGGGGCCATCGCGGGCCCACGCTCGCTGGAACACCTCGTCGACGTCGTACTGCATTTCGAAGGCGACCGCAACGGCGCGCTCCGGATGGTCCGCGGGGTCAAGAACCGATTCGGCGCCGCCGACGAGGTCGGCTGCTTCCTGCTGCACGACAACGGCATCGACGGTGTTGCCGATCCCTCGAATCTTTTTCTGGATCAGCGGCCGACGCCGGTCCCGGGGACCGCCATCACCGTGACGCTCGACGGAAAGCGGCCATTGCTCGGCGAGGTGCAGGCATTGCTCACCGGGGGCGAGTCCAGGACGTCCACCGGCTCGCCGCGACGGGCGGTCAGCGGGATCGACCACGCGCGGGCCGCGATGATCACCGCGGTGCTGGAAAAGCACGCCGGGCTGAACATCGCGGTCAACGACATTTACCTGTCCACCGTGGGTGGCATGCGACTGACCGACCCTTCCTCCGACCTGGCCGTAGCCATCGCCCTGGCCTCCGCCTTCGCGAACCTGCCACTGCCCGCCACGGCGGTGATGATCGGCGAAGTGGGCTTGGCGGGCGACCTGCGCCGGGTCAGCGGCATGGACCGTCGCCTGGCCGAAGCCGCCCGTCAGGGGTTCAACATCGCGTTGGTCCCGCCGGGTGACCACGCCCCGCCGGACGGGCTGCGCACGCTCTGCGCGCCCACCATCGTCGCCGCTCTGGAGCACATGGTCGACATCGCCGATCATCGGGTCGGCCGACTCACCGGACCTCGGAAGCTGGACGTTTAACCCCGCGGGGCCGCAGAATGCGAGCTGTGACGCGTCCGACCCTGCGCGAGGCAATCGCGCGCCTGGCACCCGGCACCGGGCTCCGCGACGGCCTGGAGCGCATCCTGCGTGGCCGTACCGGCGCCCTGATCGTGCTTGGCTACGACGAAAACGTCGAAGCCATCTGTGATGGCGGCTTTCCGCTCGACGTCCGCTATGCGCCGACCAGGCTGCGCGAGCTGTGCAAGATGGACGGGGCCGTCGTGCTTTCTACCGACGGCAGCCGCATCGTTCGCGCCAATGTGCAATTGGTCCCGGACCCGTCGATACCCACCGACGAATCGGGAACCCGGCACCGCTCGGCGGAGCGCGCCGCGATCCAGACCGGGTACCCGGTCATCTCCGTCAGCCACTCGATGAACATCGTGACCGTGTATGTCGGCGGGGAACGCCACGTGCTGGCCGACTCGGCGACCATCCTGTCGCGCGCCAACCAGGCGATCGCGACGCTGGAACGGTACAAGACCCGCCTCGACGAGGTGAACCGACAGCTGGCGAGGGCCGAGATCGAGGATTTCGTCACGCTGCGCGACGTGATGACGGTGGTACAGCGGCTCGAGCTGGTCCGTCGCATCGGCCGGGTGATCGACTACGACGCGGTGGAACTGGGCACGGACGGACGCCAGCTACGGCTACAGCTAGAGGAGCTGCTGGGCGGCAACGACGTCGCCCTGGAATTGATTGTGCGCGACTACCACGCGAGTCCCGAACCGCCGTCCAAATCGCAAATCGTCGCGACCCTGGCCGAGCTGGACTCGCTGTCGGACACCGACCTGCTCGAACTCACCGCTCTGGCAAAGGTTTTCGGATACCCGACGACGGCCGACGCCCAGGACTCCGCGTTGAGCCCACGGGGCTACCGGGCGATGGCCGCGATACCCCGGCTACAGTTCGCCCACGTCGACCTGCTCGTCCGGTCGTTCGGAACGCTGCAGGACCTGCTGGCGGCCAGCGCCAACGACCTGCAATCGGTGGATGGCATCGGCGCCATGTGGGCCCGCCACGTGCGGGAAGGGCTGTCGCAGTTGGCCGAGTCGACCATCGCAGATCACTAGCCCACGGCGGGCGGCGTCGACGGGGGGGGGTTAACCGCCTTGGATCGGCGGCGACTCGGCCGGCGGCGACTGCCCCGGACCCGGGTTGGGGACCGGTCCCGGCGGCTGCGGCGGCTGGTTCAGCACGAACGGCACCGGTTGTGACCGTAGATTGCCCAGCTGCACAACCAGGTTGTAGGTGCCTGGTCCGATGGCCGGCCGCGGCAAGGGGCAGTGCGGCGCCGAGCCCATTCCGGTCCAAGTCACCGCGGTGGTCACCTGCTCACCCGGCGTGAACGTCTTCACCAGAGTTTCGTTGGAGGGCGCGCAGTCCAGGTTGGACCACAGCCGCTTGTTGTCCAGGGAGTAGACGTAGGCGGCCAGCACCGCGGCGCCGACGTCGCGCTTGCAGGAAACCAGTCCGATGTTGGTCACGACCATGGTGAATTTCGGCTGGTCACCGATGTAGTACTGGGGCTGGTTGGTCAGTCCTTTGACGGCCAAGGTGGAATCGGGGCAGTCATCGCCCTCTTTGAGTACCGGCGGTGGCTGTACCGCCGCGGTCGGCGTGGCCGACTCCGGGTTGGCCACCGGCGGCACCGGCGCACCGGGAGTGTTTCCCTCGGGCTGCCCGGCCTGTTGCCCGGGCGGCGGAGCCTGCGGTGCGTCCGAGGCGCCCTGAGCGGTGCCTTGCTTCTCGGCGTTAGCGGGCTTGGCCCCGGCGCTGCTGTTGCTGACGAAGGCGATGACGATGGCGACGGCGATACCGATCACGACCACCGCGATGCCCAGGGCTAAGCCCCTTCGCCGCCAATAGATCTCCGAAGGTAGCGGGCCACGGGGTTCTAGATCCAGCACAGTGACACGATAAGCCCAGGTCACACGGATTCGGCTGACCCGTCTCGGCGTGTCGCTGGCTTTGCTGGCCGCCGACGAGTAGAAGGCTAGGTTTCTTCGCCGATGTCACCGATGTGGTCGACCAGCTTCGCCTTTCCCTCGGCGAGCTGGTAGGTGACACCGACCAGGGCAAGTGTGCCCTCGCCTACCCGCTCCGCAATGGCGGAGGAGCGCGAGGCCAGCTGCGAAAGGGTTTCGCTCACGTGCCGGTCCTCGAACTCGTCGACACGGGTCAGGCCGTCCCGCCGGCCCGCCAACACCGATGGCACCACACGTTCCACGACGTCCCGCACGAAGCCGCCCGGTATGGCGCCTTCGTCGAGCGCGCTGATGGTCGCCTTCACCGCACCGCAGTTGTTGTGACCGAGGACCACGACCAGTGGGACGTTCAACTGGGTCACCGCGTACTCGATCGAGCCCAGCACCGCGGTGTCGATGGCTTGTCCGGCGGTGCGCACCACAAACACGTCGCCGAGGCCCTGGTCGAAGATCAACTCGGCGGCGACTCGGCTGTCGGAACAGCCGAAGATCACCGCGGTCGGCTTCTGCCCGGCGGCCAAGCTGTTCCGGTGGTCGACGCTCTGGCTTGGGTGCAGAGGCTGGCCGGCGACGAATCGCTCGTTACCCTCTCTGAGTGCTTTCCATGCGGACACCGGATTTGCATTGGGCATGGCAGCCATTCTGTAGGGGTTTGACCACCAATGCCTAGCGAAACTGGCACTTCACCGCTGTGTTCATATGAACTTCTGGGATGGTATGAGCGCGCACAGCGTGATCTGCCCTGGCGCGAGCCGGGTGTGAGCGCGTGGCAGATCCTGGTCAGTGAGTTCATGCTGCAGCAGACGCCGGTGGCCCGGGTACTGCCGATCTGGACCGAGTGGGTGCGGCGGTGGCCCACCGCTTCGGCCACCGCGGCCGCCAGCCCGGCCGATGTGGTGCGGGCCTGGGGCAAGCTCGGTTATCCGCGGCGGGCCAAGCGGCTGCACGAATGCGCCACCGTCATTGCCCGTGACCACAACGACGTCGTTCCGGACGACGTTGACGTCCTACTCACGCTTCCCGGCGTCGGAAGCTACACGGCACGTGCCATCGCATGCTTTGCCTATCGTAAGCGAGTTCCCGTGGTGGACACCAATGTTCGGCGGGTGGTAGCCCGCGTCGTACACGGTCGCGCCGATGCCGGGACGGCGTCGCCCAGCCGCGACCACGCGGACGTCGCAGCACTACTACCGGATGGTGATGTGGCACCACGCTTTTCGGTTGCGCTGATGGAGCTGGGTGCGACGGTGTGCACGGCCCGCACACCGCGGTGCGGGCTGTGCCCGCTCAGCCAGTGCGCATGGCGACGTGCCGGATATCCGCCGTCTGCCGGCCCGCCTCGGCGGGTGCAAACCTACGCCGGAACCGATCGTCAGGTACGCGGCAGGTTGCTGGATGTCTTGCGCGCCAGCGATTCTCCGGTGACTCGCGCCGAACTGGACGTGGCGTGGCTGACCGACACCGCACAGCGCGACCGTGCGTTGTATTCGCTGCTGGCCGACGGACTGGTCACTCAGACGGCCGACGGTCGGTTCGGCCTGGCGGGTGAGGAATAGCCAGAAAGGACTCGACCGCCTGCCGGTACTCGTCTGGAGCCTCGTCGTGAATTAGATGCCCAGCCCCGGGAACGTGCAAGTACGTTGTTTGATAACCGATTTCGGCCATCCGACGCATCTGTCCCGGCGGCGTCACGGAGTTTCCGGCCTCGATGAGCAGTGCGGGCGAACGCACCGCACGCCACTGTTCCCAGTAGTCGCGGGTGCCCCACTCGGCGGCGATCTCTATCCAGCGCGCGGTGTGGCCGTGCAGTCGCCAGCCGGTTGGCGTCCGGTCGAATGCTTCCAAGAAGTATTGGCCGGCCACCGGCCCGAACTCAGCGAATACCCTTTCGGCGGAGTCGAATTCGACCGGGAGCGCGTGCAGCCACGGCTCCCAAGGACCGGTGGTGCGGCCCACGAAATCCGGTGCCATGTCCTCGATTACCAACGCCGAAACCAGCTCGGGCCGCTCGGCAGCCAAACACCAGGAATGCAGGCCGCCCATCGAATGCCCGACAAGCCTGGCCGGCGTTCCCAGCCCGGCAACCGCCTCCCCGAGGTCGGCCACGAAGCGCTCGGTACTGATCGGGTAGGGATCGTCGACGTCCCGGCCGCGGTGCCACGGCGCGTCGTAGGTGTACACCGCGCCCAGCCTGGTCAGCCACGGTAGCTGGCGAGGCCAGGTGCTGCCCCGACCCATCAGCCCGTGCACCAAGACCAGCGGCGCGCCCAGGCCGCCGCGATGGGTCAACAAATCGCTGGGCATGCGGGGCACGGTAACCTAGCCAGATGCCAGTGGTGAAGATCAACGCAATCGAGGTGCCCGCCGACGCTGGTCCCGAGTTGGAGAAGCGTTTCGCCCACCGGGCTCACGCCGTGGACAATCAGCCCGGCTTCCTCGGCTTTCAGCTGCTGCGACCGGTCAAGGGGGAGGACCGCTACTTCGTCGTCACGCAGTGGGAATCCGAAGAAGCCTTTCAGGCCTGGGCGCAAGGACCCGCCATCCATGCCCACGCCGGTGAGCGCGCCAACCCGGTCGCGACGGGGGCCACGCTCCTGGAATTTGAGGTCGTGATGGACGTTGCGGGGACCGACAAGAAAGGCTAGCCCCCGCCGGGTGCTCGCGTTCACCGCGGCCGCTGCGCTGGTCGTGACGCTGGCGCCCGGTTGTGCCTCCTCCCCCACGCCGTCGGCGAATGCGGCGAATCCCGGGCATCGGATCGACACGAACACGCCGCCCGGTCTGCGGGCCCAGCAGACGCTGGACATGCTCAACTCGGATTGGCCGATCGGTCCGGTTGGCGTCGCCACCCTGGCCGTCGAGGATCAGGTCGATTCCGTGGAAAACACCATGGAGTCGCTCTGGTGGGATCGCCCGTTCGCCTTCGACGGCGTCGACATCGGCGCCAGTGTGGCGACGTTGCATCTGGTGTCGTCATACGGCGCACGGCACGACATCCGGATTCACACCGACGACACCGGCCTGGTTGACGGATTCGACCTGGAAACCGAACCACCGTCCGTCACGTCCTGGCGCGACGTCGACGCGATCCTGAGCAAGACGGGCGCGCGCTACTCCTATCAGGTGGCCAAGGTCAACGGTGGCCAGTGTGACCGCGTGGCGGGCAGCAACACGGGCGAGTCCTTGCCGCTGGCATCGATCTTCAAGCTTTACGTGTTGCACGCGCTGGCCGGAGCGATCCAGGACGGCACGGTGTCCTGGGACGACATGCTCACCGTCACCGAGAAGAGCAAGGCCGTGGGCTCGTCCGGACTGGAACTGCCTCCGGGGGCGACGGTTTCGGTGCGCACGGCCGCCGAAAAGATGATCGCCACCAGCGACAACATGGCCACCGACCTGCTGATCGAGAAGTTGGGCACGCGCGCCATCGAGCGCGCACTGGCCAGCGCCGGGCATCACGATCCGGCGAGCATGACGCCCTTCCCCACCATGTACGAACTGTTCTCGGTGGGTTGGGGTGAACCGGACCTGCGCGAGCAATGGCAGCACGCCCCCGCGCCGGTCCGGGCTCAGTTGCTACAGCAGGCGAATTCGACGCCTTATCGACCCGATCCGACCCGAGCGCACACCCCGGCGTCCAGCTACGGCGCCGAGTGGTACGGCAGCGCGGAGGACATTTGCCGGGTCCACGTCGCACTGCAGGCCGATGCCGTCGGCAAGGCCGCGCCGGTCAGGCAGATCCTGTCCGCCGTGGCCGGCATCCAGCTGGATCGCGACATGTGGCCGTACATCGGCGCGAAAGCGGGCGGCCTGCCGGGCGACCTGACGTTCAGCTGGTATGCCGTCGACAAGACCGCGCAGCCGTGGGTCGTCAGCTTTCAGCTGAACTGGCCGCGCGATCACGGGCCGACCGTGACCAGCTGGATGCTGCAAGTCGCCAAGCAGGCCTTCGCGCTAGTCCAGCCGCGCTAGCACCCGCTAGGCGCGGGAGTCCCGGTACGCGAGCTACGCGTCCGGGCCACCCGCACTGTGCGCGCCGGTCTTGGCCAGATCCGTGTCGGCAGGAGGCTTGCGAGTACCGACGAAGGTGAACACCGCGTCCTCGCCGCTGCCTTCGCCGTCCCAGTTCTCCACGTCGACCTTCACGATCTGTCCCGGACCGACCTCCTCGAAGAGGATCTTCTCCGACAACTGGTCCTCGATCTCGCGCTGAATGGTGCGCCGCAACGGACGGGCACCCAGCACCGGGTCGAAGCCGCGCTTGGCCAGCAACGCCTTGGCCTTGTCCGTCAGCTCGAGGGCCATGTCCTTGCTCTTCAGCTGGTTGGCCACCCGGCCGATCATCAGGTCGACCATCTGGATGATCTCGTCGCGAGTCAGCTGGTGGAAGACGATGATGTCGTCGATGCGGTTGAGGAACTCCGGGCGGAAGTGCTTCTTCAGCTCGTCGTTGACCTTCTGCTTCATCCGCTCGTAGTTGCTGTCACCGCCACCCTGGCTGAACCCGAGGCCGACCGGCTTGGAGATGTCGGAGGTGCCCAGGTTGGACGTGAAGATCAGCACGGTGTTCTTGAAGTCGACCGTACGACCCTGCCCATCGGTGAGGCGGCCGTCCTCGAGGACCTGCAACAGGCTGTTGTAGATCTCCTGGTGGGCTTTCTCGATTTCGTCGAACAGCACCACGCTGAACGGCTTGCGCCGCACCTTCTCGGTGAGCTGACCGCCCTCCTCGTAGCCGACGTATCCCGGAGGCGCACCGAACAACCGCGACGCGGTGAACCGGTCGTGGAACTCGCCCATGTCGATCTGGATGAGCGCGTCGTCGTCGCCGAACAGGAAGTTGGCCAGCGCCTTGGACAGTTCGGTCTTACCCACGCCGGACGGCCCGGCGAAGATGAACGAACCCGACGGGCGCTTGGGGTCCTTCAACCCGGCGCGCGTGCGGCGAATGGCCTTGGACACGGCCTTGACCGCGTCCTCCTGCCCGATGATGCGCTTGTGGAGCTCCTCCTCCATGCGCAGCAGTCGAGTGGTCTCCGCCTCGGTGAGCTTGAACACCGGGATGCCGGTCCAGTTGCCGAGCACCTCGGCGATCTCGTTGTCGTCGACCTCGGCGACGACGTCGAGGTCACCGGAACGCCACTGCTTCTCGCGTTCGGCGCGCTGAGCCACCAGTTGCTTCTCGCGGTCGCGGAGGCTGGCCGCCTTCTCGAAGTCCTGAGCGTCGATGGCCGATTCCTTCTCGCGGCGGGCCTCGGCGATCTTCTCGTCGAACTCACGCAGGTCTGGCGGCGCCGTCATCCGGCGGATCCGCATCCGGGCGCCGGCCTCGTCGATCAGGTCGATCGCCTTGTCCGGCAGGAACCGGTCGTTGATGTAACGGTCGGCCAATGTGGCGGCCGCGACGATTGCGCTGTCGCTGATCGAAACCCGGTGGTGGGCCTCGTAGCGGTCGCGCAGACCCTTGAGGATCTCGATGGTGTGTTCCACCGTCGGCTCGCCGACCTGCACCGGCTGGAAGCGGCGCTCCAGAGCGGCGTCCTTCTCGATGTACTTGCGGTACTCGTCGAGCGTGGTGGCGCCGATGGTCTGCAGCTCACCGCGGGCCAGCTTGGGCTTCAGGATGCTGGCCGCGTCGATCGCGCCCTCGGCGGCCCCGGCACCGACCAGCGTGTGCAGCTCGTCGATGAACAGGATGATGTCGCCCCGGGTGTTGATCTCCTTGAGCACCTTCTTCAAGCGCTCCTCGAAGTCACCGCGGTAACGGGAGCCGGCAACCAGCGAGCCCAGGTCCAGGGTGTAGAGCTGCTTGTCCTTCAGCGTCTCGGGAACCTCGCCGTGCACGATCGCCTGCGCGAGACCTTCGACCACCGCCGTCTTGCCGACACCGGGCTCCCCGATGAGCACCGGGTTGTTCTTGGTCCGACGGGACAGCACCTGCATGACCCGCTCGATTTCCTTCTCGCGGCCGATGACCGGGTCGAGCTTGCCTTCCATGGCGGCCGCGGTGAGGTTGCGGCCGAACTGGTCGAGCACGAGTGAGGTGGACGGCGAGCCGGACTCACCACCCCGACCGCCGGTGCCCGCTTCGGCGGCTTCCTTGCCCTGGTAGCCGCTCAGCAACTGGATCACCTGCTGACGCACCCGGGTGAGTTCGGCGCCAAGCTTGACCAGCACCTGGGCGGCCACGCCCTCGCCTTCTCGAATCAGGCCCAGCAAAATGTGCTCCGTGCCGATGTAGTTGTGGCCGAGCTGCAGTGCTTCCCGCAGGCTCAGCTCGAGCACCTTCTTGGCACGCGGGGTGAACGGAATGTGCCCGGACGGTGCCTGCTGGCCCTGGCCGATGATCTCCTCGACCTGGCTGCGGACACCTTCCAGCGAGATACCCAACGACTCGAGCGACTTGGCGGCGACGCCTTCGCCCTCGTGGATCAGACCCAGCAGGATGTGCTCGGTACCGATGTAGTTGTGGTTGAGCATCCTGGCCTCTTCTTGAGCCAGAACGACGACCCGGCGGGCCCGGTCGGTAAATCTTTCGAACATCGGCGGTTACCTGCTCTCCCTCAACATCGGTACTCACGTCATTGTCTGCACAGGGGCCGACATCGCGCACCTGCAGTCCACTGTAGTGGTCGGTCAGGCACGGTTCCTAACCTCATTCGCGACCTCATTCGCGACCGCATTCGCGACCTCAGTGGCGCGACCCGCTGCAGCAGTTAAACGTAGAAAGCCGCCAGAGCGTTTCCGCGCTGATCGGCGTCTGTTACGCCGCCAGCGAACAGCGCCCAAAAACAAAGACCGGCGCCCAGACCTGAGCCTGGGCGCCGGTAAACCCAAATGTCAGGTCGCGGCGTGGAATGCGTCGATGACGTCGGCCGGGATGCGGCCACGAGTCGACACATTGTGGCCATTGCGGCGCGCCCATTCCCGGATCGCGGCACTTTGCTCACGGTCGATCGCGCCGCGGCCACGGCCGGAACCCGAACGCCCGCGACGGCGCCCACCGACACGACGTCCGGCTGCCACCCATTGCTTCAGGTCGTTACGGAGTTTCGCCGCATTCTTGCTCGAAAGGTCGATCTCATAGGTCACCCCGTCAAGCCCGAATTCGACCGTTTCATCCGCGGCGCCTGAACCGTCGAAATCGTCGACCAACGTGACGGTTACTTTCTTCGCCATTGGCTTACCCTCGCGTTTCTTCCTGTGCAGTTTGTATGAAGTACGGATAGACTCCCCGCTTACTAATCTGCCATATGGCTACAAAATACACAATCCGGACACGGACCGTACAGTTCAGTAGGAACAGTTCAGTTGGAGTGCGGACGAACAATCGGGAACAAAACTGTCTCCCGAATTGACAAGCCAGTCAAAGACATCAACAACCTATCGATACCCATTCCGGTGCCAGTGCACGGCGGCATCCCATACTCCAGAGCTGCCAAAAAGTCTTCGTCGAGTGCCATCGCTTCGTCATCACCAGCGGCTGCGGCACGGGCCTGGTCGGCGAATCTCTCCCGTTGTATCACCGGATCATTTAATTCTGAGTAACCCGTGGCGAGCTCGACTCCGCGCAGGTAGAGGTCCCACTTCTCGGTGACGCCCGGGATACTGCGGTGCTGGCGAGTCAATGGAGTTGTCTCTACCGGAAAATCCTTCACAAATGTGGGCGAAGTCAACGTGTTGCCCACAGCGTGCTCCCAGAGTTCCTCTACGAGTTTGCCGTGCCCGAACCCGCGGTTGTCCGGAATCTCTACATCGAGTCGCGCCGCGATCTCAAGCAAGCGTTCCACCGTCGTGTCGGGTGTGATCTCTTCGCCCAGCGCTTCCGACAAGGAGGAATACATCTGGATTGTCGCCCATTCCCCGTCGATGTCGTACACACTGCCGTCCGGCATCGGTAGTTGTCTGGTGCCGATCGCCTCATCGGCCACCTCTTGAATAAGCTCCCTGGTGACCCGTGCCGAATCGTCATACGTGCCGTAGGTCTGGTAGGTCTCGAGCATAGAGAATTCCGGAGAATGCGTCGAATCAGCACCCTCGTTTCGGAACACCCGATTTAGTTCGAAGACCTTGTCGAAACCACCCACGATGCAGCGCTTGAGGAACAGTTCCGGCGCAATCCGCAGGTAAAGATCGATGTCCAGGGCATTGGAATGGGTGACGAAGGGTCGTGCAGCGGCACCACCGGCCAGCGTCTGCAACATAGGCGTCTCGACTTCCAGGAAGCCGCGCCGATCAAGCGCATTGCGGATGGCGCGGATAACCGCGATGCGCTGCCGGGCCACCGAGCGAGCCTGCGGACGAACGATCAGGTCCACATAACGCTGCCGGACTCGCGATTCCTCGCTCATTTCTTTATGTGCAACCGGCAGCGGCCGCAATGATTTGGCGGCCATCTGCCAGGAATCGGCGAGCACCGACAACTCGCCGCGGCGGGAACTGATGACGTTGCCGTGCACATAAACGATGTCGCCGAGGTCGACGTCGTGCTTCCAGGCGTCCAGCGCGGCCTGGCCGACCTTGTCGAGGCTGATCATGGCCTGCAGCTGGGTGCCGTCGCCGTCTTGCAGCGTGGCGAAACACAGTTTCCCGGTGTTGCGCGCGAACACCACCCGGCCGGCCACGCCGACGACGTCCTCGGTCTGGAAGTCGACTGGCAGGTCGGGATACGCGGCGCGTATCGCGGCCAGGGTGTGCGTGCGTTCCAGGGCGACGGGGTAGGGATCCTGCCCCTCACTCAGAATGCGAGCGCGCTTGTCCCGACGGATCCGGAACTGCTCGGGGAGGTCACCTGACGGGTCTGTCGGGCCCTCAACACGGGATGAATCGGCTGAGCTCACGACGTGCCAGCTTAATGACTGTCGGCGGGCCTGCGCTCACGGCACCGGGCCTGGCCAGGGCTCTGGCTACGGCGCCGTCCGCAACCGGCCGCGCTGAATCTCCTGATTGCGTTCGAACACCAGTCGCAGACCGTGCAGCGTCAGGTGCTTGTCATGGTGATCGACGGTATGCAGTTCGGGTAGCAGCAGGGGCGCGGTATGCCCGGTCGCCACCACGGCGACATCGTCGCCGGCCGAGAAACCCTTGACGTCCTCACGGATGCGCCCAACCAGGCCGTCAACCAGTCCGGCGAAGCCGAACACCGCGCCGGCCTGCATACATTCGACGGTGTTCTTGCCGACGACCGAGCGGGGCCGGGCCAATTCCACGCGGCGCAGCGCGGCCGAACGGGCGGCGGCGGCATCCGACGACACCTGCACACCGGGCGCGATGGCACCGCCGAGGAATTCACCCTTCGCCGACACGACGTCCACGCAGATCGACGATCCGAAGTCCACCACGATGGCGGCCTTGCCGAACTTGTGAAAAGCCGCCAGACAGTTGACGATCCGGTCGGCGCCAACCTCTTTCGGATTGTCGACCAGCAGCGGGATTCCGGTACGGACCCCCGGCTCGATCAGCACGTGCGGCACCGTCGGCCAGTACTGGTCGAGCATGATCCGCACCTCGTGCAGGACCGACGGCACCGTGGACAAGGCCGCGGCGCCGCTGAGTCGCTCGGAGTCGTCACCGATCAAGCCGTCGATGGTCAGCGCCAGTTCGTCGGCGGTGATCTCGGACTCGGTGCGAATCCGCCACTGCTGCACTACTTTCGCGTGCTCCTTGGCGCCCGACAGTAGTCCTACGACGGTGTGGGTGTTGCGGACGTCGATCGCCAGGAGCACGGCTACCGGGCGCCTAACCGGGGATTCATCAGTTCTGCCGCATTGTCCGGCACGAACGCGGGGTCGCTGCCCAAGTCGATCTGCTTGTTGTCGGCGTCGACGAACACGATCCGGGGCTGGTAGGTGCGGGCCTCCGCGTCCTCCATCGTCCCGTACGCGATCAGGATGATCAGGTCACCCGGGTGTACGAGATGTGCTGCGGCGCCGTTGATTCCGATCACACCGCTGCCGCGCTCGCCGGTGATCGCGTAGGTCACCAGCCGGTTGCCGTTGTCGATGTCGACGATGGTCACCTGTTCGCCTTCGAGCAGGTCGGCGGCGTCCATCAAATCGGCGTCGATGGTCACCGAGCCGACGTAATGCAGGTCCGCCTGCGTGACCGTCGCGCGGTGGATCTTCGACTTGAGCATCGTCCGTAACATCAATTCCTCCAATGGGGTTGGGCGAGTTCGTCCGGCCCACTGCTGGTGCCGGCGAGATTGCCGATTTGAATTGCCACGTTGTCCAGAAGTCTGGTGGTACCGAGCCGAGCGGCGACCAGCAGCCGACCGCATCCGTTGGTCGGCTCCGGCTGCAACTCCGTGCCGCGCAGCTGCAGGTAATCGACCACCAACCCGGGTGTTTCGTCGAGTACCGCGCGCGCCGCGTCCAATGCCGCCTGGGCGCCCTCGAAAGCGGCGTGCGCACCCGCCGTCAGCGCCGCCGAAAGCGCAACCGCCACCTCGCGCTGCGCCGAATCCAGATACCGGTTGCGTGAAGACATGGCCAGTCCGTCGGCCTCCCGCACCGTGGGTACCCCGACCACCTGAACGTCGACGTTCAGGTCGGCGACCATCTGCCGCACCAGGACGAGCTGCTGATAGTCCTTCTCGCCGAAGAAGATCCGATCGGGTTGCACGATCTGCAGCAGCTTCAGCACCACGGTCAGCATCCCAGCGAAATGCGTTGGGCGCGAGGCGCCTTCGAGTTCACCGGCGAGAGGCCCGGGCTGCACCGTGGTCCGCATTCCGTCGGGGTACATCGCCCCGGCGGACGGCGTGAAGACGATCTCAACACCCTCGGCGCGCAGCAGTTCCAAGTCGGTGTCGAGGGTGCGGGGATAGGCGTCCAGATCCTCTCCAGCACCGAACTGCAGCGGGTTGACGAAGATCGACACCACGACCACCGCACCCTGCACCCGCTTGGCGACACGCACCAGGGTGAGGTGACCCTCGTGCAGGGCTCCCATGGTGGGCACCAGCATGACTCGCCGACCGGTGTGCCGCAGCGCGCGGCTGACCTGCCGCACCTCAGTCGGCACCGCGTACACGTTGAGTTCGCCGGGATTGAACTTGCGGTCCTTCATCGCGCCAGCACCTCGACGACGTCGTCCGGGGCGTGGGCGCGCTGGGCGGTCCGCAGCGCGTTCACCCGATACGCCTGGGCGAGTTCCGAATCCACGTCGGCGAGCGCGGCCAGATGACCGGCGACCGCGGCCGCATCGCCACGCGCCACCGGCCCGGTAAGCGCGGCTTGACCGCGTTGCAGGGTGTTCTGCAGCGCGGCCCGGGCGAGCGGTCCGACGATCCGCTCGGCAATTCCGCCGGGCTGGTCGTCGACCAATTGCTGACCGAGCAGTTCGTCGCCTCGCAGCGCGGTCCGCAACGCGTCGACGGCATCGGCCAGCACCGTCACGAGGTGGTTGCTGGCGTGGGCGAGTGCGGCGTGATACAGGACGCGGGCGTCCTCGCGTACCCAGAACGGCTCGCCGCCCATTTCGAGCACCAGCGACTGCGCGATGGCTCGGCCGACCTCGTCGGCGGCGGTGATCCCGAAGCAGGTGTCCGGCAAGCGGGCGATGTCCTCGTCCGACCCGGTGAAGGTCATCGCGGGGTGGATGGCCAGCGGAATACAGCCCTGGTCGGTCAACGGCGCGAGAATTCCGATTCCGTTCGCGCCGGACGTGTGCGCGACGATCGTCCCGGGACGCACCGCCGAGGTGGCCGCCAAGCCCGAAACCAGGCCGGCGAGTTCGCTGTCGGTCACGGCCAGCAGCAGCAGCTCGGCGCCCGCGGCGACATCCTGGGGCGGCAGCACGGGGGTATCCGGCAACCGGCGTTGCGCCCGTTGCAGCGACGCATGGGAGATGGCGCTGCACGCAACCACAACGTGGTCTGCGCGCTCCAGCGCGACACCCAAGGCGGTGCCCACCCGGCCGGCGGAAATGATTCCCACCTTGAGCCTGGCCGGGCGCAAACCGTCGAACTGCCCCATCGCAGACGACCTCACAGGTTTCTTTCGTGCGTTCCAGTCCCATGCTTCGGGTACCGGACGGTCGACTCAGACTTTAGTCGATAGATCCGGCGGCACCCACCTCAGCCGCTGCGTCGCCGCCGCCGACCGCCGGCGCTCGGGTCTATCTGGAACCGTGCCAACAGGTCGGCAACGGATTGCCCGCCGGTCTGCGGGTCCAAGTTGTGGG
This sequence comes from Mycobacterium bourgelatii, assembly GCF_010723575.1. NCBI lineage: Bacteria > Bacillati > Actinomycetota > Actinomycetes > Mycobacteriales > Mycobacteriaceae > Mycobacterium > Mycobacterium bourgelatii. Next base: position 122,027 of record NZ_BLKZ01000002.1, read on the forward strand.
AGCCGGCCGACTCCTCTTCCACACTGCGATGCCGTCTGCCGGACTCCGCCGGAGCCGCGGCGGCGGGCGGGGGTGGTGGCTCCGCCGCAGGTGGGGCGGGTGGCGCCGGGGGTTCGTCTTGGCTCGAACTGCGATTGGCCCCTAGGCCCGCCACCCCGAAGTCGCGGTATTCGGCCGAGTGGCGCGACCTCGAACGGCGACCGCCGTACTGCGGCGCGGCGTCTTGCTGAACGTCTGGGTGCCCGATTGTGATATCGCCCTCATCTTCGTCGTCATCCCGTGCGCGGCGGCGGCGCCGACCGGTCGGCGGAGCGGGGGGTGGTTCCGGCGACGGTGCGGGCGGTGGTGCGGCAGCCTCGGGCTCCTTCGGCTCAAGCGGTTCGGGCTCAAGGGAAGGCGGCGGCAGAGGCGGAGTGACCGGCTCGGGGTACGCCCAATTGCTGCCGGGTGCGCCGGGCGGCAACCACCGCCCTTCCGCGGTGACCGGTTGCCACTCGGACGGCTGCGGCTGCGGCGGCTGGGAGGGCTGTGGCGGCTGCGGCTGTGGCTGTGGCTGTGCCTGTGGGAAAGGCTGCGGCCGCTGCCACTCCGACGGCTGTGGCGGCTGTTGCTGGGGTGGCGCCGGCTGCTGCATGGGTGGCGGTGTGGCCGGCTGCCGGTGGCGCGGCGCGGACATCGGCTCGGGTTGCGGGGCCGGCTCGGGTCGCTCCACGGTCGGTATGGGCTGTCGAGGTGGCGGCGGGGGCGGCGCGGTCGGGGGCGGTACCCGCACCTCCGGCACATCGATGATCGCGGTCTCGTCGGCGCGGTTGAGTGCGGCGCCGCCGTTGTCCAACGGGCGCACGGCGCGGATCCGATCGCTGGACACCCAGTCGGCGGCCAGTGCCTCACCGCGTTGGGCGCCGTTCTGGGTCGCGTTTTCCAAAGCCGGGTGTTGCTGCAGATCGGCGTCGAACAAGATCTCCAGGCTGGTGCGCAGCGCGGCCAGCTCCGCTCGCAGCGCCGCCACCTCGTCCGCGGCTGCTCCGCGCAGTTCGGAAGCCAGCTCGCGGCGCAGCTGGGACTCGACGGTCAGCTCGTACTCGCGGCGGGCGGAGATTTCCCGTTCCAGTTGCAGGTCGTAGACCAGCTTCATGTCACGCGCCCGCGCTTGGTCGGCGTCCGCCTGGCGGCGGTACATCACAGACACGAAGGCGCCGGCGACGGCGGCCCACAGGGCCAGGATGACAGCGAGCTTGAGAAGTTCCACCCGATTGGTGAAAACCAGCGCGGAACTGGCCCCGATCGCCAGAACCAGCAATGTCGTCAAAAGCACCCAACCCGGCCTGCGGCCGCCGCGCCGGACCCGGGCGCCGCGGGACAGAACGGTCATGGCCCCTGACTGTACCGGGCGAGGTCACCGAGCGTGTCGCGCCAGTCCGGCGATTCCGACGACGAGTTCATTAGGGGCCATCAGAGGGCCTGCGCGGGTGCCGGAGCGGTGCCGCTGGAAGCTAAGTTTCCACACCCTCGCCGTTCTCGCCGGGATCTTGCGGTGACTTACAGCAATGCTGCAGCCACAGCGCGGCGACCACCAAGGCCAGCGCGCTCAGCGCCGCCACCACCGCGCCTCCGGTGTCTTCGGCGACGGCCCGCTGCCAGGAATGCCGCGGCAGGAAATACACCAGCACCCCGATCCACCATCCCAGCACCACCGCGCCCACCCAGGCCGACGCCTTGGCGACCATCACGCTGCGCGCAACGGCCAACGGGTGCAACCAACCGGGCGCGTCGCCGATCTCCCCATCGTTGATCTTGGCGCGCACGAATCGCCCCCACAGCGCCTCGGCGACGGCAACCACCAGCAGGGACACCCCGCTCCACACTGTGATCGGCGGAAACCACCGATAGAGCGCCCCGATCAGGAGATAACCCACGACGGCGGCGCCGACGACCGCGACCGCCAGCTCACGTTTACGCGTCGGACCCATCAGGGCGCCGGCCCGGGTTTGAGGGTCAGGCCGGTCGGCCGCACGCCGTCGCGCTCGACCGGATCCAGTTCGGCCAACAGTTTTTCGATGGGCTGTTGGATGGGCCCGGCTTGACCCGGGACGGTGAGCCGCGCCTCGGGCTCGACGTCCAGCCACGGGATCAGCACAAACGCCCGCTGATGGGCGCGCGGGTGCGGCAGGGTCAAGGCTTCGTCGTCCACGGTGACCTCGGCTCCTCCGCCGGAGCCACCCTGGTGGCAGGCAATCAGGTCGACATCGAGGGTGCGTGGCCCCCAGCGCTGTTCGCGTACCCGATCGGCCGCCCGTTCCAGCTCTTGCGCCCGCTGCAACCAGCCGCGTTCGTCGCAGCCGGGGTTGTCGGCGATCAGCACCGCGTTGAGGAACGGCCCCTGCTGCACGCCGCCCCACGGCTCCGTCTCATAGACCGGCGAGACGGCAATCACCGCCTCGCCGAGTGCGTCGACGACCGACTGCAACCGGGCGAGTCGGTCACCCAGGTTCGATCCGATCGACAGCACCACCCGGGTCATACCTGTCGACCTTCTGGACCGCCGGCGGGTACCACCGAACCGCGACCGCCGCGCCGCGACCGCCGCACCACCACCGCCACGTCGGCGAACTGCTGCGGGATCGGTGCCTGGGGCTTGTGCACCACTACCTCGACGGCGTGTACGCGCTGATCCGTCATCACCCGGTCGGCAATCTCACCGCCGACCGTTTCGATCAGCTTGCGGGGCGGGCCGGCGACGATGTCGCTGGCCAGTTGAGCGAGGGCGCCGTAGTCGTAGGTGTCGGACAGTTCGTCGCTGGCCGCGGCTTCGGCGAGGTCCATCCACAGGGTGATGTCGATGACGAATTCCTGCCCCTCGACCCGCTCGTGCTCGAAAACTCCGTGCCGTCCCCGAACACTCAAGCCACGCAATTCGATCCGGTCAGCCATCGCGCCCTTTCTGCCATGCGCCGACGACCTTCAGGGCGTCGACCGAAGCCCGCACGTCGTGCACCCGCACCCCCCAGGCACCGTGCAGGGCAGCGAGCGCGGTGATGACCGCCGTGGCGGTCTCCCGTCCGTTGGGTGGTCTGACCGCACCGTCGGCGTCGGCGAGCAACGCGCCGAGGAATCGCTTGCGGGAAGCGCCCAGCAGGACCGGGACGCCCGTGCCGACCAACTCCGGCAGCGCGTGCAGCAGCGCCCAATTGTGTTGGCCCGTCTTGGCGAAACCGAGTCCGGGATCGATCACGAGCTTTGCCGGGTCGACGCCGGCCGCCTCAGCGTCGGCCACGCTGGCGAGCAGGTCGGCGCGCACGTCGGCCACGACGTCGCGGTACTCCGGAACCTGATGCGGCCGTTGTGCGGAGATCGGGCGCCAGTGCATCAAAATCCACGGGACGCCCGCCTCGGCAACCAGCGGCGCCATGGCCGGATCGGCCCGGCCACCGGACACGTCGTTGACGATCTGCGCACCGTTCTCCAGCGCGGCCCGCGCCACGTCCGCGTGCATGGTGTCGATGCTGACGGTAATCCCCTGCGCCGCAAGCTCTTTCACTACGGGGACGACGCGCGACGCCTCGAGTTTGGGCTGCACCCGGGTGGCGCCGGGTCGCGTGGACTCGCCCCCGACGTCGACGATGTCCGCTCCTTCGGCGGCCATAGCCAGACCATGGGCTACGGCGCCGTCCATATCGAGAAAAAGTCCTCCGTCGGAGAACGAATCCTCAGTGACGTTGAGAACCCCCATAACCTTCATGGGCCATGGTTGCAGCGGGTTCACCGGGTCTCACTTACGCAGGATGAGATCAAGCGCTTCGGCTCGGGACGCGGCATCCCTCTTGAATTGACCGCGTACCGCCGACGTAGTCGTAGTGGCACCGGGCTTGCGCACCCCGCGCATCGCCATGCACAGGTGCTCCGCCTCGACCACCACGATCACGCCGCGGGGGTTGAGTCGCGCCATCAGGGCGTCGGCGATCTGACTGGTAAGCCGCTCCTGCACCTGCGGCCTCTTGGCATAGAGGTCGACCAGTCGGGCGATCTTCGACAGTCCGGTCACCCTGCCGTCGTCGCCGGGGATGTACCCGACATGAGCTACGCCATGGAACGACACCAGGTGGTGTTCACACGTGGAGTACATCGGTATTTCCTTGACGATCACCAGTTCGTCGTGTTGCTCGTCGAACATGGTGGTCAGCACCGAGGAAGGGTCGGTGTACAGGCCGGCGAACATCTCCCGGTACGCGCGCGCGACGCGCGCCGGGGTTTCGCGCAGACCTTCCCGGTCCGGGTCCTCCCCGATGGCGGCCAACAGGTCGCGGACGGCGGCCTCGGCGCGTACTTGGTCGAACACTGGTGCCCCCTCGCTGGTGTACCGAGAGTCCAGCTGCGTCATCGCATTCCTCCGTTTGGTCAGCCGTGGGCCGGCGGATTGGAACGACTTACGTCCTTCTCCGACTGCTCGGATGACTCGTCGGAATCCGGCTTGGATTGATCGGACGGCGGATAGGTCTGGTAAGGGGTTTGCCGACCCGGCGCCGGGGGCCATCCGGGCGCGTGCCAACCGGCGGGGGCACCGTAGTCGGGCTGAGTGGGCTTAGGACCGGCGGCCGGGGACCCGTTGGCCCCGTTGCCGCCCGCCTCGGCCTCGGCGGCCTTGGCGGCCTCTGCCGCCCGCGCGATGGCCACCTTGAACGGCGGCTCGGGGACCGACTCGGGCGGCCATGGTTCGCCCCGCTCCATGGCGAGCTCACCGGGGGTCTTGATCGGCGGCTTGTCCGACGGAATGCGCCCGCCGAAGTCGTCGAACATCGTCAGCCGGGGTCGCTTCTCGACGCCCGCAAAGATGCCCTCCAACTCGGGCCGATGCAGGGTCTCCTTCTCCAGCAGCTCACCGGCCAGCGTGTCCAGGACGTCGCGGTACTCGGTGAGGATCTCCCATGCCTCGGTGTGCGCCGCCTCGATGAGCTTGCGGACCTCCTCGTCGATGGCACCGGCGACTTCATGCGAGTAGTCCGGCTGGTTACCCATGGTGCGGCCCAGGAACGGATCGCCGTGTTCGGTGCCGTACTTGACTGCGCCCAACCGCGCGCTCATGCCGTATTCGGTGACCATCGCCCGCGCGACCTTGGTGGCCTGCTCGATGTCGGATACCGCGCCGGTGGTCGGCTCACGGAACACCAGTTCCTCGGCGGCTCGTCCGCCCATCGCGAACACCAGTTGGGCGATCATCTCCGAGCGAGTCCGCAGGCCCTTGTCTTCCTCGGGAACGGCCACCGCGTGTCCACCGGTACGTCCCCGGGCCAGGATCGTGACCTTGTACACGGGGTCGATGTCCGGCATCGCCCAAGCCGCCAGGGTGTGACCGCCCTCGTGGTAGGCGGTGATCTTCTTTTCGTGCTCGCTGATGATCCGGCCCTTGCGACGCGGGCCACCGATCACGCGGTCGACGGCCTCTTCCAGGGCCGCGCTGGTGATGACGGTGCCGTTCTCACGGGCGGTCAGCAGGGCCGCCTCGTTGATGACGTTGGCCAGGTCGGCGCCGGTCATGCCGACGGTGCGCTTGGCCAGGCCGTCCAGGTCTGCGTCCTCGGCGATCGGCTTGCCCTTGGAGTGCACCCGCAAGACCGCCCGACGCCCCGCCAGGTCGGGGTTAGAGACCGGGATCTGGCGGTCGAAGCGGCCCGGCCGCAACAGCGCCGGGTCCAGGATGTCCGGCCGGTTGGTGGCCGCGATCAGGATCACGCCGGCGCGATCGCCGAAGCCGTCCATCTCGACCAGCAGCTGATTCAGCGTCTGCTCGCGTTCGTCGTGGCCACCGCCGAGACCGGCACCGCGCTGTCGACCAACCGCGTCGATCTCGTCGACGAAGATGATGCACGGACTGTTCTGTTTCGCCTGTTCGAAAAGGTCCCGGACGCGGGATGCACCGACGCCGACGAACATCTCGACGAAATCGGAGCCGGAGATGGTGAAGAACGGCACGCCGGCCTCACCCGCCACGGCGCGGGCCAGCAGCGTCTTGCCGGTGCCCGGCGGACCGTACAACAGCACACCCTTGGGGATCTTGGCGCCCAGCGCCTGATACCTGCTGGGGTTCTGCAGGAAGTCCTTGATCTCGTAGAGCTCCTCGACCGCTTCATCGACGCCGGCGACGTCGGCGAACGTGGTCTTCGGCATGTCCTTGGACATCTGTTTGGCGCGCGATTTGCCGAAGCCGAAGCCCATGCGGGCACCGCCCTGCATGCGGGAGAACATCACGAACAGACCGACCAGCAACAACAGCGGCAGCACATAGACCAGTAGCTCACCCAGGATGCTGCCCTCGTTGACAACGGTGTTGACCTTGGCGTTCTTGGCGTTCAACGCGTTGAACAGGTCGACGCCGTAGCCGGCGGGGAACTTGGTGATGATCTTGTCGGAGTTCTCCGTTTCGTCGTTGCCCTTCTTGAGGGTCAACCGCAGCTGTTGTTCCCGGTCGTCTATCTGCGCGCTTTTCACGTTGTCGCTGTTGATCTGCGCCATCGCCACCGAGGTGTCGACCGGCTTATAGCCTCGGGTGTCGTCGCTGAAGTAGAAGAACGACCAGCCGAGCAGCACCACGACAGCCACGATCGTTACGGTGCGGAGAACGTTTTTCCGATTCATCAATCATCGGCCGTGCCGGCCAGGTCCTTCCGTATATACGTGCATGCAGCTCGAAATGTCCAGGTTACCGCCCATCCCGGTTGCGACGGGTCCCGACCAGACAACGACCGGCAGTTCCCAATGCGCGACCATGTCGACCGTCAGGCAAGTGTGACAGTCCAGACGGGCGGCACACCCACCGTGGTGATTACCCGCTATTGGTAATAACGAGCCTCGATCACGTTGCCGTCCGGATCCGGGAAGTAATAGCCCTGCGGGGCCCAGCCCTGGGCCCCGAAGGAGTGGTTCAGTCGGGCGCTGGTGTCGATGTGCTCTGCCTGCAACCGCCGATCCAGTTCGTCGTACTCAGCCTTCGACATCGCGATGCAGACGTGATTGACCGGGTGACCGGCGCTGCCCGCGACCTTGGTCATCGACTCGGTTGGGGCGGCGCCCTGTCGAGGCATCAGGTCGATGATGGAATCGTCGCTGACCCGCACGCTCGGAAACGGCGCCTCTCCGGCCTCGAATTCTTCAAACCGCACGGGTGCTAGGCCCACGACCCGGGTGTAGAAGTCCATCGAAGCTCGCGGGTCGCTCGTCCAGAGCACCACGTGGTCCAGCCGCATGCTTGTAGATGATGCGCTTGGGGGTCCCGATATCCAACCCGGTGGCAGTTCTCTGGCCCGTCTGTGCCCCCTTCACTGCGTCGTGCCGTTGTGATTTGGTGAGACGATGGGCGCATCAACCGAACGGTTAGTCGATGCCAACGGCGTGCAGCTGCGGGTGGTCGAGGCCGGGGACCGCGGCGCACCGGTGGTGGTGTTGTGCCATGGCTTTCCCGAACTGGCCTTTTCCTGGCGCCACCAGATTCCGGTCCTAGCCGAGGCGGGTTACCACGTGCTGGCTCCCGACCAGCGCGGGTACGGCGGCTCGTCGCGTCCAGAGCCTATCGAGGCGTACGACATCCACCACTTGACCGGCGACATCGTCGGACTGCTCGATGACGTCGGCGCGGACAAGGCGGTCTGGATCGGCCACGACTGGGGCTCGGTGGTGGTGTGGAACGCACCGCTGCTGCACCCCGACCGAGTCGCCGGCGTCGCGTCGCTGAGCGTGCCGGTGGTGACGCGATCGAGGAAGCCGCCAACTCAGGCGTTCCGCGACATTTTCGGCGACAACTTCTTCTACATCTTGTATTTCCAGGAGCCCGGCGTCGCCGACGCCGAACTCGACGCCGACCCGGCCCGCACGATGCGGCGCATGATGGGCAGTTTGAAGCTCACCGACGACCCCGACGGCCAACGCGCCGGCCTGCGGATGGTTGCGCCGGGGCCCGAAGGGTTCATCGAACGCCTCCCCGAACCCGACGGCCTGCCCTCGTGGATCAGCCAAGACGAACTCGATTACTACGTCAGCGAATTCAGCCGCACCGGCTTCACCGGCGGCCTGAATTGGTATCGCAACTTCGACCGCAATTGGGAGACCACTTCCGAACTCGCAGACTCCACCATTTCGGTGCCGTGCTTGTTCATCGGAGGTACGGGCGACCCGGTGCTGGGCTTCACCCCGCGCGACCGCGCCGCACGAGCGATCACGGGACCCTACCGCGAAGTGATGATCGAAGGTGCCGGGCACTGGCTGCAGCAGGAGCGGCCGGACGAGATCAACGCGGCACTGCTGGAATATCTCAAAGGAGTGGACTGGTGAGCGCACCGCTGCGATTCGGAGTCTTCATCACCCCGTTTCATCCGACGGGCCAATCCCCTACCGTCGCACTGGAATACGATATGGAGCGCGTCGTCGCCCTGGACCGGCTGGGATATGACGAGGCCTGGTTCGGCGAACACCATTCCGGCGGATATGAACTGATCGCCTGCCCGGAGGTGTTCATCGCGGCCGCCGCGGAGCGGACCAAGCACATCCGGCTGGGCACCGGCGTGGTGTCGTTGCCCTACCACCATCCGCTGATGGTCGCCGACCGCTGGGTGCTGCTGGACCATCTGACCCGCGGCAGGGTGATGTTCGGCGCCGGCCCCGGCGCATTGCCGTCGGACGCGTACATGATGGGCATCGATCCGATCGATCAGCGGCGGATGATGCACGAGTCGCTCGAGGCGATCCTGGCGCTGTTCCGCGCCGCTCCCGAAGAACGCGTGGACCGCCACTCGGACTGGTTCACGCTGCGCGACGCCCAGTTGCATATCCGCCCGTACACCTGGCCCTATCCCGAAATCTCTACGGCCGCCATGATTTCGCCGTCTGGGCCACGACTGGCCGGTGCGCTGGGCACCTCGCTGCTGTCCTTGTCGATGTCGGTTCCCGGTGGCTACGCGGCGCTGGAAAACACCTGGGAGGTGGTGCGCGAGCAGGCCGCCAAGGTGGGCCGCGACGAGCCCAACCGCCGCGATTGGCGGGTGCTGAGCATCATGCATCTGGCGGACACCCGGGAGCAGGCGATCGAGGATTGCACTTACGGCCTGCTCGACTTCTCCGCCTATTTCGGTGCCGCCGGTTTTGTCCCGTTGGCGAACACGGTCGAAGGCGGCCAGTCCCCCCGGGAGTTCGTCGCGGAGTATGCGGCCAAAGGCAATTGCTGCATCGGCACACCGGAAGACGCGATCGCCCACATCGAAGACCTGTTGGAGAGGTCAGGAGGTTTTGGCACCCTGCTGCTGCTCGGTCACGACTGGGCCTCACCCCAGGCGACGTACCACTCCTACGATCTGTTCGCCCGCAAGGTGATTCCGTACTTCAAGGGCCAACTGGCAGCGCCGCGCGCATCGCACGAGTGGGCAAAGGATAAGCGGGACGAATTGATCGGCCGGGCCGGCCAGGCCGTCGTGCAAGCGATTTCCCAGCATGTCGCCGAGCACGAGGGCGCGGACAGCTGATGCGCGCCTCGGTCCTGCGCGACGGACGGATGGTCTACCGCGACGACGTGCCCGATCCGGTTCCCGGGCCGGGCCAGGTGCTCGTCGGCGTGCGCGCGTGCGGGATCTGCGGTTCCGACCTGCATTTCGCGGCCCACGGCGCCGAGGTGGTGGCGCTGAGCAATGAGGTGGCCCACGGCCGCGGCATGGATCTCGACCTGAACCGGGACGTGTTCCTGGGGCACGAGTTCAGCGCCGAGGTACTCGAGGCCGGCCCCGACACCGAAACACATCCCCCGGGCACCCTGGTGACGTCGATCCCGGTCGTGTTGTCCGCGAAAGGCGTCGAGCCGATCGTCTTCAGCAACACCACGGTGGGCGGGTACGCGGAACGGATGTTGCTTTCGGCGCCGTTGTTGTTGCCCATCCCCAACGGTCTGGACCCTAAACACGCGGCCCTGGCCGAGCCCATGGCGGTGGGCTTGCACGCCGTGAACAAATCCGGGATCGAGTCGGGCGAGACGGCGTTGGTGATCGGCTGCGGCCCGATCGGCATCGCCATCATCGCGGCGTTGCGCGTCAGAGGCGTGGAAAACATCGTGGCATCAGACTTTTCGCCGAAGCGGCGCGACCTCGCCAGGCAGATGGGCGCGCACCAGACGATCGACCCGACGCAGGGCTCGCCGTTCGACTCGGTCAGACCCGCCGTCGTGTTCGAGGCGGTCGGGGTGCCGGGCATCATCAACGACGTGATGCGTCGCGCCCGGCGCGGCAGCCGGCTGGTGGTCGCCGGCGTGTGCATGCAGGCCGACACCGTTCACCCGTTCTTTGCTATCGCCAAAGAGATCACGGTGCAGTTCAGCAACGCCTATACCCCGGAGGAGTTCGCCGCATCGTTGCACGCACTGGCCGAGGGACACATCGACGTCGCCCCGATGATCACCGGGGAGGTAGGGCTCGAGGGCGTGGGCGCGGCGTTTGACGACCTGGCCGATCCCGATCGGCACTGCAAGATTCTGGTCACGCCGTAAGCCACCTGGCGACATTCCTGCTGGCTCCTGCGACTTTCGAAGTCCACGGGCTGTGATCGGTGTGGCTAATGTGACGAATGAGGCTGGCGTGGCATCTTCGAAGAAGTTTAAGCGTTAGCTATGTGTTGGTTAACAGAAGGTGTACGGACAGTGAATCGCTGTCATACTCAGATCGCACGCTCGGCGCCGAGGATGCGCCGTGCGCAGGTATAGACGGTGCGGTGGTTGCGTTGGCTCACGAAGAACTCAGCATGAGTCTCCATGAGGGCGACGTGTTTGCCGGATACACGATCGTCCGACCCCTGGGTGCAGGCGGCATGGGCGAGGTCTACCTCGCCGACCACCCGCGGTTACCGCGGCGCGAAGCGCTCAAGGTACTGAGCAGTGACATATCGGCCGACGACGCGTTTCGCCAGCGCTTCATCCGAGAGGCCGACCTCGCGGCCACGCTGTGGCATCCCAACATCGTGCGGGTCAACGACCGCGGCGAATTCAACGGACAGCTGTGGATCGCAATGGACTTCGTCGACGGCACCGACGCGGCCACGCTGCTACAGGAGCACTATCCGGTCGGCATGCCGGCGGATCAGGTTGCCGCGATAGTCACTGCCATTGCCAGCGCTCTCGACTATGCGCATGAACACCACAACGTGCTACACCGCGACGTCAAACCGGCGAATATCCTGCTTGCCGAACCGGAAGACGGTGACCTGCGAATCCTGCTGGGCGACTTCGGAATTGCCCGAAGCATCGATGAAACCAGTTGCCTGACGGCCACGAACATGGCCATCGGCACCGTCCCCTATTCCGCGCCCGAGCAGCTCACCGACGAGCCGATCGACGGACGCGCCGACCAGTACGCTCTGGCTGCCACCGTCTACCAGCTGCTGACCGGATCAATGCTGTTCGCGCACACCAATCCAGCCGTCGTGATCGGCCGCCACCTGACCGCGCGCCCACCGGCGTTGGCCGAAACCCGCCCCATGCTCAGGGTGTTCGACCCGGTGCTGTCCAAGGCTCTGGCGAAGGATCCGGCCGACCGGTTCGCGCGCTGCTCCGATTTCGCCGACGCGTTCGTCCGTGCCGCCCAATCCGGCAGGCATCCCGAGGCATTCGCGCTGACCATGCCCAGGCCCATGGCGTTGCGGCCGCTGAAGAGCGGTGCATCGGCCTCCTCCGACACCGACAACCGGCGGCGAGGCAATCGGTGGCGGATCCTTGCGGCCGCATCATCGGTAGTAGCGCTGACGGCCATCGGCGCCAGTGACTTCACGGCCGACAACTACCGCCCCGCCACTGAGCAGGCTTCGGCGGTGGCAGCCCCGGCACCCGCGCAACGTCCGCCGGTTGCAGCACCCGCTCCGGTCCCGGCGCAACCGGCTGCTCAGGCCCCGCAATCTATGCCACCAGCGGCACCGGCCCCCGCTCAGGCGCCCGCGTACCAGCCGCCGGCCGCGCCTCGATCGATGCCCAGCCCGCAGGCGAATCCACCGGCCTCGCGGGCCCCTGCGCCCGTCGAAGCCGCACCGGCGCCGGCGCAACCGGCCCCGCCAGCCCAGGCAAACCCGGACCAGACCTTCATCAATTCGTTGTCACAGATTCCGGGTATCACCGTCACCGATCCCGGCACCGCCGCAGCCACCGGCCGCGCCGTGTGCTCGAGCCTGCAAAACGGTGCAACTCCCGGTGACGCCGCGGCCGCGACCGTGAACGGCAATTCAGGAGTCACTCCCGCCCAGGCGAACGCCGGGATCAACGCGGCAATCACCGCCTATTGCCCGCAATATCTGCCGTAAGGACCGTTATCCGCCCGCGAACGGTTGGGCAACGACACTTGGCTTGAACCCGTACCGGGGAGCGGCGAAGTTGGCCACGCTGCGGCCGGTTCCGGCGCCGGGCATGAGCGGCACGCCACCGAAGCCCCCGACCGCGGATTCGGCGGCCGCCCCGGACGTGAGCCCGTTGAGCGCCACATTGACCGGATTGGCGGCACCGGGAAGCGCGTTGGCCCACGATGCCGGAACCGAAAGCGCCCCGACTTTGGACGCGGTGCCGGTAATCCCGCCCAGCCCGGTCCCCAGGATGTTGCCCGCGCCATTTCCCAGCGCCGGAACCGCCGCGGCCGCGGCGTCCCCTGCCGCCTTGGCCGCGCCCTCGGCCGCCTTGCCAAGGTTGGGGATGAACGAGTGCGCCAGGCCGTCAAGATCCTTCATCATCGTCGTGGACAGACGAGCGGGCGAAGCCAATCGGATGTAGGCGTCGAAAATGGTGCTGCCGTCGACGGTTGCCGACCCGGTGATGCCCTCGACGACGTCGCCCAGCATTCCGTTCAAGACGAGTCCGGAGCCGTCGGGGGTCCACGTGTGTCCGGTCAGGCCGAGCGCCGCCGCGGGGTCGGCGAGCCAGGGCGGCAGATTCGTCAGCCCGGCCATCTGGCTCAGGGTCGTCGGGATGTTGCCCATGCCCTGCGCGGCAGCCGCCGCGTTGAGCGCGCTGACCTGCGCGTTAACCTGGGAACCCAAACCGGCCATGCTGATTCCCGTGGACTGCGGGGTCAACTGCGGCAGTTGTGTGGCGGCCGCCGTAGCAGCGGAATAGCTGTACATCGCGGCGGCGTCCTGCGCCCACATCTCCAGGTACTGCGCCTCGGTGGCCGCGATGGCCGCGGTGTTCTGGCCGAGGAAGTTTGTCGCCATCAGCGTGGCCAGCAAGGCCCGGTTCGCCGCGATCTCCGGTGGCGGCACCGTCGCCAGAAACGCGGCCTCGTAGGCGCTCGAGGCCGCAATGGCCTGGGCGGCGACCTCGCTGGCCTGCCCGGCCGCAATGTTGAGCCAGGAAATCTGGGGCAGGGCAGCGGCCGCCATCGCCGCGGCGGAGGGCCCGTGCCATGGTCCATCGGTAAGGCCATTGACCACCGCCAGGTAGGAAGAGGCAACCGACTGCAACTCGGCGGCCAGCCCTTCCCAGGCTGCGGCGGCGGCCAGCATCGGTCCCGAGCCGGGGCCGGCGTACATCAAGGCGGAGTTGACCTCCGGCGGTAACGCTGCGAAATCCACGTGAAGCCGCTTTCTACCCAACCGAGGCGGCGTTGGCCGCCTCCGTAATGCCGTATGAGGCGCCACTGACACCAAGGGTGAGCGCCAACTGCTCCTGCACCGACACCGCGTGGGCCGCGATCTCTTGGAAGAGCGTCGCGTGGCGGGTGAACTGTGTGGCCGCCATCAGCGAGACCAAATCGGAGGCGGCGGGAACCACGGAGGTCGTCGGACCGGCAGCGGCTGCGGTGCCGGCGCGCATCACTGCATTGATGGACATCAACTCGCCGGCAGCACCCGTTAATACCTCTGGTTCTGCGAAAACGGTCGACATTTACGAGTCCTTCCTTAATGCACTCTGCATCGATAACAACCAACGATCCAATGACGCGCGGCCACTCGTCGCTGATCTCATCACAGGCAACATTAAGGCAGACACACAGCAAAATCGCCCCGGGCGCGCACTTGTTCACTGCGAGTTAGGAATTGTTCATTTTGCTGGCGGGAATTGGCTGCGCCACTTGAATTCATATTTGAGAGGTCTATGAGGATCATATGAGTGAGTTCCCTTGGGAGTCAAGCCGGTCCGCGCGAGGCAGCTATGATGTCGGCCTCGCCACGATGAACGCGTCGCGGCACAGGCCCTTGAACGCAGGGCTTCGCGGTGTAGTTTGACTGCTCAACAGCGCAGGTCAAAAAGCTGCGCGGCACGGTTTCGACCGCATACAAGGGCGCGGTCTGGCGCCCGCGGACCCAGTGTTTTTGAACGCGAGTACATCCCATAGGATGGGCCGAGGCGCGGAACGGACTGGGCGCACACGCCCGGAACGGCCGGCGACGTCCCGCCGGCTGACTCAGCAGAAGCCATGCGCTCAGCGGCGTCAGGGGCGATGACTCGTTCGCACTCGCGATTCGCACATGAATTCGCTGCGGAATGCGTTTACCTGATGAAGTCGACTGTCAGGAAACTCAAAGACACAAAAGTTGACCAACGCCACAACGGTTTGCTGGGCGTTACTCACGTCACATATCGAGCAGTGCAATGGCATCGTAGCTCATGGACACGCAAATATCGCTTTAGGCACGCATTGTTGAACGCAAGGTAAACAAAAAGTGTCGTCAACACTTACGGCAGGCGACGCCAATTTGACAGATTGAGCGGCTAGGGTGCCAGGCATGCCGATCTTCCGGAGTTCCGCGCAATTTGTCCGCACGGCAATCGCGTCGGCGGGCATCGTGCTGGCCGCCGCCACCATGGCTGCCTGCGACTCGCACATTCCGAGTTCGTCGGCATCCAACCCCAGTCCGCGCCAAGTGACCGTGGTCGGATCCGGACAAGTTCAAGGTGTTCCCGACACGCTGACCGCCGATATCACCATCTCGTTCACGGCGAGCGACGTCACCAGCGCCATGAATCAAACCAACGGCCGGCAGCGAGCGGTCATCGAAGCGCTGACCCGCGCTGGGATGGACAACAAGGACATCCGCACCACCGACGTCATCCTGCAGGCCCAGTACAGCATCGCCGAGCCCGGCGGAAGTCCCACCATCACCGGTTACCGCGCGGACAACGCGATCCAGGTCAAGATCCACCCGGCCGATACCGCCTCACGACTGCTCGCGCTCATCATCGATACCGGCGGCGACGCCACTCGGATTACCGCCGTGCGCTACAAGATCGCGGACGACTCGCAGTTGGTGAAGGACGCACGAGCGCGCGCCTACGACGACGCCAAGAACCGCGCCCAGCAGTACGCCGAGCTGTCCGGACTCACCTTGGGCAAAGTGATTTCGATTTCGGAATCCACCGGTCCGGCGCCGGTCGAAGCGCCCCAGGCACCCGCCCCGCGCGCGTCCACCCTGCCCCTGGAACCGGGCCAGCAGACGGTGAACTTTTCGGTGACAGCGGTCTGGGAGCTGGATTAACGGGCTACTGGTAGACCCGGGGGTCCAGCGTTCCGATGTAGGACAGGTCGCGGTAGCGCTCGTCGTAGTCGAGCCCATAGCCGACGACGAACTCATTGGGGATGTCGAAGCCGACGTACGTGATGTCGACGTTGGCGCCCACCGCCTCGGGCTTGCGTAACAGCGTGCACACCCGTAGGGACCGCGGATGCCGGCTCTTCAGATTGCGCAACAACCAGGACAGCGTGAGCCCAGAGTCGACGACGTCCTCAACGATCAGCACATCGCGGTCGTGGATATCGCGGTCAAGATCCTTCAGGATCCGAACCACACCGGACGACGAGGTCGACGAGCCGTACGAGCTCACCGCCATGAACTCGAATTGGGTGGGCAGGGGGATCGCTCGCGCCAGGTCGGTGACGAACAACACCGCACCCTTGAGGACGGTGATCAACAGCAGGTCTGGCTCGCCGCTGCCGGATAAGGCGCGGTAGTCGTTGCCGATTTGCTCACCAAGCTCGGCGATGCGCCCCTGGATCTGCTCGGTGGTGAGCAGTACGGACTTGATGTCCCCCTGGTACAGCTCCGCCGTCACGTCCTCAGATTCTCACGCGCTGTGGCAGCCAACTCACGCGGGGCGTCAGATCGGTTCGGGCCGTAGGGCAAGCACGCCGTCTCGGCGGCCGGCGAACAAGCGCTGACCCGGCAGGTTCGAGCCGACGGCCACCCCACCCTGACCGCGCCAATCGGTGACCAGCAGGTCCACTGCGCGGATCTGCTTGTCGGTCAATCCAATCGCACCGCCGGACAACAGCCACCCGCGAATCACGCGACGGCGCACCGGGTCGGGCAGTGCGGCCAGCGAACGGACATCCAGCTGTGCGTCGGGCCCCGTTCCGCGTATGGCATCCGGCAGCGCCTGCGCTGCGATCGCGTCGATGAAGTCGTTGTCTTCTCGCAGCGCCGTCGCGGTACGGGCGAGGGCCTCCGCCACGCCCCCGCCCAGCACCTCCTCCAGCAGCGGCAGCACTTCGGCGCGCAGCCGGG
Organism: Mycobacterium bourgelatii; assembly: GCF_010723575.1. Classification (NCBI taxonomy): domain Bacteria; kingdom Bacillati; phylum Actinomycetota; class Actinomycetes; order Mycobacteriales; family Mycobacteriaceae; genus Mycobacterium; species Mycobacterium bourgelatii. The sequence continues at coordinate 138,527 of NZ_BLKZ01000002.1, forward strand.
TCCTGGTGAAGCGGGGGTCGCTGTTGTGCGGGTCCTGCCAGGCGGTCAACCCAAGCTCACGGCAGGCGTCGTGGGTCACGCTGCGTCGCACCCCCAGCAGCGGCCGACACCAAGGCGGGTCGTAAGGGCGCATGCCGGCCATCGAGCGGGCCCCGGATCCGCGGCCGAGTCCGAGCAGCACCGTCTCGGCCTGATCGTCGAGGGTGTGGGCCAACAGCACGGGACCGTCTCGGCCAGACTCCAGGGCGGCGTAGCGAGCGCTACGCGCCGCCGCCTCCGGGCCGCCGCCGGTGCCCGAGGAGGGGCCGACCTCGACCCGAAGTACCTGCGCCGCAACGCATCCCAACGAAAGCGCCTGCGTCCGAGCGGTTTCGGCGACGTCGGCCGATCCGGGCTGCAGGCCGTGATCGACGATCAGGGCGGTGGTGGGTAGCAACTGCGCCGCGACAGCCGTCAGGGCCAACGAGTCCGGGCCACCGGACAAGCCGACGCACCAACGTGCGCCGTCCCCAGCAGTCCCGCCGAGCTGCTCCTTCAAGAACCGCTCGACAGCCGCGCGCAGCCGCGCTATAGCACCCTGTCGATCCATCGTTGCGGGTGTTCGATTTCGGCAGGAAGGGGCAGCGTTTCGGGCCCGGACCAGATCGCGTTGAATCGCTTCATCCCGACGCGACTCACCACCTGGTCGACGAATACCTTGCCGCGGGTGTACTGGCTGAGCTTGGCATCGAGGCCCAACAACGCGCGCACCAGCCGCTGCAGCGGTGGTTGCTTGCGCTGCCGACGTTCGTCGAAGCGGCGGCGAATGGTGGCCACCGACGGCACCACCACCGGGCCGACGGCATCCATCACGTGCTCGGCGTGACCTTCCAGCAGCGTGCCCAGCACCATCAGCTGGTCCAGTGCCTTCCGCTGCGGCTCGGACTGCACGGCGCGCATCAGCCCCAGGATTCCTCCGGGGCTGCCCTCATCGGACACGTCACCGCGGTTGCGGACGAAATCGGCCAACCGGCGCGCGACCTCGCCGATGTCGTCGGCGGGTTCCTTGGTCAGCAGGGCCAGCGACTGCGCCATGTACTCGGTGATCCAGGGGTTGGCCGTGAACTGCACTCGGTGGGTGACCTCGTGCAGGCACACCCACAACCGAAAGTCGGACGGCTCCACCTTCAGCTGGCGCTCTACGGCAATGACGTTGGGATACACCAGAAGCAGGGTGCCGCCGCCAGCTTGCCCGCCTGCTGAAGGACCTTTTCCGGAACCTTCTGGCGGGGTGAACGGGTCGTACTGGCCCAGGATGCCGGTGGCCACGAAGGCCAGTACGGCACCCGTCTGCGCGCCGGTGATCCGCCCGGTCACCAGCCCCCGCGGCTTCTCAGTCCCGTTGGTCATGGCCCGCATCGACTCCGCGGCGGCCTTGATCCACTCGCCCCGGTCGATGACCCGCGCGGGCGGCACCGGGCCGTCGGTGATCAGGCCGGTTACGTCGCGCACCGGCGGTTCGGCCTTCTCCGAGGCGACCATGAGCTCGTCGATAGCCTGACGGCGGGTGTAGTCGCTGGACGGCGGTCCGGGCCGGGCCAGCCGCTGACCGACAGTGGCGGCGAAGCGCCAATCGACCGCATTCCCGAGCGTCACCTCCGACGGCGCGCTCATACGTCGCATCCGCAGAACCAGAGCTTGGTCGCGAGCGCATCCATGGCGTTGCGGCCGTTCGGCCCGGCGTCGTTGGAGACGAAGGCGAACGTCAGCACCCGTCCGCTGGCGTCAGTCACCACTCCGACGAGCGCGTTGACGGCGGTGAGCGAGCCGGTCTTGGCGCGCAGCCAGCCGGCCGGACCCAGGTTGGTGGCCCGGTCCAGAAAACGTTCGGCCAGTGTGCCGCTGCCGCCGGCGATCGGCAGCAGATCCAACAGGGGGCGCAGGGCCGGCTGGTCCGGCCCGGCCGCTGCCCGCACCGTGGCGTCGAGGGTGCGCGCCGTCAGCCGGTTGTCCACCGACAGGCCGCTGGAGTCCGCCAGTTGGGCTCCCGCGGTGTCGATGTGCGCGGTGCCCAATCGATTGGTCACCGCGTCGACGGCGCCGGTGAAGCTCTGCGGCCGGTTGATGGCGGCCGCGACCTCCCGGCCGATGCATTCGGCCATCACGTTGTCGGAGGCGTTCATCATCTGGGACAGGCGCTGGATCAGCGGCGCCGACTGGACCACGGCCAGTTGGCGCGCGCCGGGAGGTGCCGAACCGATCTTGACCGTCTCCGGGTCCAGGTCGAGCGCCTTGGCCAGCTCTCGCCCGGCGTCCAGCGCCGGTGTCTTGGAGCGGCGCGAGTTCACCGTGGTCGGCTGGATACGACCGGCGTCGATCATCGCCGCCTCGATCGGTGCGATGTCACCGTTGTCGACGTCGGCCGGGTCCCATCCGGGTGCCATCGTCGGACCGCTGTACGCCGAGATGTCGACCTGCACGGCCGTGGGCGTGACGCCGCTGCGGCGAATCTGGTCGACCAGGTCGCTGATGCGTGCCGCGCCGTGGTACCAGGTCTCCACGCCTGGCGGGGCGGCCGACAACGTCGGGTCGCCCGCGCCCACCAGCACTATGACCCCGTTGCCCCCGGGTGAGCCGGCCGGGCCGCCGGCCACCACGCGCGTGCTGATCCGGGCCTGACGGTCCAACGTCAGCAGCGCAGCCGCCGCGGTCAGGGTCTTGTTGGTCGACGCCGGAATCAAGGGCAGGTCGTCGGCCAGCTGCCAAAGCACCTTGCCGGTCAAGGCGTCACTGATGCGGGCACCCAGCTTGCCCAGATTGGGATCGGCCGCCACCTGTTCCAATGCCGCGTTGACGCCGCCGGGCTCGGGAATCGCCGCGGTGTCGGCGACCGGTGTCACCCCGGGCTTGACGGTGGGCGGCCGCGGCGGCGGAACGGTCGTCCGCGCGCTGCTGGTCCCGTGGCCACCCGTGGTGAAGTACACCGCCCCGGCCACGATGGCACCGACAAACGCCAGCACAGCCAACGCCACGAGCGCGTGGGTGGTCTTGCGCCAACGCCTGGGACCCATGCTCCTCCGATCCGGTAAGCCCCTGCTAGCCCTGTGGGCCGAGCTGTTCTGGAATCATTCTGCCGAACCGGCCGGGCGACAGCCGCGCGGCACCCGCTGCACTAGGGTGTCCCCCGACGCATTTGCCTTTCTCGTGTAAGGAGCCGACCCGTGCAGTTCGACGTAGTCATCGAAATTCCGAGAGGTCAGCGCAACAAGTACGAGGTCGACCATGCAACGGGTCGGGTGAAGCTGGATCGCTACCTCTACACGCCGATGGCATACCCGACCGACTACGGCTTCATCGAGGACACCCTCGGTGAGGACGGCGACCCGCTGGACGCGCTGGTGCTGCTGCCCGAACCGCTGTTCCCCGGCGTGCTGGTCGAGGCCCGTCCGGTGGGCATGTTCCAGATGGTCGACGAGGCGGGTGGCGACGACAAGGTGCTGTGCGTGCCGGCCGGTGACAACCGCTGGGACCACATCCAGGACATCGGCGATGTTCCGACCTTCGAGCTCGACGCGATCAAGCACTTTTTCGTGCACTACAAGGACCTGGAACCCGGCAAGTACGTCAAGGCCGCCGACTGGGTCGGTCGCGAGGCGGCCGAAGCCGAGGTGCAGCGCTCCATCGAGCGTTTCAAGACCAGCGGGCACTAAGCCCGCTACGCGTTCGCTTTTCGGCGATTGCTCCTCAAGCTCGAGAGGAACGCCACGGCGATCAGGGTGATGCCCACCGACGCCGTAACCCACTCGGGGGCATGCAGTCGGTGGTCCACCGACGCCAACATGATCAAGGCCAGCGCGCCGATCGCCCAGTGCGCGCCGTGTTCCAGGTACTCGTAGGTGTCCAACGTGTCCTGGCGGACGAGATAAATGGTGATCGACCGCACGAATATCGCCCCGACCAGGCCGAGGCCCAACGCAATGATGATCGGATCGGTGGTGATGGCAAACGCGCCGGTGACGCCGTCGAACGAGAAGGCTGCGTCGAGCACCTCGAGATAGAAAAACAAGGTGAATCCGGCCTTTCCAAGCGCCCTGCGCTGCTGGGTTGACGCTTGGGAGTCCTTGTCCTCGTCGTCTGCGTCGTCTATTCCTGGCGGCCGAAATGCCCGGCTCAGTCCGTTGACCAAGAGGTAGACCACCATGCCCAACACACCGGCGGTCATCACGGTGGCGCGCTCCTCGTTGCCGTGCGTCAATTGCATGCCGACCAGGATCAACGTCGTCCCGCCCACGATCGCCGGCAACTGACCCAGCCGGCCGGCACGCGCGAACGGGGCCTCGATCCACGTCAGCCATTTGATCTCACGGTCGTGAAATATGAAGTCCAAGAACAGCATCAGCAGGAACATTCCGCCGAAGGCGGCGATCTGCGGATGGGCGGCTTGAACGAGCTTTTCGTAGCTGGGTGAGCCGTCCGGGAATTCCAGTGCCCCGCCTGGCGGCGGACCAAGCGCCAACCGCAAGGCCCGGACCGGGTCGAGGTCGGCACTGACCCAGACGATGACGAGCGGGAACAACAGCCGCATTCCGAATACCGCGATGACGATCCCAACCGTCAAAAACATCCGCTGCCAGAACGGACTCATCTGCTTGAGCACCGTCGCGTTGATGATCGCGTTGTCGAACGACAGCGATATCTCGAGCAGACCCAACACAACCAGCAAGAACAGCGCTTTTGGCCCGCCGTACAGGAAGCCGACAACCAACGCCGCCACGGTGACCACCAGTGAGGCGGCGAATATGCGGAATGTGGTCATGGACCCTTTCTGGGTGGCTCCGGCGGCCCGATCTGCCGGTAATTATTCAAGTGCGCACTGCGAATCCCGCCGAAGACCCCACCCCTTCAGGGATGACTCTGCGCTCTTGGCGGCGACTTCTCGCACATTCCCGCCAAATCCGCAGCATCAACGCCGCGGCGGCAGCCCGGCCTGACCAGCACGGGTGCCGCGTCCGCCTACGATTTCCACGTGACGGAAGTCGGGGGCCCCGCGGCCGCTCCAGCGGGAGCGGTCACGCGCGGGTCCGTCGCGCGCGTCGGAACCGCGACGGCGATCACCGCGCTCTGCGGCTACGCGGTGATCTACCTGGCCGCCCGCGACCTCGCACCCAGCGGCTTCTCCATATTCGGAGTGTTCTGGGGTGCGTTTGGGTTGGTCACCGGGGCGGCCAACGGCCTGTTGCAGGAATCCACCCGCGAAGTCCGCGCCATGCAATACCTCGACGCTCTGCCCGACGGCGCCGCCCGCACCCATCCGCTGCGGGTTGCCGGGCTGGTCGGCATCGCCTCCGCCGTCGTGATCGCGGCGAGTTCACCGCTGTGGAGCGGACGGGTCTTCGCCGAATCGCGCTGGCTGTCGGTGGCGCTGCTGAGCATCGGGTTGGCCGGGTTCTGTCTGCACGCCACCCTGTTGGGCATGCTGGCCGGCACCAATCGCTGGAGCCAGTACGGCGCCCTGATGGTCACCGACGCCGTCATCAGGGTGGCGGTTTCCGCCGTGACGTTCGTGCTCGGCTGGGGGCTGGTCGGGTTCCTGTGGGCAACCGTCGCGGGTTCGGCCGCCTGGTTGATCATGCTGCTGGCGTCACCGGTGTCGCGCGCGGCGGCGCACCTGCTCACGCCGGGCAGCACCGCGACGTTCCTGCGCGGCGCCGCGCATTCCATCACCGCGGCGGGGGCCAGCGCGATTCTGGTGATGGGGTTCCCGGTGCTGCTCAAGTTGACGTCATCCCACGACCTGGGTCCAGCGGGCGGCGTCGTCATCCTGGCGGTCACGCTGACGCGGGCGCCGCTGCTGGTTCCGCTGACCGCCATGCAGGGCAATCTCATCGCTCATTTCGTCGACGAGCGCAGCCATCGCCTCCGCGCGCTGATCTCACCGGCAGCCCTGATCGGCGGCATCGGCGCCGTGGGCGTGCTGGCGGCCGGGCTGGTGGGTCCCTGGTTGCTGCGTGTCGTCTTCGGACCCGAGTATCAGGCCAGCAGCGCGCTGCTCGCGTGGCTCACCGCCGCGGCATTGGCCATCGCGCTGTTGACGCTCACCGGCGCCGCCACGGTGGCCGCGGCCATGCACCGCGCCTACGCGTCGGGTTGGGTCGGCGCGACGGTGGCCTCGGGGTTGTTGCTGATGTTGCCGCTGGCTTTGGAGACGCGGACGGTGGTCGGCCTGCTGTGCGGTCCGTTGGTCGGAATCGGCGTACACCTGACCGCGTTGGCACGCGCCGGACGCTCATCCACCGGTTCACCCCCCGACAGCGTGTAACTTGTGGGGCACTGATGGTCTTGAACAAGAACCCCGAAACGCACTATCCGGACGTCTGGGTCGTCGTCCCCGATTTCAACGAAGCCGCGGTCATCGGCGAGGTGATCGCCGATCTGCGATCGGTTTTCGACAACGTCGTCTGCGTGGACGACGGCAGCAGCGACGACTCCGGTGAGATCGCCCTGCGCGCCGGGGCGCACCTGGTGCGTCACCCGATCAACCTGGGCCAGGGGGCGGCCATCCAGACCGGCATCGAGTACGCCCGCAAGCAGCCCGGAGCACAGGTGTTCGCCACCTTTGACGCCGACGGGCAGCACCGCGTCAAGGATGTGGCGGCGATGGTCGACCGCCTGCGTGAGGGCGACGTGGACATCATCATCGGCACGCGGTTCGCCCAGGACTTCGAACAGGCCGCAGCCAGTCGGCCGCCGCTGTTGAAGAGAATCGTGCTGCGCACCGCCGCCCGGATCAGCCGGCGCGGCCGGCGGCTGGGCCTGACCGACACCAACAACGGGCTGCGGGTGTTCAACAAGACCGTGGCCGACGGGTTGAACCTCACCATGAGCGGCATGAGCCACGCCAGCGAATTCATCGTCTTGATCTCCGAAAATGGTTGGCGCGTAACCGAACACCCCGTTGAGGTGCTCTACACCGAGTACTCGAAGTCGAAGGGGCAGCCGTTGCTGAACGGCGTCAACATCCTTTTCGACGGGTTCCTGCGAGGGAGGATCAGACGATGAACTGGATTCAGGTGCTGCTGATCGGGTCGATCATCGCGCTGCTGGTGTTCCTGTTGCGTTCGCGCCGCAGCGCGCGGGCTCGGGCCTGGGTCAAGGTGGGTTACGTCTTGTTCGTCCTGGCCGGCATCTACGCCGTGCTGCGACCGGACGATACGACCGTGGTCGCGCACTGGTTCGGGGTGCGCCGCGGCACCGACCTGATGCTGTACGGGCTGATCATGGCGTTCAGCTTCACCACGCTGAGCACCTACATGCGGTTCAAGGACCTGGAACTGCGCTACGCCCGGCTCGCTCGCGCGGTGGCCATCGAGGCCGCCCAGGTGCCCGCTCCACCGCAGGGGCTCGCCACGGACACCGCAGCCCGGTAGTCTGCAGCGGCCCGTCCGATCGTCGTGATCCGCCCGACAGATTGCGCTTGAGCCGCGCGGGGAACAAGAGTCACGGGCGTCCTTTTTTTGGGTCAACCGGCAGGCCGAGGACTACACGACGATGACTGGGAACATCGAATCGCACATCGCTATCGAAGCGGCGCGGCTGCGCGCCGTCGATCGTTACCTGCGGGCCGATCTGCCGTCCGAGACGGCCCTGAAACGCATTGCGATCTTGGCGACCCAGATCTTCGACGTGCCGATGGCCACCGTGGCGATCGTCGATCGTGACCGGATTTTGCGGATCGCGGCGCACGGCATGGAAAGCGAAGTGCGCCAGCTTGCGCGTGACGTCGGGCTATGTGCGTCGGTCGTGCTCGCCGACACTCCGGTTGTGGTGAATGACGCGCTCACCGATCCCCGGACTGCCAGCAATCAGTTCGTGCACGAGCACGGGATTCGGTTTTACGCCGGCGCCCCCATCGTGACCCGGTACGGGCACAGGCTAGGCGCGGTGGCCGTGATGGATCGGGACGCACGCGCCGCGTCGGCCAAGGAACTGGAGATCCTGCAGAATCTCGCCGCGATAGTCATGGAACAACTCGAGCTGCGGCTGTCGTATTTCGATGTGCTCAGTGCGGAGCAGGACCGGCGTGGGGCCGCGGAAGACGCGCGCGACGAGGCCAGACGGGACCGCGACAGCGCCGAGTTGATCCGCGACAACGCCGAACTCGACCGTGACGAAGCCCGGCGCGCTCGCGACCAGGCCCGCGTCGACCGCGACGATGCGGTGCGCGACCGGGGTATCGCCGAGCACGATCGGGACCTGACCGAAGAGTATGCGGCGGTGCTGCAGCGCACCTTGCTGCCGCCGTCGCTGCCGACCATCGATGGCTTGGCCCTGGGTTCTTACTACCGCGCGGCGTCCTCGCGCCAGATCGGCGGCGACTTCTACGACGTGTTCCCGCTGGGCGGCGACCGCTGGGGGTTCTTCCTCGGCGACGTGCTCGGTCACGGCCCGGAGGCCGCCGTGGTGACCTCGCTGATCCGCTACACCTTGCGGGCGGCGGCGCTGCATTACCCCGATCTGACCCGGGGACTGGCCGAACTCAACTCCGTCATGATGGGCGAGGCCGCGCCGCGGCGGTTCTGCACCGTGTTGTTCGGCACCTTCGAGCCGGACAGCTCCGGCGACGGGTTCGAGGTGCGCCTGGCGACCGGCGGCCATCCGCCGGCGTTGCTGGTCGATCCTGCCGATGGATCCGTCGCAGAGGTCCGCCCGGATGGCGGGATGTTGGTGGGTGCCTTGCCCGACGCCACCTTCGCGGCCTGCGAAGTCCACCTGCGCGCCGGCCAGACGCTGCTGTGCTATACCGACGGGATCATCGAGGCACGTCGCGGCCCGATGCCGTTCGACGAGGGCAGTCTGGCCGCCTTCGCCGCCGAGCACGCCGCCAGGGGCGCGCGCGGCCTGATCGATGACATCGCCACGCTGGTCCCGAAGTTGGAACCGCGCGACGACATCGCCGTGCTGGCGTTCGAAGCCACCGCCTAGCCGGCCGGCCGGTCAGTCGCCGTGCTTATGGCGGAAATACTCGACCGTGCGCCGAATTCCGTCGTCCAGCTCCACCTGGGGGCGCCAGCCCAACACCCGTTCCGCCAGGCCGATGTCCAGGCAGGACCGCCGCAGGTCACCCAGCCGCGGCGGGTGAAACTCGGGGTCGTCCGGCCCGCCGACGGCGGTCGCCACCGCGGTGTGAAGCTGCCGGTCCGAGGTCTCCACGCCCGTGCCGATGTTGAACCGCTGCCCGCCACCCTGGTCGCCGGAAGCTCTGACGAAGGCGTCCACCACGTCATCGACGAACACGTAGTCGCGGGTGTTGGTGCCGTCGCCGAACACCTTGGTGGGCTTACCGGACAACAGCGCCTGGGCGAAGATGGCCACCACTCCCGCTTCGCCGTGCGGATCCTGCCGCGGACCGTAGACGTTGGCCGGCGCGATGTGCGAGCACTCCAGGCCGTACAGGTGCCGGAAGGTGTTCAGGTAGATCTCACCGGACACCTTGCCCGCGGCGTACGGCGAGGCGGGGTCGGTCGGCACGGTCTCCGGCGTCGGGTACACCGGCGGGGTGCCGTAGATGGATCCGCCCGACGAGGTGTGCACGACCTTGCGGACGTTGGTGCGCCGCGCCGCCTCGGCCAGCCGAATGGTGCCAACCACGTTGACCGACGCGTCGAACTGCGGATCCGCCACGGAATGCCGCACGTCGATCTGGGCGGCCAGGTGAAACACCACTTCGGGCCGGTGCGCCTCGAAGATGGCTTCCAGGTCCGCGGTGACGATGTCCGCCTCGACGAAGGTGTGGGCGGGGTTGTCGGCGAGATGCTCGATGTTGGTGGCCCGGCCGGTTGCGAAATTGTCCAGGCCAACCACCGTGTGGCCGTCGGCGAGGAGGCGGTCGACTAGCGTCGACCCGATGAAACCGGCTGCCCCGGTGACCAGTGCGCGCACCGGCCCACCATACCGGCGGGTCGTTCTGTTGGCCGCAACGCTGATCGTTGTGCAGTTGGGTGTCCGCGCCGCGCTGGCGTTCGGCGGCTATTTCTACTGGGACGATCTGATTCTGGTCGGCAGGGCCAGCACGCAGGGACTGCTGTCTCCGGGGTACCTCTTTGACGACCACGACGGGCACGTGATGCCGGCGGCGTTCCTGGTCGCCGGCGCCATCATCCGGCTGGCCCCGCTGGTCTGGACCGGGCCGGCGATCAGCCTGGTGGTGCTGCAGTTGTTGGCGTCGCTGTCGCTGTTGCGCGCGCTGCACGTGATCCTCGGCTGGCGTCCGGTTCTGCTGATCCCGCTGACGTTCGCGCTGTTCACGCCGCTGGGTGTGCCGGGGTTCGCGTGGTGGGCGGCGGCGCTGAACTCGCTGCCGATGCTGGCGGCGCTCGCGTGGGTGTGCGCGGATGCGATCCTGCTGGTCCGAACGGGCAACCAGCGGTACGCGGTGACGGGCGTGCTGGTCTATTTCGGCGGGTTGTTGTTCTTTGAGAAGGCGGCGGTGATTCCGTTCGTCGCATTCGTGGTTGCCGCGCTGGTGTGTCACGTGGCTGGTGACGGACGGTCGCTGCGCACGGTGTGGCGGGCCGGATTCCGGTTGTGGGTCGCGTCGCTGACCCTGACGGTCGCCTGGGCCGGACTGTATCTGGCCGTGGTGGATCAGCGGCGGTGGAGCTCGGACCTGGGCATGACGTGGGATCTGCTGCGCCGCTCGATCACCCACGGCATCGTGCCGGGGCTGGCCGGCGGGCCGTGGGAGTGGAATCGGTGGGCACCGGCGTCGCCGTGGGCCACTCCCCCGCCGGCGGTCATGGCCCTCGGCTGGCTGGTTTTGGTTGCGCTGCTTGTTTTTTCATTGGTTCGCAAGCAGCGCATCGGACCGGTTTGGGTGACCGCGGTCGGTTACGCCCTGGCCTGCCAGGTGCCCATCTACCTGATGCGGTCATCGCGGTTCACCGCACTCGAATTGGCCCAAACGTTGCGGTATTTCCCGGATCTCGTGGTCGTCCTGGCGCTGTTGGCCGCCGTCGCGTTCACGGCGCCGAACCGGCCTGGCGCGCGTTGGCTGGATGCGTCGCCGGCCCGCGGCGCCGTGACAGTCGTTGTGGCCGCGCTGTTTCTGGCCAGCTGCCTGTACTCGACGGCCACCTTCCTGACGTCCTGGCGCGACAACCCTGCGGAGCCGTACCTGAAGAATGCCCGCGCGAGCTTGGCGGCCGCGCAGTTGGAGTCGAATGCGCCGCTGCTGGATCAGGAGGTCGATCCGCTGGTGCTGCAACGGGTGGCGTGGCCGGAGAACCTGGCCAGCAACATGTTCGGCCTGCTCGCCGACAGGCCTGAATTCGCCAGCGCTACAACGCAATTGCGAATGTTTAACAGCGCTGGCGTGCTGGTGGATGCGAGAGTGACGTGGGTCCGCCACATCGTGCCGGGGCCGATGCCGCAGTGCGGGTACTTCGCGCAGCCGGACCGGCCGGCCCAATTGCTGTTGGACGGACCGCTGCTGCCGGCCGACTGGACTGTCGAACTGAATTACCTGGCCAACATCGACGGCTCCATGACCGTGGCGTTGAGCGAGGGCCCTGACACGAAGGTTCCGGTCCACCCGGGACTCAACCGGGTTTACGTCCGACTGCCCGGCGCTGGCGACGTCATCACCGTACGAGCCAACACCGCCGCGCTGGCGGTCTGCATTGCGGCGGGACCGGTCGGCTTTCTGGCGCCCGTCTGAGCTGCCGATGTCCTATCTGATGGCGGCCCCGGACTTCCTGGCTGCGGCGGGAACGGACTTGGCGGTGCGCCCGGCTTAACGTCGCTCACAGCCAGCGATCACCCAGCGTCACACTGGGGTGGCGCTCAGGCGTGAACGTCGAGCCAGCGTGACGTTCGGCGCGGCCGTGGTAGGCCAGCATGCCGAACAGACGCGGGACGCTCAGTCGTCGATGTGGTCGGGTGGGTCGGCGAAGGCGCCAGCAGGTTGAAAACCCGGGCCGAGCACGTCGCACTGCTTATCGGGGGCGAAGTAGGAACTGGCGCCGCGCTGAATCAGGTTCATGAATCCCACGCAACGCTGCCAGGTGCCGTCGGGCTGGACCGGGCCGTCGCACTTGCTGATAATTCCGAATCCGCCGTATACGCAGCCCGCGTTCGCGGGCGGCGCTGCGGCGATCGACCCGCCGGCCAGCAAAGCGGCCACGCCCAGGCCGGCGATGAGGACGCCGATCCCCCGTTGCAGGGTGAATTTGAGTGCAAGCATTGCGTCCCCTTCGATTTGCCGCAGACCAATCATTTCATCGCAGCGGGACTGGGCAAAGCGTCTTGCGCGACTGTTTCAGCAACTGGACAACAGCCGAGTGAAGTGGAAGCGACTAGCGCACCACAGGCGTACCTAGAGCTGACTGGCCGTTCCTGACACACCGAATGAGCCGCCGCCACCGGTGCCCGGAGCACCGCCGAGGCCTGCACTGGCCTGAGCCAGGGTAGTCGCCCGGGCGTCGCCGCCCTCACCGCCGCTACCCCCCTTGCCGGGACTCCCGGTGCCGCCCGTGCCGCCGTGACCGCCGGTGGCGCTTCCGCTTCCCCAGTTCAATGCATAGGCGCCGTCGCCGCCGTGACCGCCGGTCGGGCCAGTTCCGCCGGTACCGCCAGCGCCACCGATGGCATAACCGCTGCCGCCTCCCGGTCCATAGGTATAACCCATGATCGAGCCAGGTCCCCCGTCACCGCCGGCGCCGCCGACGGTGGTACCAGCGCCGCCGTGCCCCCCCTGACCGCCGACGGCGACTCCTGTTCCTCCGCCGGCCGAGATGTACGCGCTACCGCCGTTGCCACCCGCACCACCGGCGCCCGCGAGACCGGTGCCCCCGTTACCGCCGTTACCCCCGTAGGAGCTGCTGTCGTTCATGCCGCTGGTCTGGACGGAGACGCTGCCTCCGTCCCCGCCACGCCCACCGTTGGCGCCCGTGCCCCCATCGCCGCCTAACCCGCCGGTGCCTCCGATGATCGAACCGCTGCCGCCGTTGCCACCGCGGCCGCCGTCGCCCATCTGGCCTGCGGCCCCGTCGTGGCCGAATAGGGACAAGTTGGGGCCGCCGATGCCGCCCATACCTCCGGCGCCGCCGGTGCCGCCGGTGCCGCCGGCAACGGCGGCGTTCGGAGCGCCGGCGCCGTAGCCGCCCCAACCACCGGTGCCACCGGTGCCGCCGGCACCGCCGTTGCCCCACAACAATCCGCCCGCGCCGCCCGCCCCGCCCCGACCGCCGACGCCGCCGACACCCCCGTTGCGCGTGACGTTATCGACTCCCTGAGTCCCGGTCGCACCGGTTCCGCCGGTCCCGCCGCGGCCGCCGTCGCCGAACAGTCCGGCGTCCCCTCCTCGCCCACCCGTGCCGCCACCGGCAACGCCCGAGCCGCCATTGCCGCCGTTGCCGAACAACAACCCGCCCGGCCCACCGTTCTGACCGGTCCCGGCGGCGCCGTCGGCGCCGTTACCAATCAGCGGACGACCCAACAAGGCATTTGTCGGGGCATTGATCACGTTCAGCACGCCTTGCGAGAGGGCTTCAAGCGGGTTTGCGTTAGCCGCCTCGGCCGCGGCATAAGCCGCCCCCGCCCCAGTCAAAGCCGCCGCGAATCGCTCGTGATATGCCCACGCCTGGGCACTGAGCGCCTGATACTCCTGCCCGTAGCCGGAAAACAGCGCGGCTATCGCCGCCGAAACCTCGTCCCCGGCCGCGCTGAGCACGGTGCTCGTCGAGGCTGCCGCCACCGCATTCGCGGCCCGCAACATCGATCCGATGCGCGCCAGGTCCGTGGCCGCCGCACCTACCGACTCCGGTATTGCAAGTACATACGACATTGCTGCCCTCCCCAACCGCGTCGTTGTCAATCGGTTGGCTAGCCGGGCTGGATTGCCGGCCTGCACACCGCCCTGACCAGACGGTATTGAGGCAATGACGGGAGGGCGTGAGTAGTTGACTACCTAATTTTTCGGGGCAGTAATTAATGCGTCGTCGTCATGACGCAGATGGAGCCGCCTAGGAGAATCGAACTCCTGACCTATTCATTACGAGTGAATCGCTCTACCGACTGAGCTAAGGCGGCGTCAGGCGGCCCGAGTCTAGCGCAGTTCTTGACCGATGGTTGCGACCATGGCGTCAACAGCGAATTTGGGCTTGACGTTGGTGGCCAACGCCTCGCGGCACTGCAGCACCGCCTCGATGCAACGCAGCAGTCGGTCGGGGGCGGCGTGGCCGGCCAGGGAGGCGACGCGGTCGGCCATATCGGGGTGGTTGGCCTGCACTCCTCCCGCGTTGGACGCGGCCAGGAGGGCGTCGCGGAAATACGTGGCCAAATCGATCAGGGCGCGGTCCAGCGCATCACGCGAGGCGCGGGTCTGACGAGACTTCTGCCGCCGTTCCAGGTCCTTGATCGCTCCCGCCGCGCCGCGCATCGTCCCGGCGGTGCCCTTGCCGGTGCCGCCGGCCCCCAGAGCCGTGCGAAGCTCCTCGGTCTCGGTTTCCGCCCGCTCGGCGGTCAGCGCCACAGCTTCGGCTTCGGCGGCCGCGACCATCTCCTCAGCAGCCGCGTACGCCCGCGCCGGCGTCACGGCATCGCGCACCAACGCCAGCGCCTGCTCGCGCCGCTGACGGGCGTCGGAATCGGTGGCCAGTCGTCGCGCCCGACCCACGTGGCCGCCGCTGACCGAAGCCGCCCAGTTGGCTGTCTTCGCATCGAGCCCGTCGCCGTCGATGAGCACCTGCGCGATGGCCGAGGTCGACGGAGTCACCAACGCGACGTGACGACAGCGGGAGCGCAGCGTGATCGCAATGTCTTCAGGGTCGACGGATGGCGCACACAGCAGGAAAACCGTTGACGGCGGGGGCTCTTCGACGACCTTGAGCAGGGCGTTGGCGGCGCCTTCGGTCAACCGGTCGGCGTCCTCGATGACCACGATCTGGTGTCGACCGGTGGTGGGCTTGCGCGAGGCGATCTGCACGATCGCGCGCATGTCGTCGACACCGATGGACAGGCCCTCGGGAATGACCCGCCGCACGTCGGCGTGGGTGCCTGCCATCGTCGTCGTACACGCCCGGCAGAGCCCGCACCCAGGGTCTTCGTCGGAGATGCACTGCAGCGCGGCCGCGAAGCACAATGCAGCTATCGAACGTCCCGAACCGGGCGGGCCGGTGATGAGCCAGGCATGTGTCATAGTCCCGGCGCCGGCGTCGTTGTGATCAGTGTCACCGCGGGCGGCGCGAGCCGCGGCCAGCAGTTCGGCTTCCACCGCGTGTTGGCCTACCAGCCGCGTAAACACCCCGGACATCATCGGCAACAGTAGTGACCCTCACCGACAGATACCGATCGGCCATCGTTTCGCGACAATTCCGTGATCTTGAACCACCTTTCGGCCCATTTCGGCGACTTGCCGGGCCGCAAAGAAGTTTCCGACGAGTCCCCGCCTCCCGATACGGTGGGCACATGGCTAACGCGGCAACTCTGCCCAGGCGAATCAGCGCATTCGCCCGGTGGGTGGTGCGTACCCCGTGGCCAGTTTTCTCCCTGAGCATGCTGCAGGCGGACATCATCGGTGGCCTGTTCGTGCTCGGGTTCCTGCGGTACGGCCTGCCGCCGAGCGAACGCATCGAGTTGCAGGACCTGCCGACGCTCAACGTCGCGATTTTCATCGCGTCGGTGATTTTGTTGTTCTTCGCCGGGTTCGTCTGGAATCTGCGCCTGTTGGTCCCGGTCTTCCGGTGGCAACGCCGCGACAACCTGCTCGCCGAGACCGATCCCGCGGCAACCGAACTCGCCCGCAGCCGTGCGTTGCGGATGCCCTTCTACCGCACGCTGACCAGTGCGGCGGCGTGGTTCATCGGCAGCGTGGTGTTCCTCGTCGCCAGCTGGTCGGTGTCCCGCCACTCGGCGCCCGTCGTCATCGTTGCCACCGCGCTCGGCGCCACCGCCACGGCGATCATCGGTTATCTGCAATCCGAGCGGGTGTTACGGCCGGTGGCCGTGGCGGCGCTGCGCAGCGGTGTCCCGGAGAATGTCAAGGCGCCCGGCGTCATATTGCGGTTGATGCTGACCTGGATCCTGTCCACGGCGGTGCCGTTGCTGGCCATCGTGCTGGCCGTCGTGTCGGACAAGATATCCCTGCTGCACACCACCCCCGACACTCTGTTCAACCCGATCCTGCTGCTCGCGCTGGCGGCTCTGGTCATCGGAGCGGTGAGCACGCTGTTGGTGTCGATGTCGATCGCCGACCCCCTGCGCCAACTCCGCTGGGCGCTGTCGGAGGTGCAACGCGGCAACTACAACGCACACATGCAGATTTACGACGCCAGCGAACTGGGCCTGCTGCAGGCCGGCTTCAACGACATGGTCCGCGATCTGTCCGAGCGGCAGCGGCTCCGTGACCTGTTCGGCCGCTACGTGGGCGAAGACGTGGCGCGGCGGGCCCTGGAGCGCGGCACCGAGTTGGGCGGGCAGGAGCGCGATGTGGCGGTGCTGTTCGTGGACCTGGTGGGCTCCACCCAGCTGGCCGCGACGCGGCCGCCCGCCGAGGTCGTCAGCCTGCTCAACGAGTTCTTCCGGGTGGTGGTCGACACGATCGGTCGCCACGGCGGCTTCGTCAACAAGTTCCAGGGCGACGCGGCGCTGGCCATCTTTGGCGCGCCCATCGAACACCCCGACGCTTCAGGTGGCGCCCTGGCGGCCGCCCGCGAGTTGCACGACGAGC
The DNA here is from genome assembly GCF_010723575.1 of Mycobacterium bourgelatii. Taxonomy (NCBI): domain Bacteria; kingdom Bacillati; phylum Actinomycetota; class Actinomycetes; order Mycobacteriales; family Mycobacteriaceae; genus Mycobacterium; species Mycobacterium bourgelatii. Next base: position 155,232 of record NZ_BLKZ01000002.1, read on the forward strand.
TCTTGCCGGTGCTGGGTTCGGCGGAATTCGGCATCGGTGTGTCGGCGGGCCGCGCCATCGCCGGTCACATCGGCGCCCAGGCCCGGTTCGAATACACCGTCATCGGCGACCCGGTGAACGAGGCGGCTCGACTCACGGAGTTGGCCAAACTCGAAGAGGGCCACGTGCTGGCGTCGGCGATCGCGGTCAGCGGCGCGCTGGACGCCGAGGCGCTGTGCTGGGATGTCGGCGAGGTCGTGGAGCTGCGCGGCCGCGCCGCACCCACCCAGCTGGCCCGGCCGTTGAACCTGGCCCCCGCTCCCCCGGATGCCGAGGAAGTCTCCGACCAAGACGAAGCTGAAGACGAAGCTGAAGACGAAGCCGAAGAGATTCCCAGCGAGGCCAGCCACTAGCCGTCGACAAACGTGACCGTCTCGTCGAGTGGCGCCCGACGGTAACGATCCTCACGCTGCTCGGGGTTTTCGTAGCCGATCGACATGCCGCAGAACAGGATCAGGTTGTCGGGCGGCGACAGCACGTCGGCGACGGTCTTGCGATAGACCGACCACGCCATCTGCGCACAACTGTGCAGCCCTTCGGCGCGCAGGAGCAGCATGACGGTCTGCAGATACATGCCGACGTCGGCCCACTGCGCCGAACCCAGGTCACGGTCGATGTAGCAGAACAGGGCGGCGGGTGCGCCGAAGCAGTCCCAATTCGCCACGGCGGCGCGTTGCCGGCCCTCGACGTCGTCGCGGGCGATGCCGAGCCCGCCGTAGCGCTGCTCACCGAACGCCGCGCGGCGCTGGCGGTACGGAGCCTTCATGGCCGGCGGATACATCTGATACTCGGGCTCGTCCCAGTCGTCGCCGATGGCGACCCGTTCGCTGGCGCGTTTCTTGATTTCGGCCAGCGGCGCACCCGTCACGACGTAGCAGTTCCAGGGCTGGATGTTCGAACCCGACGGCGCCCAGGCCGCGGCTTTGAGGACGCGCTCCAGAACTTCCTTGGGCACTGGCCGATCGATGAATCCACGTACCGCCCGCCTGGTCGTTACTGCCTCATATACGTCCATCACGCACCTCGCTGTCCGTTTGGATTCCTACGTATATGATCGTATCATTCAATACTGTTTCATTCAATACTAGTTGACCAGGCGGGTCAGCAGGTCCTTGAGCTGCTCGGCTTCACCCGGCTTCAAGCCTGCGACCAGCCGCGCGGCCAGCGGTTCCGCGGCGGCGTGCGCGGCATCGAATAGCTCCAGACCCTGCGGGGTGATCTCGACCGCCCGAGCCCGCCGATCACCGGGAACGGCGTTACGTATTGCCAACCCCTTGCGTTCTAGGTCGTCTACCACCCGCATGATTCCGGCCTTGTCCGAACCCGTCGCCTCCACCAGGTCCTGCTGGCGAGTGGGGCCCCGGTCGGCCAGGACGATCAGCACCGCGAAATGGCGCAACTCAATGCCGAGCGGCCGCAGCGCCTCCGACATCACCGCGGCCGCGTGCCAGTGGGCGCGGCGCAGGAGCAGACCGAGGGCGAAGGGCGAGGTATCGCCCGGGCGACCGGTGGCGCGCGCGGGGCGGGAATCTTCGGTGTGGTCGGTGTGGGTGCCGGACATGGCCCGACGGTATCAACGGTTCGTTTCAGTCGATACGGTTTCCCGTGAAACGCTTGAACGCCTGGGCGCGGGCTAGCGGTTAGCCGCGCTTCACGCCTTCTTCGCGGCGGTCTTCTTGGCCGCCGTCTTCTTCGCCGGCGCCTTTCGGGCCGTCTTCTTGGCGGCCCGCTTGACCGGACCGCGAGCCCGGCGATCGGCTAATAGTTCCGACGCGCGCTCATCGGTGATCGACATGACGTCGTCGCCCTTGCGCAGGCTGGCGTTCGTCTCGCCGTCGGTGACGTACGGTCCGAATCGGCCGTCCTTGATCACCATCTGCTTGCCCGAGACAGGGTCGTTACCCAATTCGCGCAGGGGTGGCGCCGAAGCCCTTTGCCGCGCACCACGTTTGGGTTCGGCATAGATCTTCAACGCTTCCTCGAGCGTCACCGTGAACATCTGCTCTTCAGAGCTCAGCGAACGAGAATCGCTGCCGCGCTTCAGATATGGCCCATAGCGGCCGTTCTGGGCGGTGATCTCCTCACCGGTATTGGGGTCCACCCCCACTACGCGGGGAAGCGACAGCAACCTCAACGCGTCCTCGAGCGTGACGGTTTGCAAATCCATGGTGCGCAACAGTGAACTGCTGCGCGGCTTGGGACCGGTTGGCTTTTTACCCTTTTTGGCCGGCTCGGCGCTCGGATCCTCGGGCGGTTCCGGCAGGATCTCGGTCACGTAGGGCCCGTACCGGCCGTCTTTGGCGACGATCTGGTGACCCGTTTCCGGATCCACCCCCAACACGCGCCCCTCCTGCGGGGTGGCGAAAAGCTCTTCGGCCACTTCCAGAGTCAGCTCATCGGGGGTGAGCGAGTCGTTGAGATTGGCCCGTTGCGGTGTCGGCTCGCCGTCCTCACCGATGATCGTTCGTTCGAGGTAAGGCCCGTTCTTGCCCACCCGAACGTAGATCGGCCGACCCTGTGCATCATCAAAAACCTTGATGGAGTTGACTTCTCGGGCGTCGATACCTTCGAGGTTGACGCCGACGAGTTTCTTCAGGCCACCGGACCGGGCCACCGAGTCGGGCACACCGTGGTTGCCACCGAAGTAGAAGTTGTTGAGCCAGTTGGTACGTCGCTCGTTGCCGGCGGCGATCTCGTCGAGCTCGTCCTCCATGGCCGCGGTGAAGTCGTAGTCGACCAGGCGGCCGAAATGTTGTTCCAGCAAACCGATTACGGCGAACGCGACCCAGGACGGCACCAGGGCGCTGCCCTTCTTGTACACGTAGCCACGGTCCTGGATGGTCTTGATGATCGAGGAGTAGGTCGATGGGCGGCCGATACCCAGCTCCTCGAGCGCCTTGACCAGAGACGCCTCGGTGTAACGGGCGGGCGGGTTGGTGGCATGCCCGTCCGGTGTCAGCTCGATGGCGGCCAAACGCTGGCCGGGCGTCAGGTGGGGCAGCCGCCGCTCGGCGTCGTCAGCCTCGCCGCCGGCCAATTCGTCCACCGTCTCCACATAGGCCTTGAGGAAGCCCGCGAAGGTCAGCGTCCGCCCGGACGCCGAGAAGACGACCTGCTGGTCGCCCGCCCTGCCTTCGATCCGCAGACTCAGCGTGGTCCCGCGCGCATCGGCCATCTGCGAGGCGACCGTGCGCTGCCAGATCAGCTCGTAAAGCCGGAATTCGTCGCCGTCGAGTTCGCGGCGCACCGCGTCCGGGGTAGCGAACGTCTCACCCGCGGGACGGATGGCCTCGTGCGCCTCCTGCGCGTTCTTCACCTTGCGGGTGTACTGACGCGGCGACGGGGAGACGTACTCCGCACCGTAGAGCTGCCGCGCCTGGGTGCGCGCGGCATTGATCGCCGACTCCGACAGCGTGGTCGAGTCGGTTCGCATGTAGGTGATGTAGCCGTTCTCGTACAGCCGCTGGGCGATGCTCATCGTCCGCTCGGAGGAGAACCGCAACTTGCGGCCCGCCTCTTGCTGCAGCGTCGACGTCATGAAGGGCGCATAGGGGCGGCGGGTGTAGGGCTTCTCCTCGGCCGACGCCACGCTCAGCTGTGCGCCCTGGAGGTTGTTGGCCAGCGCGGTGGCACTGGCCTCGTCCAGCACCACCACCTCGTCCGCCTTGCGTAGCGCCCCCAGGGAGTCGAAGTCGCGTCCGGTCGCCACCCGCAGACCATCGACGTTGGTCAGGCGGGCGATGAAGGTCGGTGGCTGGGCGTTCGGGTCGGACACGCTGGCGTCCAGCTTGGCCACGACGTCCCAGTACGACGCGCTGCGGAATGCCATGCGGTCGCGCTCGCGCTGCACGATGATGCGGGTGGCCACCGACTGAACCCGGCCCGCCGACAGCTTGGGGGCAACCTTCTTCCACAACACCGGGCTGACTTCGTAGCCATAGAGCCGGTCCAGGATGCGGCGCGTCTCTTGGGCGTCGACGAGATCGATGTCCAGGTCTCGGGGGTGCTCGGCGGCCGCACGGATGGCCGGCTCGGTGATCTCGTGGAAGACCATCCGTTTGACCGGGATGCGCGGCTTCAGCGTTTCCAGCAGGTGCCAGGCGATGGCCTCGCCTTCGCGGTCACCATCCGTGGCGAGGTAGAGCTCGTCGACGTCCTTGAGCAGGCCTTTCAGCTCGCTGACGGTGCTCTTCTTGTCGGGGCTGATGATGTAGAGCGGTTCGAAGTCATGGTCGACGTTGACTCCGAGCCGGGCCCACGGCTCGGACTTGTACTTCGCCGGCACATCGGACGCAGCTCGAGGCAGGTCACGGATGTGGCCTCGCGAAGATTCGACGATGTATCCGGATCCCAGATAACTGGCCAATTTTCGCGCCTTGGTCGGCGACTCGACGATGACAAGTCGCCGGCCGCTGCCATTTCTGCCGCTATCAGCCCTGCTGGGGCCCTCGTCAGCCAACTGCGCCTAACTCCATCTCCTATGCGGCCTCCTGGCGAGGCCGCCCCCCGAACAATGACAGGTCGGCCGCTGAAAATCCGCTAAATTCAGGTACGCCGCCGTACCGTCGCCGCGCGGGCACCTGACAATTTCGCACCCTTGGGTGTGCCTGCGCAAACCGGGCCTCCCAACTGCGCCCGTCGGCGACGGGGCGAAACGGTGTCAAACCCGCGGCCATGCCGCCAACGCTTCGGCATCGTCCGGCGGTTCCCCCACGTTCTCTACCAGGCGCGATAGCCGTCGGCGGCCGCTTATCCGCAGGGCGGGCCGGGCGCCGCGGGTGCCGATCAGGGTGGGTGCGATCCCCACCCGCATCAGAGCCGACGCCAGGGGGGAATGAGTGTCAGGTGCGTGCGGATCGAGACCAAGCAGATACCGGTCCGCCTCCGGGCTGCCGGCGGCCAGCGTCCACGCCCGCAGCTCGCGCGGCCCGGGCAGCCACCGCAGCGGGACCGTCTTGACGGCCCCGCGCGTCCACTCCGCGGCGACGCGGGACAAGGAGGGGTCCACGGCCGTCCGCACCAAAGGGGTCTGCTCGTCGGTGCGGGTGATCTCCGGCACCAAGCCAGCCTCGCGAATCATCTCGGCCAGCGCGGTCGCGCGCCACAACTCGTCCACCACGACCGAGATGCGGGCGCCCGAGCCAACCGTCACGATCTGACCGGAAGCCGCCAGCACCCCGGAGAGGTCCGCCACGGCGGGCGGAACCGACTCCGCGGCGAAGAAGGAAAGCTGGCTCACGCCACGACAGTAGGCCAGCATGTCAATCCCCGCCTTCAGGTTTCCGGCGCGCCGAGCCAGTCATGACCGCACCTTCCCTGGCGAGCAGGAAAAGTCCGCTGTTCCCGCGCGCCCCCCCGTGCCCCCGCGTGCCCCCAAAGAGAAATCCCCCCGATTGGTAACCGGGGGGATTCCTTGGAGATACCGCTGCAATCAGAGCGAGCGGACTCCGGTGGCCTGGGGGCCCTTAGGGCTGTGGCCGATTTCAAACTCGACCTTCTGGTTCTCTTCGAGGGTGCGGAAGCCCGAACCCTGGATCTCCGTGTAGTGGACAAAAACATCCGCGGAACCATCTTCGGGGGCGATGAAGCCGAACCCCTTCTCCGCGTTGAACCACTTCACAGTTCCCTGTGGCATCTTTCTGATCTTTCCTTTTCTTCTGGGTGCGGGGCACCGCCTTTCGATGCCCCGGGCCCGTTGCGACCGCCATACCTGGCCGAGTCGCCGGAACTCACCCGACAGAAAACCTCGCAGGAACCGCGGCCGCAACGCCGATCCTGCGAAAGTTTGACACGAACACAGAAGCTACGACCGCACACAGTCAACCATGTTCGCCGCGTCGGCGACACCCTGTTGACCCGCGAGAGACGGGCAATTTACCCCGGCGTCACTTTGTTGACAGGCACGATGGTCCGAACCCCGCGATAGGGTCCCGACGATCCAAACACTGGGCCGTCCGGAGAATGGGGTGTCATGGCGAGTTTCGGCAGCGACCTGCTCGCCGCCGCGCTCGCCGGCACACCGCCAAGCGAACTACCGTTGCGGCACGTCGCCGAGCTGCCGCCCCGCCTCGGCCGGTCCAGCGAGTGGCCGGACTGGGCCGAGCCCGACGTCATCCGCGCGTTCACCGACCGAGGCATCAAATCACCGTGGTCACATCAGCGGGCCGCCGCCGAGCTGGCGCACTCCGGCCGCCATGTCGTGCTGAGCACCGGCACGGCCTCGGGCAAGTCGTTGGCCTATCAACTCCCCGTGCTCAACGCGTTGGCGACGGATCCGCGCGCACGCGTGCTGTACCTGTCGCCGACGAAAGCACTGGGACACGACCAGCTGCGCACCGCGCACGCCCTGACCGCGGCGGTGTCGCGGCTGGCTGACGTTGCGCCGACGGCCTACGACGGCGACAGCCCCACCGAGGTCCGCCGGTTCGCGCGCGAGCGATCCCGCTGGGTGTTCTCCAACCCCGACATGATTCACCTGTCGATATTGCGCAACCACCCGCGGTGGACCGTGCTGCTGCGCAATCTGCGGTTCGTGATCGTCGACGAATGCCACTACTACCGTGGCGTTTTCGGATCGAACGTCGCGATGGTGCTGCGCCGGTTGCTGCGGTTGTGCGCGCGCTACGGCGCCGCCCCCACCGTGATCTTCGCCAGCGCGACGACCGATTCCCCCGGCGAGACGGCGGCCGAACTGCTGGGTCAGCCCGTCGTGGAGATCACCGAGGACGGCTCCCCGCAGGGCGCCCGCACGGTGGCGCTGTGGGAGCCTGCCCTGCGCGACGATCTGGTGGGCGAAAATGGCGCCCCGGTGCGCCGGTCGGCTGGTGCCGAGGCGGCGCGGATCATGGCCGACCTGATCGTCGAGGGCGCGCAGACGCTGACGTTCGTTCGCTCCCGCCGTGCGGCGGAGCTGACGGCATTGGCCGCCCGGGCCCGGCTGGACGACATCGCCCCGGACCTGTCACCGCTGGTGGCCTCGTATCGGGCCGGTTACCTGTCCGAGGACCGCACCGCGTTGGAGCACGCGCTGGCCGACGGCCGACTGCGCGGTCTCGCCTCGACCAACGCGTTGGAATTGGGCGTGGACATCGCCGGGCTGGACGCCGTGGTGCTGGCGGGTTTTCCCGGGACCGTGGCCTCGTTCTGGCAACAGGCCGGCCGCTCCGGCAGGCGCGGCCAGGGTGCGCTGGTGGTGATGGTGGCCCGCGACGATCCGCTGGACACCTATTTGGTGCACCATCCTGAGGCGCTGTTGGGCAAGCCGGTGGAGCGGGTGGTGATCGACCCGACCAACCCGTATATTCTCGGTCCGCAATTGCTCTGCGCCGCAACGGAATTGCCGGTCGATGAAGCCGAGGTGCGGTCGCTGGACGCGGTCGACGTGGCCGAGGGTTTGGTGGACGACGGGCTTCTGCGCCGACGTTCCGGTAAGTACTTCCCGGCCCCCGGCGTGGAACCCCATGGTGCGGTGGACATCCGGGGATCTATCGGCGGACAGATCGTCATCGTCGAAGCCGAGACCGGGCGACTGCTGGGCAGTTGCGGCGCCGGGCAGGCCCCGGTGTCGGTGCATCCCGGCGCGGTTTACCTGCACCAGGGCGAGAGTTACGTCGTCGACTCGCTGGACCCCGAGGAAGGAATCGCGTTCGTCCACGCCGAGGATCCCGGCTACGCGACCTTCGCGCGCGAGATCACCGACATCGCGGTCACCGGAACCGGAGAGCGACTGACGTTCGGCGCGGTGACGCTGGGGCTGGTGCCGGTGACCGTCACCCACCAGGTCATCGGCTATCTACGCCGCCGGCTCAACGGAGAGGTGATCGACTTCGTCGAATTGTCGATGCCCGAGCAGGTGCTGCCCACCATCGCGGTCATGTACACCGTCACGCCAGAAGCGTTGGCGACCAACGATATTGAACTGCCTCAGATACCCGGCTCCCTGCATGCCGCCGAGCATGCGGCCATCGGCCTGCTGCCGTTGGTGGCCAGCTGCGACCGCGGGGACATTGGCGGACTGTCCACCGCGATCGGCCCGGACGGGCTACCCAGTGTCTTTGTCTACGACGGTCATCCGGGCGGCGCGGGCTTCGCCGAGCGCGGATTCCGCCAGGCGCGCATCTGGCTGGGCGCGACGGCCGCGGCCATCGAAGCGTGCGAGTGCCCGAGCGGGTGTCCATCGTGCGTGCAGTCCCCGAAATGCGGCAATGGCAATGACCCACTCGACAAGGCGGGTGCGGTGCGGGTGCTGCGACTGATGCTCGCCGAGCTGAGCTCCGGAACGCAGTGACGTCCGGCGACCGCCGGAAAAATCGTCGAGTCTGCCGCGCTATGCACCCCGTGCAGAACTTGGGATCGGTAGACCCCTGGCACCCATACCGTGCGATTTGGCGGGGACTACCGGTGCCGACCACCCGGTAGCAGAAGTCATGGCTGCAGGGGAGATCTGACATGTCGTATCTAACAGCGGTTCCCGAAGCGCTGAGCGCAGCGGCTGCGAACTTGGCCGACATCGGTTCAAGCCTCAGCTCCGCGGCCGCCGCGGCGGCTGGCCCGACGACACAGCTGCTGGCTGCCGCCCAAGACGAGGTCTCTACCGCCATCGCCGCGATGTTTTCGGCCTACGGCCAGGGATACCAAGCGTCCAGTGCGCAGGTGGCGTCCTTTCACGCCGAGTTCGTGCAGACGCTGAATTCAGCCGCGCAGGCCTATGGCATTACCGAAGCGAGCAGCGCCGGCCTGCTGGCGAGTCCCGCACAGGCCGTGCCGCAGGATTTGCTCGGCCTGATCAACGCACCCGTGGAAGCCCTCACCGGGCGCCCGCTCGTCGGCAACGGCGCCGACGGGGCACCGGGCACCGGACAAGACGGCAAGCCCGGCGGGTGGCTGCTAGGCGACGGCGGCGCCGGCGGCTCAGGCAGCGCGGGAATGAAAGGCGGCAACGGCGGAGCGACCGGTCTGGTGGGCACCGGTGGCGCAGGTGGGGCCGGCGGCTCCAACACCCTGGGCGACGGCGGACCGGGCGGCGCCGGAGGGGCTGGCGGGCTGCTCTTGGGCAACGGCGGGCGCGGAGGCGTCGGCGGCGACGCGCCGCTCGGCGGGAACGGTGGGGCCGGCGGGGCCGGGGGTCCCGGCGGGCTGCTGGGTGCCGGCGGTGCCGGTGGCACTGGCGGACTAGCAGCGGTCGGTGCCGTCGGCGGCGTGGGCGGAGCGGGCGGAGCCGGAGGCACCGGCGGATTGCTCGGCGGCCTGGTCGGCGCTGGTGGCGGTAACGGCGGCGCCGGAGGCGGTGGCGGTAATGGTGGGGGCGCCGGCGGAGTCGGCGGCAATGCCGGCATGTTCGCCGGTCCGGGCGGCGATGGCGGGCAGGGTGGTGCAGCCGGGGCCTTCGGCAAGGGCGGCCCCGGAGGTGCTGGCGGCAACGCCGGCTTGATGTTTGGTCCCGGGGGCGGGGGCGGAGCCGGTGGTAGCGCCTTCACCGATGCTGCTGGTGACGGTGGGCGCGGCGGCAACTCAGGGCTGTTCTTTTCCAGCGGAGGGGCCGGCGGGAGCGGCGGGACCGGTGTGACGGGCGGCGCAGGTGGTGCCGGCGGCGACGCGCTCTGGTTCGGCTCCGGTGGTGTCGGCGGGATCGGCGGAGGCGGACTCACCACCGGTGGAACCGGCGGAACCGGCGGGCAGGCCGGTCTGGTGTGGGGCAACGCCGGCGCCGGAGGAGCTGGCGGCCAAGCGATTACGACCGGCGGCGCCGGAGGGGGCGGCGGGAAAGCCATGCTGTTCGGCACCGGCGGCAACGGCGGTAACGGCGGATTTGGCGCAACCATAGGGAGCAGCGGTACCGGCGGCGTCGGCGGTCCGCTGCAAGGCCTCTTCGATGCGATCAACGCACCCGTGCAGGCGCAGACCGGTCGTCCCTTGATCGGCAATGGCGCAAACGGGGCCGTCGGAACCGGTCAGAATGGCGCACCCGGCGGATGGTTGCTCGGCGACGGCGGAGCCGGCGGTTCGGGTGCACCGGGTCAGAACGGCGGGACCGGCGGTGCCGCCGGGTTGTTCGGTTCGGGGGGCGCCGGCGGAGCGGGTGGCAGCACCACAACCGGTACCGCGGGAGCGGGCGGAGCCGGCGGTGCCGGCGGCATGCTGTCCGGCGCCGGGGGCGCGGGTGGTACGGGCGGATTCGCATCCGACACCGGCGGCACGGCCGGGGCCGGCGGCCGCGGCGGCGACGCGGGATGGTGGGGCGCCGGTGGTGGCGGCGGCGCCGGCGGCCACGCGGCATTCGACCAATTCGCCGGGAACAACGGGATCGCCGGTCAGGGCGGGGCCGGCGGTACCGGTGGGCTGCTGAGCGGCGCCGGCGGCCGCGGTGGAGCCGGCGGCATCGGCGACACCGCCGGCATCGGCGGGGCCGGGGGTAGCGCCGGCGGGCTGGCCGGTTCCGGAGGAGCAGGCGGAGCGGGCGGGTTCACCGGCATCTCCAACATCGCAGCGGACGGCGGGGCGGGCGGCAAGGCCGGCCTGCTGTTCGGCCTGGGCGGTGACGGCGGCGACGGAGGAGCCAACGCGTTCGGAGTCGGCGGCACCGGCGGGGCCGGAGGAGATGCGGGCCTGCTGAGCTGGAGCGGCGGAGTCGGCGGATATGGCGGCGCAAGTCTTATCACCGGCGGCGCCGGCGGCGCCGGTGGCGACGGCGGCTGGTTCGGCTTTGGCGGGGTCGGCGGGACCGGAGGCCTCGGCCTAAGCGACACCGGAGGCGCCGGTGGCGCCGGAGGCAAGGCCGGCCTCCTCGTCGGAATGGGCGGCGCGGGCGGCCCGGGCGGCGCCAGCAATGGCACCGGCAGTTCCGGCGGTCCGGGCGGCAGCGCTTTCCTGATCGGCGTCGGCGGGAATGGCGGCAATGGCGGCCCCGGATCCCCCACGGCCGGCAGTCACGGACCCGGTGGCGCCGGCGGGCTCCTCTTCGGCGTCAACGGGCTGGGGTAGTCAAACACTAACGAATGCGCTGACGCATGCAATGCGATGGCGCATGGGTTACGCAAGCGTCAGTCGATACGGCTAAAGACGTTGCAAACAACGCCATTTGGATGCAAACGGAAGTCCGCTGGATGCCGCCCGACCCCTCGACGGCCGACTTCCACGGATTCGAATCGCGACACGCGATCGTTGAATATCTTCCTCACTGCTGAAGAAGCGGTGGACTTGTCAAGCAGATCGCGCAACGAACGACTGGACAGCGCAACCCGTTCGCAGCACCGGCAAGCGCGGGTGCAGCAGAAACCTACCTGGCTGACACTCGGTGTGCAATGCCTGAACACAAGAGTGCTCCTTTGCCGCACCACGCCGTGTTCGAGACGACAACATCTTCAAATTTGACGTTTCCGTCAAGCTTTGCGACGCCGTATGCACTGTCCTGCAACGGAATTACAGTGGAAAACCGGTAATCGCCCCTCGGGTCCAAGGGTAGTTATACGCCAGTACACTTCGGCTATGACCCACGACTGGTTGCTCGTGGAGACGTTGGGGGACGAACCAGCAGTCGTAGCACAAGGGCGCCAACTGAAGAACCTCGTCCCGATCACAACGTTTTTGCGCCGCAGTCCCTACCTCGCGGCCGTCCGCACCGCGATCGCCGAGTCGATGGCAACTGGGCAGAGCCTCACCAGCATTACCCCCAAAGCCGATCGAATCATCCGTACCGAACCTGTGACGATGTCCGACGGTCGAATACACGGTGTCCATATCTGGATGGGGCCACCCAACGAGGAGCCGCCCGAGCGCCCCACCCCCGGTCCACTGAAGTGGGATCTGACCGTGGGGGTGGCCACCGACACCCGCGAGTCGTTGCTCAACAGCGGCAAGAATCCCGAAGTTGAGATCACCTACGGCAGAGCATTCGCCGAGGATCTGCCGTCACGCAAGCTCAACCCCAACGAGACCAAGGTCCTCGCCATGGCGGTCAAGGCATTGCCAGGACAAACACTATGCAGCACTTGGGATCTCACCGATTGGGAAGGGAACCCCATCCGCATCGGCTTCGCCGCGCGCAGCGCGCTGGAATCCGCACCGGACGGTCGTGATCACCTGATTGCGCGTGCCATGAACTGGCGGGCCGAGCACAAGGGTCCCGTCGTGACGGTCGACGACTTGGCGCAGCGAATCCTCAATGGGCTGGCGCAAGCCGGAGTGCATCGGGCGCTGGTCGACCCAAACAACTGGACCCTGCTGAAGTGGCTCGACGAACCGTGCAACTTCTACGACTGGCGCGGCGGCGAAGGAAAACCGCGCGTGCATCCCGAGGACGAGCACGAAATGATCGCCATGACAAAGGAATTCGCCGATGGGGCGGCAGCGCGGGTATTGCGGCTACCCGGAAAGGACACCGACTGGGTGCCGGTGCATGTGACGGTCAATCGGGTGGAACTTGAGCCGGAGACGTACGCAGCACTGCTCTCCCTGCGTCTCCCCACCGACCAGGAACTCGTCGCCGCCGGACTGCCGCAGTCGCCCGACAAGAGTAATGACTAGTGGTCATTACGGCTGTGGGTCACCAAATGCCAAGGGCTGCAACACAGTCAAGCTAACGTAGCTGAGGACGTCACACGTCTTTTCTGGCATGTTGCGTGCCCTCCTCGTACACCGCTGCGACCCGTGCGAGGAAAAGAGAGCCAATTTGCCAAAGTGCCAGAAAGACTTGCGCCAGCCGCGATAGCATGCTAACTGCGCCGAATTACCCGCCGGTGGTTGAGCCCCGGTCGTGGAGTATTTCCCCTGGCCCGGTTTGACGCATCAACCATCCGCGTGGGGAGATGCAAATGTCATTCTTAGTCGTCGCGCCAGATGTCCTGGCGGTCGCTGCTTCAGATCTAGCAAGTATCGGTTCATCCGTCAGCAACGCCGCTGCCGCAGCGGCGGCACCAACGACATCGCTACTCGCGGCGGGCGCTGACGAAGTTTCGGCCGCCGTGGCGGCGTTGTTCGGGGCACACGGTCAGGCGTATCAGGCCATCAACGCCCGCGCGGCCGCGTTTCATCAGCAATTCGTGCAGGCGCTCACCGGAAGTTCGGCCACGTACGCGACGGCCGAAGTCGCTGCCGCTCAACCCATCCAAAGCTTGATCGACGTAATCAATGCGCAATTCGTGGCGCAAACCGGCAGACCCCTGATCGGTAACGGCGCCAACGGCGCTCCGGGGACCGGGCAGGCCGGGGCACCCGGCGGGTGGTTGATAGGCAATGGCGGGGCTGGCGGATCCGGCACAGCCTCAGCGGCTAACGATGGCGGGCCTGGCGGTGCCGGCGGTGCCGCCGGCCTGTTCGGTAGCGGCGGCGCCGGCGGGGCCGGCGGTGCCACATCGGCCGCGGGCAAGGCCGGCGGTGCCGGCGGGGCCGGCGGCAACGCCATGCTGATCGGGGCCGGCGGCGCGGGCGGCGCCGGCGGAGCGTCAACGGACATCGTCGGCGGAAACGGCGGGGCTGGCGGGATGGGCGGCAATGCCGGATTCCTGTTCGGCGCCGCCGGCAACGGCGGGGCAGGCGGCTTGACCAACGGCACCGGCGCCACGGGCGGCGCCGGCGGCGCCGGCGGCGCCGGCGGATTGATGTCCGATGGCGGTGTCGGCGGTACCGGCGGTGCGGCCCTCGTTAATGGCAAGGGTGGAGCCGGTGGAGCTGGCGGCGGCGGCGGGGTGTTCGGGACCGGAGGCGTCGGCGGGGCCGGCGGAACCTCGAGCACCGTCACGGGCACCGGAGGCGCCGGTGGGGCTGGCGGCGCTGGCGGAACGTTTGGCGCCGGAGGCAGCGGGGGCGATGGTGGGGCGGCCAGCGTAGGCGGTGTAGGCGGCGCTGGCGGTAACGCCGGCATGTTCGCCTTCGGCGCGGCCGGCGGGACTGGTGGCACCGGTGGCGAAGCCTTCGTCGGCGCTGGCGGAGCGGGTGGAGTTGGCGGCGCCGCCGGCATGCTGTTCGGCTCCGGCGGCGCCGGCGGGGCCGGCGGGGCCGGCAACCTCGTCGGCGGCCAGGGTGGAGCGGGCGGCAAGGCCGGGCTGCTCAGCGGGTCCGGCGGGGCCGGCGGCACCGGCGGTGCCAGCGTCACGACCGGTGGAGCGGGCGGCGCCGGTGGAACATCCGGAGTGTTCGGTAACGGCGGTAACGGCGGTAACGGCGGAGCAGGAATCGCCACCGGCGGTAAAGGCGGAGTCGGCGGCGACGCCGTACTGATCGGCAACGGCGGAAACGGCGGAAGCGGTGGCACCGGCGCGGCGCCCGGCGCCACCGGCCTCGGCGGCATCGGCGGACTGCTGCTGGGCGCGGACGGTTCCAACGCACCCGCGAGCGGCAACCCCCTGCACACCTTGCAGCAACAGGCACTGACCGCGATCAACCAGCCCGTTCAGGCGTTGACCGGACGCCCACTGATCGGCAACGGCCTCAATGGAACACCGGGGACAGGTGCTCCCGGCGGGGACGGTGGCTGGTTGTTCGGCAATGGCGGCAACGGCGGGCACGGCGCGACCAATACCGCCGCCGCAGGCGCCGGCGGAAACGGCGGAGCAGGCGGAGCAGGCGGGATTCTGTTCGGCACCGGCGGGACCGGCGGAACCGGTGGGATTGCCACGGGCGTCGGCGGGAAGGGCGGGATCGGCGGCGCAGGCGGGGCCGGGTTGTTGATCGGGTCCGGCGGCACTGGCGGCAGCGGTGGGCAAGCCCCCAATGCCGGGGCAGGTGGCGCCGGCGGGCGCGGCGGCAACGCAGGCTTCTTCTTTGGTGCGGCCGGTAACGGCGGCCATGGCGCCGCTCCGGGTAACCCGAATGGCGTCGGAGGTGCCGGTGGCACCGGAGGTCTCTTCAGCAACGGCGGCACCGGTGGCGGCGGCGGGTTTGGCGCCGGCGGCGGGGCCGGCGGGAATGGCTTGGTCTTCGGGGCAGGCGGCACCGGAGGATCCGGCAATGGCACCGCGACTGGTGGGGCCGGCGGCAACGGTGGGGTGTTCGGCGCCGGCGGCGTCGGCGGCGCAGGCGGTGGCGCCCTCGGCATCAACGGCGGAGCCGGCGGGGCGGGCGGTAGCGCCGGCTTGTTCTCGCTCGGTGCGTCGGGGGGTGCCGGCGGTAATGGCGGTGTTAGCAGCAACCTCGGCGGAGCCGGTGGAGCGGGCGGCGCGGGCGGCCTGCTGTTCGGCTCCGGCGGCGCCGGTGGCGGCGGCGGTTGGGGCGGCGCTGGCGGCAACGCTGGGACCGGTGGCGTGGGCGGTGCCGGCGGTAAGGCCGGATTCCTCATCGGCTCCGGAGGTGCCGGTGGCGCTGGCGGGGCGGCGGGCGGCGCCGCCGCCGGCACCGGCGGAGCCGGTGGAGCCGGCGGAGGGGCCGGGGTGTTCGGCAGCGGCGGCGATGGCGGTGCCGGCGGCGACGCGGGGACAACCGGCGGCAAGGGCGGCAACGGCGGGAACGCCGTCCTGGTCGGCGATGGCGGTAACGGCGGCAACGGCGGAAAGGCCGCGGCCAACGGAGCCCCGGGCACCGGCGGCATCGGCGGGTTGTTGCTCGGCAACAACGGGAACAACGGCAAGGCGCCGACGTAACCGGCGTCGCTGGTTGCCTTTCGCTACGGCGTTGTCGACGGGCCCGCCCGGGCGGCGGCCCGCGCTGCGCCGGCGATCGTGAGGGATACCTCCACGGTGACCACCACGTCGAGGTTCTCCACTGCGCATTCGGCGCGGGTGATTCGCATCGAGCGAGCCACGTCCGTCGCACGTGCGCAGGCCTCGACCCCGCCGGCAGGTAGCCGAGCGGCGCCGGCCAGGGCCGCCAAGTCGGCTGCCGCCTGCGCGCGGTGACGGGCGACCATGGCCGCGCCGAGGTAGGCGACGGCCCCGGTGCTGCCCAGCAGCACAGCAACCATTGCCGCCGCCAGCACGGTGGACGCGCCGCGCTCACCGGGGCTCAGCAGCCGAGACCGCTCGCGCCGCGATATCCAACCCGGGTAGCAGCGTCGAGTGGGCGACGACCGTAGCCACCAGGAAATCACCGTCGCGCCGCACCTGGATCTGTGCCGCAGCCGGGGCGATACTGCGGGCCACGCTGACTGCGGCACCGTTGTCACCGCGCGCGGCCAGCCGAGCGGCTTCACGGGCGGCGTCAATGCAGCGCACCTGCATGGAGACCGCCGTGATCCCGGCCAGGCACACCACCAGCACGACCACCAATGTGGCAATCGCCAGGGCCGCCTCGACGGTGCTCGAGCCTGCACTCGACGCTAGGCCCTGGTGCTGAGCGCACGGCCGATGATGTGGTTCAGCGCCGAGACGATCGAATCGCCGGTGACGACGTTGTACAGGATCGCCCCGAAGGCCGCCGCGGCCACCGTGCCGATTGCGTATTCCACTGTCGACATGCCTGACTCGTCGGCAGCCAGCAGCGTCACCCGTGCCGCGAAGACGCGAAATATTCTGCGCATCGGTATCCCCTCTCCTTGGGAGGCCCCATGTGTGCCTCATAGCAATCCCGATTGCAAGACGTGGCCGGCGAGACCGACGACCACGGGAACGATGCCCAGGCAGACAAACGCCGGTAGGAAGCACAACCCGAGCGGACCCGCAATCAACACGCCAGCGCGCTCGGCGGCCGCGGTGGCGACATGGGCGGCGTCATGGCGGGACTGTGCCGCCAGTTCGGCGACGCCCTCCGCGAGGGCGGCACCCGAGGACGCCGAGCGCCGGGCCAGTCGCAGCAGTGCCTCGACGGACGCGTCCACGGGAATTCCCGGTGGTGTTGACCAGGCAACGGATGGGTCGGCGCCTAATGCCAGCAAATCGGCGGCCCGTCGAAGAACCTGAGCCAGCGAAGCCGGAGCGGATGCAGCGGTCGCGCGCGCAGCGGCCGAGACCGCCATGCCGGCGGTCAAGCACACCGCAAGCACGTCCAGGCTGGAGGCGACGCCCAACGGGTCCGAACCCACCGGCGACCGCGCGAGTGTCCGGCGTCCGGGCAGTGGCACGCCGGCGCGAACCCGTAGCGCCGTCGGACCAGCGTCCACCAACAGGGCCGCGGCGAGCAGCAACGCGGGAGCGATCACGTCGCCACCCGATCGGTGATCCGATCCGCCCACAGCAAACCGCTGCAAGCCAGCACCAGTCCCACCACAAGCACCCAGCCGCCCGCGCCCAGCAGGAAACCCATGGGGCGGGCACCCAGCAACTGCCCGAGCAGCACCCCAAGCACCGGCAGGCCGGCCAAGATGGCGGCGGTGGCACGAGCGCCCGCCAACCCCGAAACCACCCTGTCCGAAAACCGTTGCCGTTCGGCAATATCGCGTTGCGCGGCTCGCATCAGGGCCGCGATCGCCAGTCCGTGGTCGCTGGCCAACTGCCAACACACCGCGAGCCGCTCCCAGTATGCGGGCAAGGCCGACGAGGTGGCGACCGTGCGAAACCCGCTCACAACTTCGGCCCCCAAGAGCGCTCGTGCCGCGACCGACCGCAAACAATCGCCCACCGGGCCAGCGGACTCCTTCGCCGCCACGTCGAAGGCGTTCACCGGATGCGCTCCCACACGCAACTCACCGACCAACACGTCGAGCGCGGCTTCCAGTGCCTGGCCCTCCTGCCCCCGTCGGCGGGCGCGACTCCGGTGGCGGCACCGCACGCCCACGGTTGTCCCCAGCACGGCGGCGGCCAGGACGGTGGTGACAGGCAGCAAGATCGCAGCGACGACGAAGACACCCGCCACGAGGCCGTAGATCGCCCGCGCGGGAAAGACCCGTTGGTCGGGCGGCGCAGGCAAACGGCGGCGCGGCGAGGAGGGCGAGACGAGCAATGCCAGCGACAGCAGCACCGCGGCCGTCGGCAGGCCGGTCATGTCGGCGTCCTGGCGCGCATCAAGTCCAGCAGTTCGGCTGCCTGATCAGTCATCCCCCGCGTCACGTGCCACGCGGTGACCGCGACGACCCGACCGCTGTCGGTTTGGCGCAACACCGCTATCTCGCTTAACCTGCGACGCCCCGCCTGGTCGCGCGTGACGTGCAACAAGACCTGGATCGCGGCGGCGAGTTGGCTGTGCAGGGCCGCGCGGTCGAGGCCGCCAAGCGCGCCCAATGCCTCCAGCCGGGCCGGCACCTCGGCCGGGCTGTTGGCATGGAGCGTGCCGGCGCCACCCTCGTGGCCGGTGTTCAGCGCAGCCAACAGGTCCACCACCTCGGCTCCCCGGACCTCGCCCACCACAACGCGATCGGGCCGCATCCGCAGCGCCTGGCGGACGAGCTGACGCACGGTCACCTCCCCGATGCCTTCGACGTTCGGGTTCCGTGCGACAAGCCTGACCACATGGGGATGTTGTGGTGACAACTCGACGGCGTCTTCGACACACACGATCCGCTCGGTGTGCGATACCGCACCCAACATCGCGGCCAGCAAGGTTGTCTTGCCGGCTCCGGTGCCACCGCACACCAGGAACGCCAGGCGCGCGGCGATGATGCCGTCGATGAGTTCGGCGGCCTGCGGAGCGATCGCGTCCGCAGCGATCAGGGCAGCAAGATCCTGAGTCGCCGGGCGCAACACCCGCAGCGACAGGCAGGTCCCTTCGGCAGCGACGGGTGGCAACACGGCGTGCAGTCGCACCGCGAAATTTCCCGGTCCGACTCCGACCAACTGCCCGTCCACCCACGGTTGTGCGTCGTCTAGGCGACGTCCCGCCGCCAAGGCGAGCCGCTGCGCCAAGCGGCGCACCGCCCCCTCGTCGGCGAAGCGAATATCGCTGCGTCGCAATCCTTTCCCATTGTCAAACCACACCGCGTCGGGTGCGGTTACCAACACGTCGGTGGTGCCTTCGGCGCATAACAGGGGTTCGAGGATGCCGGCGCCAGTCAGTTCGGTCTGCAGCACCCGAAGGTTGGCCAGCACTTCGGTGTCGCCGAGCATGCCGCCGGATTCCGCCCGAATCGCCGCTGCCACGACGTTGGGCTTCAACGGCATGGATTCGGCCGCCAACCGCTCGCGGACGCGTTCGATCAATGAGCCGCTCATGCGGCCCTGCCGTTTTGGCGTGAATGGGACAACACCTCGAGGACCCGACGGGCCGCGCCGGCCAGCGCGGATCGTGGCCGCGGTCGCAGGCCACCGTGTTCGAGTTGTGCCGCGAGCCTCGGTTGGACACGCATCGATGCCAGCAGCGGAACGCCAGCGATATCGGCGACCTCCGCGGCACGCAAACCCCCAGGCGACGGGCCCCGCACCACTAATCCGAGATTCGGATTGATCGCGGCGAGCACCGGCGCAACCGCCGCGGTGGCCGCGCACGCTCGCACAGTGCACGGAGTAACCAGCACGACCAGGTCCGCGGAGTCCAGCGCGGTGAGAGTCGCGTCGGTCAATCGCCGAGCCAGATCGCATACCACGGTGACGCCCCCGCGTCGGCCCGCATCGAGCACAGCTTCGACCGGACCGGCCTCCAGTTCGCGGCCTTGGCGGGTGCCCGACAGCCAGCTGATGCTCTGCTGCCGGGGCAAGGCGTCGCGCACCGCTGACCACGTCAAACGTCCGCCCTGTAGCGACAGATCGGGCCAACGCACACCGGGCGCAGCTTCCCCGCCGATCAGCAAGTCCAGGCCACCGCCCCATGGATCCAGATCCACCAGCAGCGCCTCGGCGGCGGTTTGGGCCATCGCGACCGCAAGCGACGATGCCCCCGCGCCACCGCAACCCCCGATCACCGCCGCGACCGGGCCACGGAGCTGGTCACCACGTGTCGATTCGGCCGCTTCGGCCAGCTCGCGCACCAATTCGCGTTCTTGCTCGGGCATTTTCAGCACCTGCTGGGCACCAACGGAGATCGCGGCGGTCCACGTCGCCGTCGCGACGTCACCACTGGTCAAGACGGTGATGTGGCGCCGCCGCGGCAGCGCGGTCTGCGCGCATCGCGCTGCGGCCGCTTCGTCGAGCACTACTGCCGCGGCCGCTGACCACGCTTTGCGGCTCACCGCGGTGCGGCCACCAACGTGCACAACCCGGAGGCCGACGGCTGCCGCCACCCGGTCCAACTCGTCACGCAATTGCGCATCGGTCAGCTGAGCCAGCAGGCCAGCGGTATGAGAAGCGGTCGTCACGCATCTACCGTGCGCGGTCCGCGCTATGGGACGAAAGTGCCAAAGCCAGATCTGTGGAGAGAGACGCAACTGTGCACAATGCCCAAGACCGGGTCGATCTCCGCAACTAGTTGGCAGCGACGACCAGGCCCTAGAAACGGCCTGTGACTGAGGGTTTTTACCCCACAAAAGGGACGACCCCCGCCAGGGGGGGAGGAGGCGAGGGTCGTCGTGCATCAGCCCCGGGGGGTCGGGCTGATACACTCTCGGCTCGAGGCCGAGTAATGCTTACTATACACATGCCAGACGGGATTAACGCAAGTACTGGCGATAATTAAAAATACGGCCTGAGCCGTGTAAACGCTCTTGACAGAACCACAACGCCGTAGTTCGACACTTCGTTTTGGGGCTAAAGAGACGGCGGTGACCGTTAGTCGACCTATGCTGGATCGGTGACCGTCTCCGACTCGGACGCGCAGCAGCAACCCTCGCCGCAGACGCCCGAATCAGCCGTCCCGCACGCCCGCACTGCCGCCTTCTTCGACTTGGACAAAACCATCATCGCCAAGTCCAGCACGTTGGCGTTCAGCAAACCTTTCTTCGCCCAAGGTCTGCTCAACCGCCGCGCGGTGCTGAAGTCCAGCTATGCGCAGTTCCTATTTCTGCTGTCCGGCGCCGACCATGACCAGATGGATCGGATGCGCGCCCACCTGGCCAACATGTGCATCGGCTGGGACGTGGAACAGGTCAAATCGATCGTCAACGAGACACTGCACGACATCGTGACTCCACTCGTTTTCGCCGAGGCCGCCGACCTCATCGCCGGCCACAAGCTGTGCGGCCGCGACGTCGTCGTGGTGTCGGCATCCGGCGAGGAGATCGTCGCACCAATTGCCCGAGCGCTCGGGGCGACCCACGCGATGGCGACCCGAATGGTCGTCGAAGACGGCAAGTACACCGGCGAGATCGAGTTCTACTGCTACGGCGAAGGAAAGGTTCAGGCGATCCGCGAGCTGGCCGCCCGTGAGGGCTATCCGCTCGAACACTGCTACGCGTACTCCGACTCGATCACCGATCTGCCCATGCTCGAAGCCGTCGGCCACCCGTCGGTGGTCAACCCCGACCGGGCGTTGCGCAAGGAGGCTATCGAACGCGGGTGGTCGATCTTGTCCTTCTCGCGTCCGGTGTCGCTGCGGGATCGCATCCCGGCGCCGTCGGGTGCCGCGATCGCCACCACCGCCGCCGTCGGCGTCAGCGCCCTGGCCGCCGGCGCGGTGACGTACGCGCTGCTGCGCCGCTTCGCGTTCTAGCACTCGCGTCCCAACTTTCCCAAGTGCCTCGCCAGCAAACGGTTACCCGCGCAATATCAAGGTGTTTCATAAGTTTCACGTAGCTAGCCCTTGCTGTGCTAGTGGTCTAGTAGTACAAAGGAACCACGGCAGCTCGGTAAGGCCAAGGCCGATCCGGAAGAGAAGGATCGTTCTCCCGACCCGAGCACCCAGCACGGTTCTCGGCACCCACGCGGAGTCATAGCCGCGATAATGGCAGAAGTGTTGCGGGCCTGCGTAATTGCGAATATCGGAAGGCGTCGACGGCCCTTTGGGTGGGGTTGCAGCCGGAAGGTTCGTAAAAGCGCCGAGGCCAACCCACGCAGCCCATAGGTGCACGCTTGGTAACCGGGAACCGTGTTGGCGGGCGGCGATTCGAAATCCTTCGGTCGCCGCCCGCTTTACGTTTTGGCCCAACTATTTTCGCGAATCGCCAGCTACCGAATCGGCGATCGCCAGCGCTTCTTGCGCGCCCGCCTGCAGGGCCCGGCAACACAACACCAACCACGCCCCCACACCGCTGGACGTGCCCTCGGCGAACCCTCGCGCAGCATTGCGGTAGTCCACTGGTTGGCGCATCCACCGAACCTCGGGGACCCCGAGTCCGTGCGGATCCAACCCCGTAGCAATCGTCACCAACCGCGACACCGCGCGCGCCACCACGCCGTCAGCACTGCCAAACGGCTTCAGCGTCAACAGTTCTCCGTGCGCGACGGCGGCAACCACCGGAGCCGACGCCCGAGTGGGACGGGTGACCACATCGGCGAGCAGCTCCAGCCGCGGCCCGATCTCAGCATCGACCCGGGGGCGTCCCAACTGGTCGGGATCGACCTGATCGGCGGCCGCGAGCATGTGCAGCCGCGCCAGCGCTTGCAGCGGCGCGTTCTGCCACACGCCGATCAGCGTGCCCACCCCGCCTTCCAGCGCCTGCGCCACGCGCAGCGCGCCGGCGAACACAGGGTCACTGACGGCACCGGCGTCGGCCAGGTCCTCCAATCGCACCGGACCACCGTCGAGCACCGAGGAGGCCCGTGCCGCCCGGAGCGATGCCTCGGCCGCGGTCACCGGCCAGCCCCGCAGGTTGGCCCGGTGGCGGTGTGCCCGTCCCAACGCCTCGCGTGCCCGGTCGCTGGCTTCCGCGACACCGGGCAGGTCCATCAGAGCAGCGAGCGGATCAGCCGTCACAGGGTGCCAACCTAGCCGGACGCGGCGCGGGCGCCGGGAATGGCCTCGAGCAACTGCCGCGTGTACTCATGATTTGGTCGGGTGAAGACCTCCTCGGTGGGCGCATGTTCCACCACCCGACCGCCGCGCATCACCAGCACGTCGTCGGAGATCTGCCTGATCACGGCCAGATCGTGACTGATGAACAGGTACGTCAGCCCCAGGCTGGCCTGCAGGTCCGCCAACAGTTTCAGGATCTGTGCCTGCACCAGCACGTCGAGAGCCGAGACCGCCTCGTCGCACACCAGCACCTCGGGCCGCAACGCCAACGCCCGGGCGATCGCGACCCGTTGGCGCTGACCCCCCGACAGCTCGCGTGGCAGCCGACCCAGGACCGACGGCGGCAGCGCCACTTGGTCGGCCAGTTCGCGTACCGCCTGCTGCCGTTGCTTGCGGTCACCGACGCGGTGGATGCGCAGCGGTTCCTCGATGGCCCGGAAGACGGAGTACATGGGGTCGAGGCTGCTGTACGGGTTCTGGAACACCGGCTGCACGCGGCGACGGAACGCAAACGCTGCGGCTCGATCCAAGGTGTTGACGTTGTGCACGCCGTCAAGGAGCACCGATCCCGAGGTCGGCTGCAGCAGGCCCAGCACCATGCGCGCCAGGGTCGATTTCCCCGATCCCGATTCCCCGACGATGGCCAGCGTGCTTGCCCGTTTCAAGCGGAAGGACACGTCGTCGACGGCACGAAACTCCGTGCGCCGCCAGGGCGCGCCGCGCGACTCGCGGTAGATCTTGGTCAGGTTTTCCACCACGAGAACGTCCTGGTTACCGATTCCGCCGGCGTGTTCGGCGGCGTGTTCGACAGCCTGTGCCACGACCTGCGAGCGGATCTGGGCCGAACGGGTATCCCGCGCGGTCAGAGACGGGGCTGCGGCCACCAGCCGCTGGGTGTATTCGTGTTGCGGTTGGCGCAGAATCGCCTGCGCCGGGCCGGATTCCACCACCGTCCCGCGGCGAATGACGACCACCGATTCGGCCCGCTCGGCCGCCAATGCCAGGTCGTGGGTGATCAGCAGTAAGGCCGTACCCAGCTCGTCGGTGAGCCGCTGCAGGTGATCGAGGACCTGGCGCTGGACCGTGACATCCAGCGCCGACGTGGGCTCGTCGGCGATCAACAACCGTGGCCTCCCGGCCAGCCCGATGGCGATCAAGGCCCGCTGGCACATGCCGCCGGACAGTTGGTGCGGATATTGCCGGGCCTGTCGTGTGGGGTCGGGCATGCCTGCCTCGGCGAGCAGTTGCACCGCGCGTTGGTGTTGGTCTCGACCATCGGTGTTGGCCCGCAACGCTTCCCGGATCTGGAAGCCGACCTTCCACACCGGGTTGAGGTTGGTCATCGGGTCTTGTGGCACATAGCCGATCTCGCGGCCCCTGATCGAGCGCAGCAGTCGCTGGTCAACCTTGCGCCCGGCCACTGCTATCTCGCGTCCGTCGAACACGATGCGGCCGGCCGTTATTCGGCCACCCGGAGCCAGCAGCCCCAGGATCGCGGCAGCGGCGGTGGACTTCCCAGACCCGGATTCGCCTACCACGGCCACGGTCTCACCGCGTCCCACGCTGAAGTCGACGCCACGCACAGCGGGCTCGTCGGCGCCGAATCGGACTTCCAGTCCTTCCACCGACAACAACGTGGACTCGGGACCGCTCATGCTCGCCACGCCCGCGACGACGGGTCCAGAGCGTCGCGGAGCGCATCGCCCATCATCATGAACGCAAGCACCGTAATCGCCAGAGCCCCAGCGGGATAGAAGAGTATCGGCGACCCCGCCCGCAGCCGCATCTGCGCGACGTTGATGTCACCGCCCCAGGACACCACCGACGTCGGCAACCCCACCCCCAGGTAGGACAACGTCGCCTCGGTGACGATGAAGATGCCCAGGGCGATGGTGGCCACCGCGATCACCGGACCGATCGCATTCGGCAGTGCATGCCGGAGCAGGATCTGGAATTTGCTGAGTCCCAGTGCCTTAGCCGCGACAATGTAGTCACTGCCACGGACTTCCAGGACGGAGCTTCGAGCGATTCTGGCCACCTGCGGCCAGCCGAACAGGGCCAGGATGACGATCACGGTCCACACCGTGCGGTGACGCAGCACCTGCATGAGCACAATCGCGGCCAGTAACAACGGCAATCCGAAGAACACGTCGGTAACACGGGAAACGACGGCGTCGATCCAGCCACCGTAGAACCCGGCCAGCGCCCCCAGGGCGCCGCCGACGACGAACGCGATGAAGGTGGCCCCCAGTCCGACGGCGACCGAGGCTCGCGCACCGTACACGGTGCGCGCATAGATGTCGTGGCCTTGCAGATCGGTGCCGAACCAGTGCGCCCCCGACGGCGGCAGCATGCTCTGGCTGGGATCGGCATAGGTCGGATCGGCGCTGGTGAACAACGCCGGGAACGCCGCCACCACCACAACGAGCAGGATCAGCGCGGCGGCCACGATGAACTTCGGCCGCCGGCGCACCTTGCGCCAGATCTCGCGCCAAAAGCCGCCCCGAAAGCCGTGCTGGTCAGCCATAGCGGATCCTCGGGTCCAGGGCCGCGTACAGCAGATCGACCAGCAGATTGGTCACCAGATAGATCACCACCAGGACCGTCACGATCGACACCACCGTCGGCGCCTCTTGCCTGGTGACCGCCTGATACAGCACTCCCCCGACACCGTGGATGTTGAAGATGCCCTCGGTCACGATCGCGCCGCCCATCAGCGCGCCGACGTCGGCACCGAGGAACGTCACCACCGGAATGAGTGAGTTGCGCAGAATGTGCACGACGACCACCCGCGGCCGGGATAATCCCTTGGCCGTGGCGGTGCGGACGTAATCGGCATGCGCGTTGGCGGCCACCGCGGACCGGGTCAGGCGCACCACATAGGCAAAGGACACCGCCCCCAAGACGATTCCGGGCAACAACAGACGATCGAACGACGCCCGCGAACCGACCGTCACAGGTGCGATTCCCAGTCGCACGCCGAACACGTACTGCGCCAGGAAACCAAGCACGAAGATCGGTATCGCGATGGTGATGAGCCCGGCGATCAACACTGTGGCGTCAAAAATCCCGCCCTGGCGGAGGCCGGCCATCACGCCGAAACCGATGCCCAACAAGGCCTCTACCACCAGCGCGATGAGGGCCAGCCAGAGCGTGACGGGAAAGGCATGCGCCAGAACGGCACTGACCGGCAAACCGGAGTACGCCCGGCCCAGGTCCCCATGCAGGAGGCCGCCCAGGTAGCGGAAATACTGCACCAGGAACGGATCGTCGAGATGGTATTGGGCACGCAATTGCGCTGCCACGGCCGGGGTCAACGGCCGGTCCCCCGCGATCGCGGCCACCGGGTCCCCGGGCAGCAGGAAGACCATGCCGTAGATCAGCAGTGTGGCGCCGAAGAACACCGGCACCATCACCGCGACACGACGCGCTATGTACCAGCCCATCTCACGCCTTCACGATGTTCTCGTAGTCGGGCAGACCATTCCAGGTGACGTTGACGTTGCTCACTTCGGACGACCACCCGACGACGGCGTTGTAATACCACAGCGGCACAACGGGCATGTCGTGGAACAGTATTCGCTGGGCGGCGTTCGCCAGGGTCGCGGCCCCGCTCAGGGTGGGAGCGGCTTCGGCGGCCGCCAGCGCCGCATCGAACTCCCGGCTGGAGTATCCGACGTCGTTGGATCCGGCGCCGGTGGCATACAACGGAGCAAGGAACTCGATCATCGACGGGTAGTCACCTATCCAGCCCGCCCGGAAAGCGGTGGTGATTGTGCGGTTGGTGATCTGGGTGCGGTAACCGGCGAAGGTAGGGTGCGGCGCTCCGGTCACGTCGATGCCCAGTACGTTCTTGATGCTGTTGGCCACCGCGTCGACCCACTCCTGATGGCCGCTGTCGGCGTTGTAGGCGATGGCGTATCGGCCCGTCCACGGCGAGATCCCATTGGCCTGCGCCCAAAGTTGGCGGGCCCGTTCGGGGTTGAAGTCCAGCGCGTCGCTACCCGGGATGTTCGGGTCGAACCCCGGTAATGAGGGGGCGGTGAAATCACGTGCGGGGCTGCGGGTCCCGTTGAAGATCTGCTGGCATATCTGCGCACGGTTGATGGCCGCCGCCAGTGCCAGCCGGCGCAATCTGCCTTCTTCGCCGCCGAAATGGGGTAGGCGCAGCGGAGTGTCCAAGGATTGGGTCACCGCAACGGGTTTGCTGGTGAAGTTGTCTCCCAGATCGCGCTGATAGACAGTCAGCGCGCTGGACGGAATCGTGTCCAGCACATCGAGATTGCCGGACAGCAGGTCGGAGTAGGCGGTCTCGAGATTGGCGTAGAACTCGAATCGCAGGCCCTTGTTGCGGGGCTTTCGGTTGCCGTGATAGTCGGGGTTGGGCACCAGGTCGATCTTGACGTTGTGTTCCCACGCGGGCCCGTCCGGACTGCTGGCAAGCTTGTAGGGACCGTTGCCAATTGGGTTGTGACCAAAAGCCGCCATGTCCCGGAATGCCGCATCGGGCATCGGGTAGAAGGCGCTGTGCCCTAATCGCAAGGCGAAGTCGATGGTCGGCGCCTTGAGCCGCACGGTGAACTCGAGATCGTTGACCACGCGCAGGCCGGACATCGTGGTAGTCGGTTTGCCATCAGTAGTCGGTTTGCCGTCCCCGGGGGCGCCGGCCACTTCGTCGAAACCCTCGATAGGGCGGAAGAAGTCCTGCTGCAGTTGGGCGTTGGTGCTCAGCGCCCCATAATTCCAGGCGTTGACAAAGGAGTGGGCCGTGACAGGTGAGCCGTCGGTGAACTTCCAACCCGGCTTCAACAAGATCCGGTAGTTGACGTTGTCGGTGGTCTCGATTGACTGGGCGACCTCCGGTAACGGGTTGCCATCGGCGTCATAGGACATCAGGCCGGCGAACAACCGGTCGAGGATGCGGCCACCCAGGCTGTCGTTGGTGCCGGTCGGTACCAGCGGGTTGGGTGGCTCCCCGCCGTTGACCAACACCACGTCGGGGCTCAGCACGCCGCCACCACAGGCGGCCACCGGTGCGACCGCCAGCACTGCAACCACGACAGTGCTCAAGGCGGCCCGTACAGCCCGCATCCGCCGCATGACAGCGACCCTAGGCCCCGGCCCAGGTGGTGCGTCGGCGGACACGCATCGGAACGGGGCCTGCCAGGGGCCATCGCTCGTCGCAGCCTTGCTCGGCGAGTTCGAGGGCGACCCCCTAGAATCCCCTCAATGACCGCCACCTATCTCGCCGCGCCTAGCGGTGTTTTCCAAGCGGCATTTCTGGTGGCGGCGCTCGGCGTTCCCACAGTTGGCTGGATCCTGCTGGTTGTGGGCCTGAAGCAGCGCGCGCACAGCCGTCCGCAACCAGAAATCCGCCGCAAGGAAGACCCGACGCCGCTAGAAGACCGACCATCGGGCAACAAGTTCATCGGCGTCGGCGCCGCGCTGATCGCGGTCGGGGTGTTGGTGATTGCTGCACGTCTGATCACTGCCGCCTAGACAATCTAGGCAATTTGCCGCGGGTAGCGGATAATCACCGTTGTGTCCCGACCCCTAATGAGGCAGGTCACCGCTGTTGCAGCCGTGGCAGGCTGCGCCGCGTCCGGTGCAACCGCCTGGGTCGCACGCGCAGACGACGTCAACTTTGCCCCGCCCTGCCCGGCCGAAAAGCTCGCGATGAGCGCAGACCCAGCCGAGGCCGCCGCCGGACATCGCGGCGTCACGCTGACCTTCACCCTGATCGCGGACGCCGACGCATGCACCCTCACCGGCTACCCGCAGGTGCACACGGGCGCCGGCGGTCCGCTGGTTCAGGCCGAGCCCACCCTGCGCGGATACATGGGCGGCCTGCCGGCCGGGACCGAGACCCCGCCTGCGGTCACGTTGATGCCGTCGCAACAGGCGCGCGCTGTCGTCGAGGGCATGGCGACCGACGGCACGGGCAAGCCGTGCCCCACCTATACCGAGCTGCTGGTAGCTCCGCCCAACAGCACGACGACGGTCACCCTCCCGGTTTCCATCGAGGCCTGCCAGCTGCAGGTCCATCCCGTCAGCGAGACGGCTGCGGGTACCGGTCGGTTGCCGTCGCGCTAGCCTCTCAGGAGTGACCGACACCACGGCTGCCGATGCCACTGAACTCCCCGCGTCCTACCCACCGCCCGAGGAGTTCGCCAACCAAGCCAATGCCCGCGAAGAGCTGTACCGCGAGGCCGAAGAGGACCGGCTGGCGTTTTGGGCGAAGCAGGCCGAACGGCTGAGCTGGGCGACACCCTTCACCGAGGTTCTGGATTGGTCTGACGCGCCGTTCGCGAAGTGGTTCGTCGGGGGCAAGCTCAACGTCGCGTACAACTGCGTGGACCGCCACGTCGAGGCCGGCAACGGCGATCGGGTTGCCATCTATTGGGAAGGCGAACCGGAGGGCCACCGCCACGCGCTGACCTACGCAGATCTGCAGCGAGAAGTGTGCAAGGCGGCCAACGCATTGACCGACCTCGGGCTCGTCGCCGGCGACCGCGTCGCCATCTACCTGCCGTTCCTGCCCGAAACCGTGATCGCGATGCTGGCCTGCGCGCGGCTGGGACTCATGCACAGCGTGGTGTTCTGCGGCTTCACCGCACATGCCTTGCAGACGCGGATCGCCGACGCCGGGGCCAAGTTGTTGATCACCAGCGACGGCCAATATCGGCGCGGCAAGCCCGCCCCGCTCAAGGAAGCCGCCGACGAGGCCGTGGCCGTCGAGGACAGCCCCATCGAGCACGTTTTGGTGGTGCGCCGCACCGGACTTGACGTGCCGTGGACGGACGGCCGCGACTTGTGGTGGCACGACGTCGTCGGATCGGCCTCACCCGAGCACACCCCCGAGGCGTTCGACTCGGAGCAGCCGCTGTTCCTGCTGTACACATCTGGCACCACCGGCAAGCCCAAGGGCATCGTGCACACAAGTGGCGGGTATCTGACCCAGTGCGCGTACACCCACCACGCCCTCTTCGACGTCAAGCCGGAAAGTGACGTTTTCTGGTGCACCGCCGACATCGGTTGGGTCACCGGTCACACCTACGGCGTCTACGGGCCACTGTCCAACGGTGTCACCGAAGTCATCTACGAGGGCACACCCAACACTCCGGACGAGCACCGGCACTTTCAGATCATCGAAAGATACGGCGTCACAATCTATTACACCGCGCCGACATTGATCCGCACGTTCATGAAGTGGGGCCGCGAGATCCCCGACGCCCACGACCTGTCCAGCATTCGGCTGCTGGGCTCGGTCGGCGAAATCATCAACCCGGAGGCGTGGCGCTGGTACCGCGAAGTCATCGGCGCGGGCCGGGTTCCGGTCATCGACACCTGGTGGCAGACGGAGACGGGCGCGGCGATGATTTCCCCGCTGCCCGGAGTGAGTGCGGCCAAACCAGGCTCGGCGATGGCTGCAGTGCCTGGGATCAGCGCCAAGATTGTCGACGACCACGGCGACCCACTGCCCCCGGACAAAGAGGGCGAGGAACACGTCACCGGCTACCTCGTCCTGGACGAGCCGTGGCCCGCGATGCTGCGCGGCATCTGGGGCGACCCGGAGCGCTACCGCAAGACGTATTGGTCCCGGTACGCCGAGCAGGGTTACTACTTCGCCGGCGACGGCGCCCGCTACGACCCCGACGGCGCGATCTGGGTGCTGGGCCGCATTGACGACGTGATGAACGTGTCCGGACACAGAATCTCCACCGCCGAGGTGGAGTCGGCTCTGGTCGGGCACTCCGGGGTGGCCGAGGCAGCCGTGGTCGGGGTCACCGACGAGACCACCGGACAGAACATCTGCGCGTTCGTCGTGGTGCGCAGCGACTACGAACCCGACGACAAAACCGTCGACGAGTTGCGCACCCACGTGGCGAAGGAGATCTCACCGATCGCCAAGCCGCGTGAGGTGCACATCGTGCCCGAGTTGCCGAAGACTCGTAGCGGCAAGATCATGCGCAGGCTGTTGCGCGATATCGCCGAGAACCGCGAGCTGGGTGACACGTCGACGCTGTTGGACCCCAACGTTTTCGACGCGATTCGGGAAAGCAAGTAGCTTCGCCAGCCCAACCACCCGTCGACCGCCGCCGCCGAGATGGCCGAAGCTTAACCGTCGAACGTCACGCCAGCGTGGCGGCCGCCGCCGAGCGTCACGCCAGCGTGGCAGCCGACGCCCGGGTAGCGCGCAGACCAGCCCTAGATCGGGACGAACTCCGAACCCGGCCGATTCTTGGCGTTGATGTCGGCCAGATCCGCGTTGATCGACATCACCACCGCCGGGGTGTGCAGCGGGATGTACTTCGTGACGCAGCTGGGCAGGTTTTCACTGAACGCGCCGTGGATCATCCCGACCAACAGGTTGTCGACGGTGACGGGGGCACCGGAGTCGCCCGGTCCACCGCAGACCTGCATCACGATGGTGCCCGGGTCCTGGCCCGGTCCCCAGGTGACACCGCATGAGTTGCCAGTGGAGCGCCCCTGCTTGCAGGCCACCTGCCCAAACGACGGTTCCGGGCCGATGCCGTTGATCGCGAAGCCGTTGAAGTTGTTGACCGGCGTCACCTTCGCCGGATCGAACTTGATCACCGCGTAGTCCAGGATGTCGTTGCCGGCGACCATGGTCCCGATGACGACGTCGCTCTGCGGTCCCTCGGCGGCGACCGGAGCCCCCGGCCCGCCGCAGTGCGCCGACGAGAAGCCGACGAGATCGCCGAACTTGTCGTGCCCGATCGCGGTCAGAGTGCACATGGTGGTTCCGTTGACGACAATGCCCGCACCGCCCCCTAGCGGAATCTTGTCGTCGGCGGCCGCGGTACTCGCGGGCACGACCACAAATGCGGTAAGCATGGCCACGATCGCCACGACCAAGCCGCGGTGCGCGATCTGCACAGCATTACTCCCGTCAATTAGTCGGAATCGGCGAAGAGGAAAGAAAGCGCCAGTCTAAATGATGCCCTCGCGACGGCTGTCAGCTGCCAAATAGCCCCTAGCGTCAATTTTGGGGCCGATTTGGCCCATTCCCCGGCTCTCGACTGGCCTCGAACGGCGTCGTCGCGCATGGCAACATAAACCGCGACGCCTGCGAACCGCCGCGCAGTGAAATCGAGAGGACCGTCTGTGAGCAAAGCCGATCGCACCAACAGTGTGCCCAGCACACTGACCACGATCCCGTTGGCCGACCCACACGCCAGGTCCGCCGACCCGTCGATCGGTGACCTGATAAAGGACGCGACAACTCAGATGTCGACCCTGGTACGAGCCGAGGTCGAACTCGCCCGCGCAGAAATCACGCGCGACGTCAAGAAGGGCCTGACCGGCAGCATCTTCTTCGTCTCGGCGCTGGTGGTGCTGTTCTACTCCACGTTCTTTTTCTTCTTTTTCCTCGCCGAATTGCTGGACAGCTGGCTCTGGCGCTGGGTGGCATTCCTGATCGTGTTCTTGATCATGGTCGTGGTGACCGCCGTGCTGGCACTGTTCGGCTACCTGAAGGTGCGCCGCATCCGCGGCCCGCAGCAGACCATTGAATCGGTCAAAGAGGCGCGCGAGGCCTTCACCCCGGGCGGTCATGACAAGCCCAAGGCAATCGCGTCGGACACCTCCGACAGCTCGCGCACGACCAACAAGTCCACCGACCCGTCGGGTTGGTAAATGCCGCCACCAGATCCGTCGATCACTCGCATCGACGGGCCATGGCGGCACTTGGACGTGCACGCCAACGGTATTCGGTTCCACGTCGTCGAAGCGCTTGCCGACCCGACCCCGACGCCGACCCCGGCCACGGCACGGCCGTTGGTCATCCTGTTGCACGGTTTCGGCTCGTTCTGGTGGTCGTGGCGCCATCAGCTGCGCGGTTTGTCGGGGGCCCGAGTGGTTGCGGTCGATCTGCGCGGCTACGGCGGCAGCGACAAGCCGCCTCGCGGTTACGACGGCTGGACGCTGGCCGGTGACACCGCCGGATTGATCCGCGCGCTCGGGCACTCTTCGGCCACACTCGTCGGCCACGCCGACGGCGGGTTGGCGTGCTGGACTACGGCGTTACTGCATTCTCGGCTGGTGCGTGCGATCGCGCTGGTCAGCTCACCGCACCCGGCGGCACTCCGCCGTTCC
This sequence comes from Mycobacterium bourgelatii, assembly GCF_010723575.1. Lineage (NCBI taxonomy): Bacteria > Bacillati > Actinomycetota > Actinomycetes > Mycobacteriales > Mycobacteriaceae > Mycobacterium > Mycobacterium bourgelatii. The sequence continues at coordinate 188,010 of NZ_BLKZ01000002.1, forward strand.
ACGCTCACTCGCCGGGATCAGAGCCGCGCGCTGCTGCCCACCTTGTTGCGCTACCAAATGCCGCTGTGGCCGGAACGGTTGTTGACCAGGCGCGACGGGGAGGAGATCGAGCGGCTCATTCGTAGCCGCAGCTCGGCCAAGTGGGTCGCCTCCGAAGACTTCTCGCAATCGATCGGCTATCTGCGGCGGGCGATCCAAATACCCGGCGCCGCCCACTGTGCGCTGGAGTATCAGCGCTGGGCGGTGCGCAGCCAACTGCGCGGTGAAGGCCGGCGATTCATGCGATCGATGATTCACCAGCTCGGCGTGCCCTTGCTGCACCTGCGCGGCGACGCCGACCCCTACGTGCTGGCCGGCACGGTCGAGCACACCCAGCGATACGCGCCGCACGGACGCTATGTATCGATCGCCAACGCTGGACATTTCGGCCACGAAGAGTCGCCGCAAGAGGTCAACCGCCACCTGATGCGGTTCTTCAAGCAGATCCACCCGCTCAGCTGACGCAGGTGCCGGTATCGACCTTCTGGGTGGCGTCCATCTTCGCGCGCTGTGCGGCCACCTCACTGGCCGTGAGTACGAACCCGGTGTCTGCGTCGTCCACGGCGGCGCCGAAGACCACGCCTAGGACCTCACCGTTGAGATTGATCAGCGGTCCGCCCGAATCGCCTTGCTCCACGGTGGCTCGGATGGTGTAAACGTCGCGGGTGACGGGCTGCGGGTTCCGGTAGATGTCGGGCCCGCTGAGCTTGATGGCCTCGCGAATTCTGGCCGGCGTCGCCGTGAAGTTGCCGCCGCCCGGGTAGCCCAGTACCACGACGCTGGCGCCCGACTTCGCCTCGGTCTCGGCGAAGATCAGCGGCGGCGCTTCCAGTTCCGGGACAGCGAGGATCGCGATGTCGACCCTCGGGTCGTAAGAAACCACCGTGGCATCAAGACGCTTGCCGCTGACGTAGACCTGCACGGTGTCGGATCCGGCGACGACGTGCGCGTTGGTCATGATCCGATTGGGCGCGATGACGAAGCCGCTGCCTTCCAGCACCTTCTGGCAGCTGGGCGCGAGGCTGCGCACCTTGACGACACTGGGCGCGACAGCGGCCACCACCGGGCTGTCGCGCAATGCCGGATCGGGTGAGGCGACGGGAATCACCGGGGTGCGGCTGAAGGGCTCCAACACCGCGGGCAGCCCGGAGGTGTCCAGCAGTGCCGAGAGTCGCTTGGGCACGGTCTTCAACCAGGGTGGCGCGACCTCGTTGACCTGGGCGAGCACCCTCGACCCCCGGACCGCGGCGGCCAACTCGGGCTGGTCCTTCGACTGGGTGAGCGGTGTCGCCAGCAGCCAGGCGGCGGTCAACACCACCATCAGCTGCACGGCGACTCCGATCACCGAGTCGATCGTGCGTACCGGCCGGTTGCGGATCGCCCCGCGAACCGCCCGTCCCAGCACCACGCCGGCCACTTCGCCGACCACCACCAGCGCCAGGATCAGGAATAAGGCGGCGAACAGTTTTGCGCGCGGTGCGGCGATGTGGCTGACGATGTGCGGGGCCAGCAGGACCCCCGCGACCGCGCCCAGCAGTACCCCGGCGAACGACAGCAGCGAACCCAAGGCACCGGACCGCCAGCCTGAGATCGCCGCGATGAAGGCGACCGCCAGCACGGCGATGTCCAGCCACTGCGACGGTGTCATCGAGTTCATCGCACCCCGCCCTGGCCGCCCACCAGCGCCATCGCCTCGTCCAACTCACGGATGTTCTCGGTGTCCCAGGGTTGCGCCCAACCCGCGACGTCGAGCACCGCAGAGATCACCTGGCCAGTGAAGCCCCAGACCAACATTTGGTTCAGCAGAAACGCCGGTCCGGCCCAACGCCGGCCGAGGGCGCTGCGGTAGACCGTCAAGCGGTTGGCCGGATTGATGAACGCTCGGACCGGGACACGCGCCACGATCGCCGTCTCGGCCTCGTTCATGACGGTCACCGGTCCCGGATCCGGCGAATAGGCCAGTACCGGTACGACGTGGAATCTGGACGGCGCGATGAAGGTGCGTTCCATCGTGGCCAGAGGGTAAAGGCGAGAGACATCGATGCCTGTTTCCTCGTGCGCTTCCCGCAGCGCGGTGGCGACGGGCCCGTCGTCCTCGGGATCGGAGGCGCCGCCGGGGAAGGCGGCCTGGCCGGCGTGGTGACGCAGCGTCGATGCCCGCACCGTCAACAACAGATCGGCATCGTCGGGGACACCGCCGTCGGCGGGGGCGTCCGGCGGACCCGAGAACAACACCAAAACGGCGGCTTCCCGGTCGTCGCGCCGCAACTTGGCGGTGGCGCGAGCGGCGGTCACCATGGCCAGCACGTCAGCGGGCAGCCGTCGCCGGAACGCTTCGGGCATCTGATCGACGTTGTCAACGAGCGGGCGCAGCCACGCCGGGCCGACGTCAGGCTTCAGGGAAACCGCTAAACCCACCGGCTCCCTCCCTCGGTGCTCACGTGCTTCCGACCGCGGCCGCGATCTCGTCGGCACTGCCGAAAGCACGCGGAAGGGTCTGGGCCACGCTACCGTCCGGACGCAAAACCACCGTCGCTGGCATCACGTTTGGTACGCGCAAGGCGCTGGCCACCAGGCGTCGGCCATCCTGGAAGGTGGGCAGCCTAACGCCGAGATCGGCCAGGCGCAGCAACGCGGCCGTCTCGTTCTCATCTTGATGCACCGTCACCACCAACACTTCGGACCCGACTCGTCGTTGATATTCGGCCATTGCGGGCAATTCCGCAGCGCATGGCGCACACCAATATGCCCACAAGTTGATGATCACGCGTCGTCCTGCGAATGCACGGGAGACGTCGACGGGGGCGCCGTCGCCCGCACACTGAACAACCACTTCGTGCAAAGCCGCCACGGCGGGCCCATCACCCGCGGCCGGGCAAGGCGGCAGATCCGCGCGCTGCCGGGGACCGGCCAACGCCTCCGGCGTGTCGGCGTCGCGGTGTTCGCGCCGTCCGGGCGACTGGGTGACGCCGGGTGCTGAATCGTTGAGTTGAGTGGCCAACGCGGCTATCAGGGCCGCCACCACCACCAGGATCGCGATGGTCCAGCGGGTCGTCCCGGAAAGTCGCGATATCACAACCCGGCCATGGCCAGCAGATGCTCGGTTTCCGGACCCTGCACCAGTGGCGCCGCCAGCAACGGGTCGGTGGGCCCGAGCCCGTAGGAAGGACAGTCTTTAGCAAGCACGCACACACCGCATGCGGGTTTGCGGGCGTGACACACGCGTCGCCCGTGAAAGATCACGCGATGGCTCAGCAGCGTCCATTCTCTTCGCTCAATGAGTTCGCCGACGGCGTGTTCGACCTTGACCGGGTCCTCTTCGGCCGTCCAGCGCCAGCGCCGCACCAGCCTGCCGAAGTGTGTATCGACCGTGATGCCGGGAATGTTGAAGGCATTTCCCAGGATGACGTTGGCGGTCTTGCGACCCACGCCGGGCAGCGTTACCAGCTCCTCCATGGTGGCAGGCACCTCGCCGTCAAATCGCTCGACCAGGGCTTGGCCCAATCCGATGAGCGCGTTGGCCTTGTTGCGGTAGAAGCCCGTCGGGCGGATCAAAGCCTCCAACTCGGCGCGGTCGGCCTGCGCGTAGTCCAGCGCCGTTGTGTATTTCTTGAACAACGCGGGAGTCGTCAGATTCACTCGCTTGTCGGTGCTTTGCGCCGAAAGGATGGTCGCCACCGCAAGCTCGAGCGGATTAGTGAAGTCGAGCTCGCAGTAGACGTGTGGGAAGGCCTTCGCCAGGGTGCGATTCATCCGACGCGCGCGTCGTACCAACCCCGTCCGGGTCTCGTTGGCGAATCGCTTGGCTTGGTTGGTGGCGGGGCCGGGGGCGGGCTTGACCGGTTCTGCTTTCGAGCGCCCAGACGACTTTGCCGCTGTCACCTACGACAGAGTACTGATTTCGTAATCTGTCTGAGACCTTGGCCATGTTTACTCGATCTGTGTTGTGGTTGCTGGTGGCCTGCATTCCAGGCCTACTGATGCTGGCGACGCTCGGGCTCGGGCGGCTGGAGAAGGCGCTGGCCCACGACACCGTCAGCGCTACAGACGTCGCCGAATTCCTACAGGTTGCCGATGCCGTGGACGTGCACACGTTGGCCCGGGAGGGCATGCCTGAGGCGCTGGACTATCTGCACCGTCGCCAGGCTTTGGAACTCACCGAAGGCCAATCCACGTCGATGGGCAAGCATCACGCCGGTTCGCTGTCCGCGCACGATCTCATGCGTGCCGCCGAGGCCGGCCTGCCGACGAGGGTTCACAGAGCCTCCCGAGCCAATCCGCAACTTACGGCGACTCGACACGTCAATCGCGTATAGCGTTGGCAGGTCGATCCGATTGGCCTACGTTTAGAGTCGTGTCGGCCGTCACAGGTTGACCTGCCCGTATTCGTTGGAACCCGAAGAGGCAAGAAGAGGCACACGTGGACGACATCCTGGCAAGGGCGGGGATCTTCCAAGGGGTAGAGCCCGGCGCAGTAGCCGCTTTGACCAAGCAACTGCAGCCGGTCGACTTCCCCCGCGGACATACCGTTTTCGCCGAGGGTGAGCCGGGCGACCGGCTCTACATCATCGTTTCGGGAAAGGTGAAGATTGGGCGCCGGTCACCGGATGGCCGAGAGAACCTGCTGACCATCATGGGTCCGTCCGACATGTTCGGCGAGCTGTCGATCTTCGACCCAGGTCCCCGGACGTCCAGCGCCACCACGATCACCGAGGTGCGAGCGGTGTCGATGGACCGCGACGCGCTGCGGGCATGGATCGCCGATCGCCCGGAGATCGCCGAGCAACTGCTGCGGGTGCTGGCCCGCCGGTTGCGGCGCACCAACAACAACCTGGCCGACTTGATCTTCACCGACGTGCCCGGTCGGGTGGCCAAGCAGCTACTGCAGCTCGCCCAGCGTTTCGGCACCCAGGAGGGTGGCGCGATGCGGGTGACGCACGACCTGACTCAAGAGGAGATCGCGCAGTTGGTGGGCGCTTCCCGCGAGACGGTGAACAAAGCGCTCGCCGATTTTGCCCACCGCGGCTGGATCCGCCTGGAGGGCAAGAGTGTGCTGATCTCGGACTCCGAGCGGCTGGCCCGCCGAGCGAGGTAAGCGCGCGCGTAGCGCGGGACGCCGCGATGACGCGGCGTCTCCAGGCAAGTCACCCGGTCGGTGGTCGGCTACGTCGGTGCGGCTAGAGAAGCCAGCAGGACCGATGGGTAGACATCGTTAGCTCGTTCTCTGGTTGATTCCTGGTCGTTGTTTGACCAAAACGATTTCGCCAAACTTCCCGGCGTGTTGTTGGTAACGCCCGGCCTACTGTTGCTGCAGAACGGGTACGGAGAGGTCAAGAAGTTAGATCGATGAAAGAGCGGTGCGGCAGGCGATGATCGTCCCCGACTGGGTGTGGGCCCTGACCATTGCCGGCATCGTGGCTCTGCTGGCCTTCGACTTCTTCTTCCACGTCCGCAAGGCACACGTCCCGACCCTGCGGGAAGCGGCGGTCTGGTCGGCCGGCTATGTCGCCGTCGCTTTGCTCTTCGGGGTCGCCGTGCTGCTGTTCGGGGGTGGCGATGCGGGGTCGGAGTACTTCGCCGGCTACATCACCGAAAAGGCATTGTCCGTCGACAACCTCTTTGTGTTCCTGGTGATCATGAGCAGCTTCCGGGTGCCGCGCGAGGACCAGCAGAAGGTTTTGCTGTTCGGGATCACCTTCGCGTTGATCGCTCGCAGCGGTTTCATATTTCTCGGCGCCGCGCTGATCAACGCATTCGCGTGGGTTTTCTACCTGTTTGGGCTGATCCTGTTGATCACCGCCGGCCACGTCCTGAAGCCGGATGACGACGACGAATCCCGCAAAGCCAACAATTTCCCGGTCCGCGTAGCCAAGAAGGTCATTCGCACCAGCGAGCACTACGACGGCGACAAGTTGTTCACCAAGATCGACGGTAAGCGGGCAATGACACCGATGCTGCTGGTGATGGTGGCACTCGGCGGCACCGACGTCCTTTTCGCGCTCGACTCAATCCCGGCCATCTTCGGGCTTACGCAGAACGTGTTCATCGTCTTCACCGCCACCGCGTTCTCGCTGCTCGGTCTTAGGCAGCTCTATTTCCTCCTCGACGGCCTGCTGGACCGACTCGTCTACCTCTCCTACGGGCTGGCGGCAATCCTCGGCTTCATCGGCGTCAAGCTGATCCTGCACGCGCTGCACGAGAACAACGTGCCGTTCATCAATGACGGCGAACCGGTGCCGGTCATCGAGATCAGCACATCGATCTCACTGGTCGTGATCATCGGTTTGCTGGGTGTCACAGTGGCGGCCTCGTTGCTCAGTCCGAAGGGCAAGGCGAAGATGGCGATCGCCAACGCACGTCGGCACGCCACCGCTTACCTGGACTCCGAATACACCCACGATCCGGAAGAACGCGAACGCATCTTCAAGAAGTTGATCAAAGAGCGCGACCAGATCATGTCGCTCGAACCCAAGTACCAGAACCTCGTGCGCGACGAGCAGGCATTGAACGATCTACTCGAGCGCGCTGCCGCCAAGCACAACGAAGCGGTGGAGCGCGGCGAGGCCGAACCACACACCGTCAAGGGTTTGACGGCATGACCGGCGTGTTGAAGGCGGTGCGCGGTGTTTGATTCACTGCTCGACACGCTCGGCCGCTCGTGGTGGGAATATCCGCTGGTTCTCGCGATTTGCGGCTTTGATGCCGTCGTTCCCGTTCTACCCAGCGAAACGGTACTGCTGACGGCGGGAATCTTGTCCGCCGAGGGGTCGATGGTGCTGGGCCTGGTAATCGTGATGGCGGCCATCGGCGGTTTTCTCGGTGACAACCTCGCTTATGCGATCGGCAATTCGGCGGATGAGCGGGTCTATCGATGGTTTGCCCGCGGGAAAAGGCGCAAAGCCAGGCTGGAGTGGGCGCAGCGCGAATTGGACCGCCGCGGCGGCCCCTTGGTTATGGTGGCCCGGTTCGTGCCCGGGGGTCGCACGGCGACCACCGTCTCCTGCGGCATGCTGGACTTTCCCTATCGCACCTTCATCGTTTTCGATGCGATCGGTTCCATCCTGTGGGCGGCGCTGAACACAGGGATCGGCTTCGTCGGCGGGCACGCCTTCGAGGGCAGACCTCTCGTGGCCTTCGCCTTCTCGTTCGCTGTCGCGCTGACACTTGGCGGCGGCATCGAACTGGTTCGCTGGGTGCTGCGGCGACGCAAAGCCGAGCGAATCCCTGCCGAAAGCCACGCCAGTCTGTAACTCCGCACCCGACACCGGCCGCGCGGAACCACCAAAGTGGCGGCGGGAATGTCGCAGCGCGACAAACACCACCTCACCCCGTTGTCGGATTGGGGCAAACCCTGGCGCCCCGAGTCGGGCGACCATGGAGTCGACCCCGAAATCGCCCGCCACCAACGGCGGGCGTTGACATCCGCCCTGCGCGTCGCGGCCGAAACTGGCCGGTCGCAGGGCCATGGGTGTCCCCCTCTAAGCATGAGAAGGAATGGTCGAAATGACTAGCGTTCGACAACAGCCAGGGACTGAACAGGATCCAAGCCCCGGCGTCGCCGAACCCGGCATGGTCCTCACCGTGCGTTACGACGAAACCGGCCGCACAGAGACGTTCAAGCTCGGCGGCTACGGCGCTTGCGACACGGACAAGAAGCTCTATCCGCTGCGATCGCCCCTCGGTCGGGCCATCGTCGGTGCGCGCGCCGGAGAACAACGCAGGGTCGTGACGCCCGACGGCCCCGCCGTCCCGGTGACGCTGCTGGACGCCCTGGCCGACGCACGTACTCCAGCCAGACGGCCCCGGTCGAGATTCCGATCCGGGGGCCGCAACCGGCTCCGCCGACAGGCGCACCTGGGCATGTCAGGCAGTCCGAAGAATCCGTCATCGCGAAAGGAGCGTCGACCATGATGAACGACGCGCAAACTGTGTGGCTTTCGCAGCAGGCTTACCAGAATCTGCAGCAAGAACTCGCCACGTTGCGTGAGTTGAACGCCGTCGCACCGCAGCCGGATGCCGACGACAACAGCGTCCTCGTGCGCCAAGCACGGCACGCGAGGATCCAGCAGATTCACGACATGTTGACCAATGCCGTCATCGGTGAGGATCCTCCCGACGACGGCATCGCCGAGGCCGGGATGGTGGTGACGGTCCGCTACGACGACAACGGCAACGGGCACGACGGGGACACCGAAACGTTTCTTCTCGGCGTGCGGGGTGCCGAACACGGCGACCTTGAGGTCTACTCCGTCAAGTCGCCGCTGGGAGCCGCCATCCTTGGCGCTCGCCCCGGTGAACGACGCACCTACACACTCCCCAATGGCGGGGCGCTCGGCGTGACGATCCTCAAGTGCGTTCCCTACGGGCTACACCAGGCCGCCTTGACCTAAGTCGGTGGCAGCGTCACGCCCGGAGATAGTTGAGCTGCACCTGCACGGACCACTCGGCGGCGTCCCAGAGCTTCTCGTCGACATCGACGTAGACGTGTTCGACGATTTGCCGGGTGGTGGCGTCCTCGCCGAGTTCGCGCAACGCCGAGCGGACCTGTTCCAGCCGCTCGTGCCGGTGGGCCAGGTAGCCGGTTGTGACGGCGTCCAACGCGGGTAGGTCCGGGCCGTGGCCGGGCAACACCGTCCGCTTGCCGAGACCGCGCAGCCGGTGCAGCGACTCCATGTAGTCGGTCAGGCTGCCGTCTTCCTTGTCCATCACGGTGGTTCCCCGGCCCAGGACCGTGTCGGCGGTCAGTACCGCGTCGTCGAGCAGAAAGGACAAGGAGTCGGCTGTGTGGCCAGGGGTGGCCATCACCTTGATTTTCAGCCCGGCCGCGTCGATCACCTCGCCGTCGATCAGTTCGCCGCCCAGGCCACGCAGGAATCCGCTGCCCGCCGACCGCACCGTTGCTCCGGTCAACTCGACGAGCTTGTCGATCCCGTCGGTGTGGTCGGAATGCCGATGGCTGATCAGCACGAGTGCGATGCGCCCCAGCGCCGCAACGCGCGCGATGTGTTCGTCGTCGTCCGGACCGGGGTCAACGATGACCAACTCGTCACTGCGCGGGCCGCGCAGCACCCAGGTGTTGGTGCCTTCCAGCGTCATCACACCGGGGTTGTCAGCCAACAGCACCGAGGCGGTTTCGGTAACCGGCCGCAACTCACCGTAGGCGGGATGCGTCAGCGGCGAGGTCTCGGACATGGCAGGTTGTCAGCCGACCTCGACGATCAGCTCGACCTCCACCGGGGCGTCGAGCGGCAACTCGGCTACGCCGACCGCCGAACGTGCGTGCGCGCCGTTGTCTCCGAAGACCTCGGCAAGCAGGTCCGAAGCCCCGTTGATGATGCCCGGCTGACCGTTGAAACCCGGTGCCGACGCGACGAACCCGACAACTTTGACCACCCGGGTCACCGAGTCGAGGCCTACCAACGCGTCCACCGCGGCCAGCGCGTTGAGCGCACAGATCCGCGCCAACGCTTTGCCTTCCTCCGGGGCGACATCGGCACCGACCTTGCCTGTGCCGGCCAGCTTGCCGCCCTCGATCGGCACCTGGCCGGAGGTGAAGACGAGATTGCCCGTGCGCACTGCCGGTACGTAGGCGGCCAACGGAGCCGCCAACTCCGGAAGCGACAGACCGAGTTCTTTGAGGCGGGCTGTTGCGCTCACCAGCTGGCCCCTATTTCGGACGCTTCAGGTACGCGACGTGCTGTTCACCGGTGGGACCGGGCAGCACCGCCACCAGTTCCCAACCGTCTTCACCCCATTGGTCGAGGATCTGTTTTGTGGCGTGCGTCAGCAGCGGGACGGTGGCGTATTCCCATGTCGTCGGTTGGGTCATTACGCGAGCTTATCGGTCTCGCGTTCAGAGCTATGCGGCCAGCTCTGGCCAGCCCGGCGGCATCAGGAGCGGGTGGCTTAGCATGCGATGGTGGCAAACACATCTAGCGGCGGTAGTTCCGTCGGCTGGCCGTCGCGACTGTCGAAAGCTCGTTTGCATTTCGTGACCGGCAAAGGCGGAACCGGGAAGTCAACAATTGCGGCCGCGCTGGCGTTGACGCTGGCAGCGGGTGGACGCAAGGTCTTACTCATTGAAGTCGAAGGGCGGCAAGGGATTGCGCAGCTTTTCGATGTTCCTCCGCTGCCATACGAGGAGGTCAAGATCGCGACCGCTGAACGCGGCGGGCAGGTCAACGCGCTGGCGATAGAACTCGAAGCGGCGTTCCTGGAGTACCTCGACATGTTCTACAACCTGGGCATCGCGGGTCGGGCGATGCGGCGCGTCGGCGCTGTCGAGTTCGCGACCACGATCGCGCCCGGTCTGCGCGACGTACTGCTCACCGGCAAAATCAAGGAGACCGTAATCCGGGTCGACAAGAACAAGCTGCCGGTTTATGACGCGATCGTCGTGGACGCGCCGCCGACCGGTCGGATAACACGGTTTCTCGACGTCACCAAGGCCCTGTCCGATTTGGCCAAGGGCGGGCCGGTGCATTCGCAGGCCGAGGGCGTGGTCAAGTTACTGCACTCCGACCAGACCGCCATCCACCTCGTGACGCTGCTCGAGGCATTGCCGGTGCAGGAGACACTAGAGGCCATCGAGGAGTTGTCCGAGATGAACCTGCCCATCGGGAGCGTGATCGTCAACCGCAATATCGAGGCCTACCTCGATCCGGACGCGCTGGCGAAGGCGGCCGAGGGTGACATTGACGCCGACGCGGTGCGGTCAGGTTTGGCCATGGCCGGGATCACGCTTTCTGACGACGATTTCGCCGGGCTGCTGACCGAGGCCATCCAGCATGCGACGCGGATCAGCGCCCGCGCCGAGACCGCACAACAACTCGACGCTTTGCACGTGCCTCGGTTGGAATTGCCGACGATCTCCGACGGGGTCGACCTCGGCAGTCTCTACGAGCTTTCGGAAGTGTTGGCACACCAGGGGGTTCGATGACCGTCACACCGAAAACTCTTGACATGGCCTCGATTTTGGCCGACACCTCCAACCGGGTGGTGGTGTGCTGCGGTGCCGGCGGTGTCGGTAAGACCACCACAGCGGCGGCGATGGCCATGCGCGCTGCCGAATATGGCCGCACCGTAGTCGTTTTGACGATCGACCCGGCCAAGCGTCTCGCACAGGCGTTGGGCGTCAACGATCTTGGCAATACGCCGCAGCGGGTTCCGTTGGCGCCAGAGGTCCCAGGCGAGCTGCACGCGATGATGCTGGACATGCGACGCACCTTCGACGAGATGGTCGTCCAGTACTCGGGACCCGATCGGGCGCAATCGATTCTGGACAACCAGTTCTATCAGACCGTCGCCACATCGCTGGCCGGCACGCAAGAGTACATGGCCATGGAGAAGCTGGGTCAACTTCTGGCCCAGGACCGGTGGGACTTGGTGGTGGTGGACACGCCACCGTCGCGCAATGCGCTGGACTTCTTGGACGCTCCGAAGCGGCTCGGCAGCTTCATGGACAGTCGCCTGTGGCGGTTGCTATTGGCCCCCGGCCGGGGCATCGGCCGACTGGTAACGGGCGCAATGGGTTTGGCCATGCGAGCGATGTCAACCATCCTCGGTTCTCAAATGCTCGGCGATGCAGCGGCTTTCGTGCAGTCGCTGGACGCCACCTTCGGCGGGTTCCGCGAGAAGGCCGACCGCACCTACGCGTTGTTGAAGCGTCGCGGCACCCAGTTCGTGGTGGTGTCGGCCGCCGAGCCCGACGCGTTGCGGGAAGCAGCCTTTTTCGTCGACCGGCTGACGCAGGAATCGATGCCGTTGGCCGGGCTCGTGTTAAACCGCACCCACCCGATGTTGTGCTCTCTGCCGATCGAACGGGCGATCGACGCCACCGAAATGCTCCAGGCCGAGCATCCCGACTCGGACGAGGCCGCGCTGACCGAAGCCGTGCTGCGGATTCACACCGAGCGCGGGCAGACGGCGAAGCGGGAGATCCGGTTGCTGTCTCGGTTCACCGGCGCCAACCCCCATGTGCCTGTCATCGGCGTGCCGTCGCTGCCGTTCGACGTCTCGGATCTGGAAGCTTTGCGCGCCCTCGGCGACCAGATCTGTTCGGTTGGTGACGAGGCGGCTCGCGCAGCGAGGGGCTGAGGAACCGGCCCATCGGCAAGAGTCGGTGACGAGGCGGCTCGCGCAGCGAGGGGCTGAGTAACACGCGGTCCGACGCGGCCGGTCGGCAGCCACCACGCCGACGAATCACTCCAGCCACTTGCGCCTCCGTTCCAGGCGGCACCCGTCGTGCCCGGCTTGTAGCGACAAACTCGGGTGGGCGAAAAGTTGTCGCTAAGAGCCGGGCGCGAAGGGTCCCTCCCGGCGGAGTCACTCATGGGGCGGATGTGATCGGGACTGCGTCGCTACATGCCCGCCGGGCCGGCGTCATCCCACCGGGCCGCCGTCCGCGTGCCGAAATTGCTGTCGCTACAAGCCGGGCAGACGCGCATGTGCTCCGGAGCGGTGACCAGTGGGACAGGTGTGGCGATGCCGATAAGGAAGCGGTAACCCCGTCCGTCACCCAGCGCGCGCTCCGCCCAGCAAGAACCCCATGAAAACGACAGCCTCCCCAGCGCTGGCGGTAACCAATTCCTATTGCGCACAAGGCAATTAGGATGCGGCAGCCCATCGGGACCCAACCCCAAGCCTTGGTTGTAACAGTAAAGTAATGACGAAGGCCGACCCGAAGGCCGGCCTTACAGTCCCATCAAACGATCGCTAACTGATCCCGCGACGCTTGCGCTTGTCGAAGAATTCCGACCAGGAGACGACGTCGGGGTGCTGCTTCAGCAGGGCCCTGCGCTGGCGCTCGGTCATACCACCCCACACACCGAACTCGACCTTGTTGTCCAGGGCATCCGCTGCGCATTCCTGCATAACCGGGCAGTGCCGGCAGATCACGGCAGCCTTGCGTTGGGCGGCGCCGCGGACAAAGAGTTCGTCGGGGTCGGCCGCGCGGCACAGCGCTTGCGAAACCCATCCGAGTCGCTCGTCGGCGTCACTCTTGCGTACCGGGATGCTGCCTACCGACGTGAGGTGTGTCCGTCGGCTAGCCGGACGATCTCCTGACACGAGCTGATCCCTTCCTCCCGGCCACAGCCCCGTGGCCGCCCTCCTCGGGTACCAGCCGATGTGGCGATCTAGGCCACAATGCGCACACCGGTGTTACCTGAATCTCACTGCGTATCTAAGTTAGGTGCCAGCTGGCAATTGCGCAACAGTCCGATAACGAATTTTCTTGTACGCTCGTCCAGGCTTAAGACCCTCCGCCGGTGCAAACACGGCGCGTCCGTGCGAATTGTGGCTCTGACCTGTGACGCAGGAGCAAATTACCCCGTCAGGCGGGTAGCACGCTAGATCAACACGTGCTAAAGAATTTTTTTCCGCCGGACGGCGCGGAGCCGTGACAAAGGGTCGCTACTGTAGTACGCATGTCCGAGCGCCCCCCGGTCGCACTCACCCTCGCCAAGTTGGCGGGGTGCTGTCTGCTCGCGGCCATCGTCGCCGCGGCGCTCATGTTCCCCTTCGCCGGCGGAATCGGCTTGATGTCCAACCGGGCGTCCGAAGTCGTCGCCAATGGCTCGGCCCAACTCCTCGAAGGACAGGTCCCGGCGGTATCGACGATGGTCGACGCCAAGGGCAACGTCATCGCCTGGCTTTACTCTCAGCGCCGCTTCGAGGTGCCCACCGACAAGATCGCCAACACGATGAAGCTGGCGATCGTCTCGATCGAGGACAAACGGTTCGCCGATCACAACGGTGTGGACTGGAAAGGCACCCTGACCGGCCTGGCGGGGTACGCGTCCGGCGACCTGGACACCCGCGGCGGTTCGACTATCGAGCAGCAGTATGTGAAGAACTACCAGCTGCTGGTCACGGCCCAGACCGACGCCGAGAAGCGCGCCGCCGTCGAAACCACCCCGGCCCGCAAGCTGCGTGAGATCCGGATGGCGCTGACCCTGGACAAGACCTTCACCAAGCCCGAGATCCTGACGCGCTACCTCAACCTGGTCTCGTTCGGGAACGGTTCGTTCGGCGTGCAGGACGCCGCGCAGACCTACTTCGGCATCAATGCGAGCGACCTGAACTGGCAGCAGGCGGCGCTGCTGGCGGGCATGGTGCAGTCGACCAGCGCACTCAACCCCTACACCAACCCCGAAGGCGCGCTGGCCCGGCGCAACCTGGTGCTCGACACCATGATCGAGAACCTGCCGCAAGAAGCCGACGCGCTGCGCGCCGCCAAGGCCCAGCCGCTGGGCATCCTGCCGCAGCCCAACGAGCTTCCGCGAGGCTGCATCGCGGCCGGTGACCGCGCCTTCTTCTGTGACTACGTCCAGGAATACCTCTCGCGCGCGGGCATCAGTAAGGAGCAGGTGGCCCGGGGCGGCTACCTGATCCGCACCACGCTCGACCCGGACGTCCAGGTTCCGGTCAAGGCAGCCATCGACAAGTTCGCCAGCCCGACCCTCGCCGGCATTTCCAGCGTCATGAGCGTGATCCAGCCGGGCAAGGACTCACACAAGGTGCTGGCGATGGCCAGCAACCGCAAATACGGCCTCGACACCGAGGCCGGGGAAACCATGCGACCGCAGCCGTTCTCCCTGGTTGGTGACGGCGCCGGCTCCATCTTCAAGATCTTCACGACGGCTGCGGCCATGGAGATGGGCATGGGCATCAACGCAAACCTTGATGTGCCGCCCCGATTCCAGGCCAAGGGCCTGGGTAGCGGCGGCGCCAGGGGATGCCCGAAGGACACCTGGTGCGTGGTCAACGCGGGTAACTACCGCGGTTCGATGAATGTCACCGACGCACTGGCCACCTCGCCCAACACCGCGTTCGCCAAGCTGATCTCGCAGGTCGGGGTCTCCCGCGCGGTGGACATGGCCATCAAGCTGGGGCTCAGGTCCTACGCCAACCCGGGCACCGCCCGCGACTACAACCCCGACAGCAACGAAAGCCTGGCCGACTTCGTCAAGCGGCAGAACATCGGCTCGTTCACCCTGGGCCCCATCGAGGTCAATGCGCTGGAACTGTCCAACGTCGCCGCGACCTTGGCGTCCGGGGGCATGTGGTGCCCACCGAGCCCGATCGACAAGCTGATCGACCGCAACGGCAACGAAGTCTCCGTCACGACCGAAACCTGTGAACAGGTGGTCCCCGAGGGTCTGGCCAACACCCTGGCCAATGCCATGAGCAAGGACTCAACGGGCAGCGGCACGGCCGCCGGGTCGGCCGGTGCGGCGGGTTGGGACCTGCCGATGTCCGGCAAGACGGGTACCACCGAGGCGCACCGGTCGTCGGGTTTCGTCGGCTTCACCAACCGCTACGCGGCCGCGAACTACATCTACGACGACTCCCCGTCGCCAACTGATCTGTGCTCCGGGCCGCTGCGCCACTGCGGCTCGGGCGACCTGTACGGCGGCAACGAACCGGCGCGTACCTGGTTCACCGCGATGAAGCCGATAGCCACCATGTTCGGCGACATACACCTACCTCCGACCGATCCGCGCTACGTCGACGGTTCGCCGGGGTCACGGGTGCCCAGCGTGGTCGGTCTGGACGTCGATCAAGCGCGTCAGCGCCTGAAGGACGCCGGCTTCCAGGTTGCCGACCAGACCAACGCCGTCAACAGCTCGGCCAAGTACGGCGAGGTCGTCGGAACGTCGCCCAGCGGGCAGACGATCCCGGGTTCGATCATCACGATTCAGATCAGCAACGGCATCCCGCCACCACCACCTCCGCCGCCGGAGGGTGCGCCGGAGGTCATCGGGTCGCAGGTCGTCGAGATACCTGGCCTGCCCCCGATCACCATCCCGCTACTGGCGCCGCCACCACCCCCGGCGCCGCCTCCGCCGTAACCCGTATCCGGGCCCAAAAGGGCTGCGAAACGGGCTCAGTGAGGTAAGCGACACGACTTCAGCCGCCTACCGGCAGTAGGCTGCCTGCATGGTTGCTGTCTTGCCTGCCCTGTTACGCACCGGCGCCATTGCGGTCGGCTCGGCCGTCGCCGGCATCGGCTACGCCTCGCTCGTCGAGCGCAATGCGTTCGTCCTGCGCGAGGTAACCATCCCGGTCTTGAGTCCGGGTTCGACTCCGCTGCGGGTGCTGCATATCAGCGATCTGCACATGCTGCCCAACCAGCGCCGCAAGCAGGCCTGGGTGCGCGAGTTGGCCAGCTGGGAGCCCGATCTGGTGGTCAACACCGGGGACAACCTGGCCCACCCCAAGGCGGTGCCGGCGGTGGTCCAGGCGCTGGGCGACCTGCTGCACAGGCCGGGCGTGTTCGTCTTCGGCAGCAACGACTACTTCGGCCCTCGGCTGAAGAATCCGGCGAATTACCTGACCAACCCGGATCACCGCGTCCGCGGCGAACCGTTGCCGTGGCAGGACCTGCGGGCGGCGTTCACCGAGCGCGGCTGGTTGGACCTGACCCATACCCGCCGCGAGTTCGAGGTGGCCGGACTGCACATCGCCGCCGCGGGCGTCGACGACCCCCACATCGACCGGGACAGGTACGACACGATCGCCGGCCCGGCCAGCCCGGCCGCGAACCTTCGCCTCGGCCTGACCCATTCGCCGGAACCGCGGGTGCTGGACCGCTTCGCCGCCGACGGCTATCAGTTGGTGATGGCCGGCCACACCCACGGCGGGCAACTCTGCCTGCCGTTCTACGGCGCGATCGTGACCAACTGCGGCCTGGACCGCTCCCGGGCCAAGGGACCGTCTCAGTGGGGCGAAAACATGCGGCTGTATGTGTCGGCCGGACTGGGCACGTCGCCATTCGCTCCGGTGCGCTTCTGCTGCCGTCCCGAGGCAACCTTGCTGACCCTGATCGCCACTCCCATGGGCGGCCGGGACTCCACCAGCGACCTGGGCCGCCAGCCGACCGCGTCGCTGGTGCGTTGAGCGACCGGACTCGTATCGCGGTTCGCAATCGGTCCCGGGACTGGACGGACAACGCTATCCGGCTGATCGAAGCCGACGCCCGTCGCAGCGCGGACACCCACCTGCTGCGCTATCCCCTGCCGTCGGCCTGGGCCGCCGACGTGAACGTCGAGTTGTACCTCAAAGACGAGTCGACGCACATCACCGGCAGCCTCAAACACCGGCTGGCACGGTCGCTGTTCCTCTATGCGCTGTGCAACGGGTGGATCGACGAGGGCACCACGGTGGTCGAGGCGTCGTCGGGTTCGACGGCGATATCCGAGGCGTACTTCGCATCTCTGCTGGGCCTGCCGTTCGTCGCGGTGGTACCCGCCTCGACCAGCGCCGCCAAGGTGGCATTGATCGAAGCGCAAGGCGGCCATTGCCATTTCGTCGAGAAGTCGAGTCAGGTCTATGCCGAGGCCAAGCGCGTGGCCGACGAGACCAACGGCTACTACCTCGACCAGTTCACCAATGCCGAACGCGCCACCGACTGGCGCGGCAACAACAACATCGCGGAATCCATCTATGCGCAGATGGGCGAAGAGCGACACCCCATCCCGGAATGGATCGTGGTGGGAGCCGGCACGGGCGGAACGAGTGCCACCATCGGCCGATACATCCGGTACCGGCGCCACGCCACGCGGCTGTGCGTGGTCGACCCGGAGAATTCCGCGTTCTACCCCGCATACGCCGAAAAGCGCTACGACCTCGTCACCGGCGCCTCATCGCGAATCGAAGGCATCGGCCGCCCGCGGGTTGAACCATCGTTTCTGCCCGAGGTGGTTGACCGCATGGTGGCGGTTCCCGACGCCGCCTCGATCGCTGCCGCCCGCCACGTCAGCACGGTCCTGGGACGACGGGTAGGGCCGTCAACAGGCACCAACGTCTGGGGAGCCTTTGGCCTGCTGGCCGAGATGGTCGAGCAGGGCCGCAGCGGATCGGTGGTCACCCTGCTGGCCGACAGTGGCGACCGGTACGCCGACACCTATTTCAACGACGAGTGGGTCGCCGCGCAGGGGCTGGATCCCAGCGGTCCCGCTGCGGCGCTCGTGGAATTCGAGCGCGACTGCCGCTGGACATAACCGGTCCTACCTGCGGTTTGGGACAGTGGTGCACCCGTGCGATAGGCTGTCGTGGCTTAATCGGGGTGTGGCGCAGCTTGGTAGCGCGCTTCGTTCGGGACGAAGAGGCCGTGGGTTCGAATCCCGCCACCCCGACCAGACAATTAGGGTCCGGCCAGCAGCGATACGGTCGGCGCTGCGCGGCCGGTTGGGGACGCCCCGAAGGGGCCGGTCACCGAAACCAGTCGCTCAGCGGTATTCGTCGATCAGTTTGGCCACTGCCTGCTGAGCATCGTTGACGGTGAGCGGAGGCGTGGCGAACATTTCCGCGAGCATCATTGCCACTGGCGTTGTCCAGAGCAGCATGCCCAACGCGACGGCATGCTCACGGCTGGTCCCGGTGTTCAACCGAGCGATCAATGCCGCCAGGGCCGCGCCAAGCCGCTCCATGTGCTCTCCGCCAAGCGCGCCGCGCAATTCCTTGGTGGCGATGAGAATCTCTAACCCCGCCATCGCCTTCGGATTGGCGAATGCTTCCCACGTCGCGCGCACCAATTCCTCGGTACCGATCGGCCGATCAGGATCGGCCAACACCTCGAGCGATTCGACGAGACGGTCAACCGCATCTTCTATCACCGCGGTCAGCAGACCATCCCGATCCCCGAAGTGATGCTGAATGACACCCCAACTCACGCCCGCGCGCTCGATGATGTGTCGCGCACTGGCCGCGGAGTAGCCTTCCTCACGGATGCAGCGAACGGTCTCGTCTATCAGCAGTTCTCGGGTCCGGTCCCCCCGCTGCTGTCGGCCCGCGGCCGGCCGACGCGGACTGGTGCGTCTGCCGGCAGTCACCGCGGTAATCCGCTCTGCGCACCGCATTTATTCATCAAAACGAGCTTAAGACACCGCTCGCGAGTTTCCTGTCTGTCAGCGTCGTTGCCGCTCACCTGCGAGAAACCGCATTGCCAGCCTTGCTGAAAAACATGGCACCTGCCATGCTTTGGGGCGTGCAGTCACTCACCCCTATTACAGGCCGTACCCATGACTGAGACGATCAACGCCGACAAACAGGCGGCATCGGCCAAGCCCGGCCTCTCGTCACTGCAAAAATCCCTGTTCGGGGTCCTGGCGTTCTTCTTCCTCATCCAGGTTGTGTTCTGGTACCTCGAGTTTCATGCCGGGGTATCCCACACGGTCGCGACCACCACGCTCGTTGTTCTCGTCGTGGGCTGTTTCTTGACCGCACTCGCGCTGCCGTGGTTACCGCTTCCCGGTCAACGTGACCGCACCAAAGCCGAGCGACTCAGCGCGATGGTGATCGTCTGGGTCTTCATCGCCCTGATCCCGCGGTTCATCTGGGAATTACCGTGGCTTTTGTTCTTCGACGAGATCAAGGCCGGCGTCCAGCGTGGCGCGCTCTGGACCTACATGTGGGCGCCCATCCTGCTCGGCGGCGACGCCCGCTACCTCAACGGCGACCCGCTCGTCGTCGTCCTTGAATGGATCGCCCTCTTCGTCGGGTTGTTCGAGGCGTACGCGATGGTCCAGTTCTTTCGCAATGGCAAGCGGTTCACGAGCACGCAACTCTCCTTCATCATGGGCGGCATGATCGTGGAGGTGACGCTGCCAGCGGTCTACTTCGGGGTAGAGATCGCCAACAACCTGCAGAGCATGACCAGCCCCGTGGAAATGTGGATCAAGTTCGTCGTGCTGAATCTGCTGTGGTGCACCATGCCCTTTGTCACGTACTTCTGGGGCGTCGGCAGGCTGGCGCGCCAGGACCTCGCGGTGAAGTTCTGAGGTCGGGAGACCGATCCGGCCACCCCGGCACTAATCCGATCCGCCCTCTTCCCCCCTGGCGGCTTCGGCTTTCGAGCGACCTTCTCCCGCCGTGCGCCGGTGTTCGACGGCCGCGTCGTTGTGTTGCTCGCCGCCACGACCGGGCTTCGCCTTCTCGGCCCATTCATGACCTTCAGCGATCTGCTCGTTCAGTTCAGCCGCGCGATCACCCGCGCCCGCGCGATCGCGCGCTGATTCCGGCATGTCACAACGATAGCGGGCGCAGACCACCCTTGCGGCGTGGCGATTTTTGGCGATGGCAGAGCAACCATCGCGACTGTCGGTGTGTACCTCAACCGTCGGCCTTACCGTAACGTGATAGCGATGGCACCCGAGCAAAAGACGACGTTCTGCCGGATCTGCGAACCGCTGTGCGGCATGATCGCGACCGTCGAGGACGGAAAACTCGTCAGCCTTCGCCCAGACAAGGAGCATCCGCTCTCGGCCGGCTTCGCCTGCCAAAAGGGCATCGCCTTCACCGAAGTCCAAAACGACCCGGATCGCGTCACCACGCCGCTGCGCCGCACGCCGACCGGGTTCGAACCGGTGACCTGGGACGAGGCACTGTCCGATATCGCCGCTCGGCTCACCCGGATCCTGAAGGCCCATGGCTCGGGTGCGGTGGGCTGGTACATGGGCAACCCGGCGGCATTCAGCTACGCCCACACGTTCGCGGCACTGACATTCATCAAGGGCGTGGGACGCCACAGCCACTACTTCACCGCCTCGTCTCAGGACACCAACAGCAGGCTGATCGCGAGCCAAATGCTCTACGGGGTACCGACCTCGACGCCGATTCCCGACCTGATGCGGACCGACCTCTTCGTGGTCATGGGCGCCAATCCTGTTGTCTCGCACGGCAGTTTCCTGACGGCGCCGCGCATCAAAGACCGCATGCACGACATCGTCAAACGCGGTGGGCGCGTCGTCGTCATCGATCCGCGTCGCACCGAGACCGCCACGGCTTTCGAATGGCTGGGCATCGTCCCCGACACCGACTCCTACCTACTGCTGTCCCTACTGCAGGTGATGTTCGCCGACGATCTTGTCGACCTGCCCCGAGCGCGCCAACAGGCCGACGGGATCGAGTGGTTGCAGGCACTCTGCAAGCGCTTCACACCGGAGATGACGGCGCCGCACACCGGCATCGAGCCGGAGACCGTCCGCTCGCTCGCTCACGACCTGGTGCGCACCGAGCGGGCTGCCGTCTACGGACGGCTGGGCACCTGCGTCGGCCGCAGCGGCACCCTCACGGCGTACCTGATCGATTGCGTCAACCTGGCCGCGGGGAACCTGGACACCCCCGGAGGCTCGGTGTTCGGGTCGATGGAGACGGTGGGCTCGCGATGGGTGAACACCTTCATGGGCGCGGGGTTGCGGCGCGACACCAGGCGAAACCGTTCGCGCGTCGGAGGCACAGCCAATGCCATCATGTCCGAACCCGCCGCCTTCATGGCCAAGGAGATCACCACACCGGGCGACCGGCAGATCAAAGCCATGTTCGTGTCGGCGGGCAATCCCGTCCTGTCGGTGCCCAACGGCGACGAACTCGAGGCGGCCTTCGAACAACTGGAACTTTCGGTGGCTCTCGACTTCTACGTCACCGAAACCACATCCCGCTGCGACTACATCCTGCCGACCACGACGATGTATGAGCGTGAGGACTTCCCGTTCACATTCCAGCAGTTCCAGGCCACCCCATTCCGGCAGGCCACCGAGGCCGTCGTCGCACCCCGTGGAGAAGCACGATCCGAATGGGACATCGTCGACGACCTGACCAAGAGATTGGCGCGCCAAGTGCCGACATTCGGCGCGCTGGCTATGGCGCGCAAAGCGTTGAGCCTCGTCGGGGTGGCACTATCTCCGCGCCTCATGATTGACGCCCTCATCCGGATGTCCCAGGGCGGAGACCTGTTCGGCGTCCGCCGCAACGGCTTGACGCTGCGGCGACTCACCGAACGTCACCCACACGGCGTGGTGGTTGCGCCGCACATCCGAACGGGCGTGTTGCGTACCGCTGTTGCTTATCTGTCCCGACGGGTCAGGCTGATTCATCCCGAGATCGCCGGCGAGGTCGACAGGTTGCTGGCCCGCAAGGATCCCGAAGGCTATCCCTTGCGAATGATCGGCATGCGGGAAACCCGTTCGGAAAATTCATGGATGCACAACGCGCCGTTGCTCATGCGCGGGGAGCGGGCACATCGCGCGCTGATACATGTCGACGATGCGGCGGCCCTGTCGCTGACAGACGGCAGCCTGGTGCAACTCTCGTCACCGTACGGTCAGATCCAGATCGCCGTCTCAACGACGAAAGACCTGTTGCCCGGGGTGATAGCAGTACCGCACGGATGGGGCCACAAGGGCACCGGAACATGGAGCCTGGCCAACCGGGCCGGCGGCTCGAACGTCAATCAGTTGACGTCGAGCGCGCCGGAGGATGTGGAACTGTCCGGAATGGCGTGGCTCACCGGGGTTCCGGTCCGAGTGGACCCCATCCGCGAGCCGGTAGTTCCGGTCAGCTAGAACCAGACTTTTCGGCCACCGACGGGGCGACCAACCGCGCCGAGAATCCACAAGACCACGCCGATGACGACCAGGATGCCGCCTATCGTCTGGAGGATGGCGAGCTTGGCGACCAAGCCGACAATAAACAGGATGATTCCCAAGATGATCATGACGACTCCCTTTTGCTGAACGGTGTCCAATTGACTGGCTCAGCAGGGGTACCCGGCTACGCCAACGCCCAATCGCAACCCGGCTCTTTAAATACGTGCCATAGGCCAGTCCGGCGAAGTCGACGGTCCAACGGCGGAAATCGCCTGGTTGGAAATCTGGATAGCAATTGCCAAATTCCGACCGTCATCGCGCGTCTTGATCTGCACCGCGCTGTTACCGAGCGGGACGGTATCGCACGAGAGTGCCGTGCCGGGGGGCGAGCATGATGGACCGCCGCACGATCCGTTCGGTCTCGCCATTGACCGCCGTGAATTCGCCCTCACGCAGCAGCACATGCAACACGGTGATCAGCTCCCGCATCGAAAAGGCGGCCCCCAGGCAGCGTTTGACTCCGCCACCGAACGGAACCCATGCGAACGTCTGGGGTGGCGCGTCGAGGAATCGCTCCGGACGGAACTCGTGCGGATGATCGTAGGTGTCGGCGCTGCGATTGATCGCGATGATATGAACGACGATGCGGGTGCCGGCTTCGATGCGGTAGCCACCGAGCACGTATGGCCGGGCCGCAACGCGGGCGGTGAAGGGAGCGGGCGGACGCACCCGCAGCGTCTCGTTGATCACCGCAGTCGTAAAGGCTTCCCCGCCGCCGACGGCTTCCTCTCGCACCCGCCGCAGCGCCTCGGGATGGTGCAGCAAGAGGTCGAACGCCCACGCCAGGGTGGTCGCCGTGGTCTCGTGGCCGGCCAGCATCAGAGTGATCAGGTCATCGCGAATCTCGGTGTCTGACAACGTCTCTCCGTTCTCGCCGCGAGCGCGGATGAGCAAGGCCAGAACGTCGCTTTGCTCGGCGAGGCGGGCATCGGCTCGCCGTTGGGCAATCAGCGGCATGACGCCGTCGTCGATGTCGCGCCAAGCCTGCGAGCGCGACGGCCACACACGCAGCGTGCCTAGGTGTCGCAACGCATATCGAACCGTCAGTTGTTCGGACACACCGAGGTTCAGCAGTCGCTCGAAGGGCCGGCCCAACCGTCGCACTTCGTCGGGATCGTCGACTCCGAAAATGACCTTGACAATGACGTCCAGCATCAACGACCGCGCCGCACCCAGCATCGCGAAGGGGCGGTCGGTGGGCCAGTCGCGCAGTGCGGCGCGGGTGGACTCCTCGATGATCGGCACATAACCGCGCAAGGCGCCGCCGTGCAGCGGTGGTGTCAGCAGCTTCCGCCGCCGCAGATGCTCCGGCTCCTCCTGGACGAACATCGACCCCGAGCCGTAGATCGCCGCGGCGGGTCCCACGCCCGCTCCCCCGAGCAGGATGTCGGGCGGGGCTGCAAAAACCTCTTTGGCCAGCGCCGGGTCGGACACGATTGCCACGTCGCCCAGGCTGAGGATCGGCATCGTCATGATCGGCCCGTAGCGGCGGATCAACCGCATCATCCGACGCTCGCCGCCGACCAGGTAGGCAACCGCGTACGCCGCCGCGTACGCGGCATGAAAACGACGGGGCGCGGGCAGGCCTGGCGGATTTGTCAGCTGGCTGAGTCCTCCCATGCAGCCCTCCCGTGACCCGGCAAGATCACGGCTAGAGCCTACTACCAGCAGTAGTAAATTATGTGCGCCATTCGGTCAGCAGGAATCCCGATCCGGTCGCACGCGGCCGATGGTCTCGCGGGCACACGTCCCGCGCCGGCGTGGCGGGTTAGAACGTCTCGAGTTCAGACACAGTCGGCGCAGATTTGGCGCCCACCGCTGGTACTGCGCAGCCGGCTGCGGTGCTGCACCAGGAAGCAGCACGAGCACATGAACTCGTCGGCTCGTTTCGGAACCACCGCCACGGTCAGCTCTTCGCCGGACAGGTCGGCGCCAGGAAGTTCGAAGAACGGGACGTCGTTAGGGTCGTCGTCGACGACCACCGTGGACATCTTCGGCAGCGACGGCACGATCTCGCCGAGGGGCGACCGGTCCCCCGCGTCGATCTCGGTCACGCGGCGTGCGTCGTAATCTGCTGTAGTGGACATGGCCGATCCTTCCTGCTGAGTCACCGGGTCGCTCATCACCCGTGGCTCAGTCAGTACCCTTTTCGATCTCCGACCACACGCGTCTGCACAAAAATTTTTGGTCTGCAAATCGACGAAGCACCGCAGGTCAGGCTCACTTTGCTAGGCGCAAAGGTGAGCGGGCGGCGAGTTGCACTTCGCGGCGTCGCTACGAAAGATCCGCAGGCTCGAACGGCCCGCTCGTGGGTCGGCTTCGTGACACCCATGCCAGGCCCACCCAGGGCGACATGACGGCCAGGGTAAGGATCACAATCGCCACGGCGCCGTGTCCGGTAGCCAGCGAAATCATGCCCGCGACGAGGCCTACAGCCCAGGTCACGGCGGCAATCAAACCGGGCAGGCGCACCCCATTGTCGTCGGCGCCCGTGAACAGCGCGCTCCGCTCGCAACTAGTTGCGGTGTAGCTCATCTCAACTCCCAATGGGCCAGACAAATTATGGCCGCAGGCCACTATAGCCTATAGATACTATTGCTTTGATTATTAAGTTGCTGTGGCCCCGAACAGCCAGTCAGACGAGGCCTACCCGATAGCTATCAGGCGCAAACGTCGCATCGTGGTGTGGGTGACATTAAGGACGAAGGCTAATTAGAAGCTGAGGAGTGGGTATTACTGCGCTGTGAGTGACACCGCCTTACTGGTCATCGACATGTTCAATGACTACAGCCATGAAGATGCCGAACACCTGACACCCAACGTCGAAAAGATCATCGACCCAGTGGTCGAGCTGATTCGGGACGCCCACCGCCGAGACGACGTCGACCTGATCTACGTCAATGACAACCACGGCGACTTCACCGCCGACCACAACGCCATCTTCACCGCGGCGTTGAACGGCGAGCGCCCCGACTTGGTCAAGCCGCTGAAGCCGCCACCCGATTGCCGGATTCTCACCAAGGTCCGCCACAGCGTGTTCTATTCCACCGCGCTGGACTATCTGCTGGACCGGTTGAAGACCAAGCGCATCGTGCTGACCGGCCAAGTCACCGAGCAGTGCATCCTCTACAGCGCGCTGGACGGGTACCTCCGGCACTACGACGTGATCGTTCCACCCGACGCCGTCGCGCACATCGATGAGGACCTGGGGGCGGCCGCCCTCAAGATGATGGAGCGCAACATGGGTGGCCAGTTGCTGCCCGCGGCCCGCTGTCTGGACTAAGGCCGCATCAATGCCGCACCCGCCGCCTTAACGGTGCAACTCGACCACCAGCGGTCGATGATCAGAAATCGGCATCAAGTCTGCGGCAGCTTTTCCGGCGCGCAACTCCCGATCATCGGTCAGTATGTGATCGAGTTGGCGGTCCGGCGCCGGCGCCGGGAAGGTAGCCGCAGTAGCCAGCGGGCGCATGCCCGACCAGCGCTGCGCCGCTACTGGGGTCAGGTTGAAATCGCCGATCAACAGCCTGGGGCCGGGCAGGCCGCGCACGTCCCGAACCAAGCTGCGCAGTTGCCGACGGTTCCAGCCGGGCACGAAGGACAGGTGGGTATTGGCCACGGTGAGCGGCCCCAACGGGGTTTCAAATCGCCCGATGACGGCCGCTCGGGGCTCCTCGTCGACCATCATCACCTTGTCGGGCCCAGGAAGGTACATCGGAAATCGCATGGGGATGCGGGGCAGTCGTACGACCTGCCAACTCGACGCCGGATACCGCGACAGCAGCGCGATCCCATAGGCCGCGGTACCCGGCTGCTCACGACCGGTCGCGGCCATCCAGGTGGCGCCGGGGGTACCCGAGATCGCGGCAACAAAGCGGTGCTCCACCGCTCCCATGGCTTCGGCCGCCGCCGCAGTGAGGTCCGCCTTCCCCGATCGGGGCTGCTCCACATCGACCTCTTGCAAGCCCAGCACGTCGGGATCGAGCGCCTCGACGCAATCTCGCAGCCGTTGCACATCCACTCCGTCACCCACGGTGCGGCCATGCAAGATGTTGAAGGTGGCGACCCGCACAGCTCTGCTACAGCCCTTAGCCGCGCTCGCCAACCAGTCGGCCTAGTTCGGCCAGATCGCGCTCGGCATGGCTTTGGCGAATGTAGATGGTGAGGTCGGCTACCCGCTGCGCGTGCCGCCCGTCCTCGGTCAGCGGTCCCGGTCCCAGGGCGCGGCCGGTGCGGGTAATGGCTTCGTCCACCGCATGCTCCACCACGGCGCGGACACGGCGGGCCAGGAGTTGCGCGGTGTCGGTCCGGTCGAACGGATCCTCGTCGATCTTGCTTGCCGCGACGGCCAGCGTCGCCTCGCCAGCCGCAAGCGCCGCGTCCACCGCACCCAGGTGCGCCAGCGCATACGCGTCGGCCGACTCGCTGGTCGCGCAACGATAGAGCGGGTCAGCGACCCGTTTGGCACCGCCGAGCCAACAGGCCGCCACTCCGATGGCGCCGTGCCAAAAGCCCGGTCGATTCAAGTAGTCACCGGGTTCGCCGACCAGGACGGCGTGTGCATTGGTGAACTGCACCGACCTGGTGTCGCTGCCAGCCATCCCCGGGTTCCACCAGGTGCTCGGCAAGGGTCGGATACCAGGATCGGTAACGGTGACCGCAAACAGCCCTCGTTCGCCGCGCTTGTCGTCGATGTTCGCGGTGACAAGCGCGTGGGTGCAGAACCCGGCGCCAGAGCACCACACCTTGACGCCGTTGAGGGTGTACGCGTCGCCTACGACCTGGGATGCGGTCAGCACGGTGTCCGGAGCTTCGGCGGCCCACACCCCCCACAGCTGACTGGCATCCGGTGGCTTGCCGCCCAACTCGTTGAGGATGGCGACGGCGTCTACGTGGGATTCGGCAATGCGAGCCGCCGAAATGTCTTCCTGCGCCAGTTGGACCAATCGCTGCCAGCGTTCGGAGGTCAGACCCGAGGCCGGCAATGGCAGTTCCAGTCGCCCGGAATCAAGCCAGTGCTGTACCACGCCTGCCGTCATGCGCAGTCCTCCACCGGCCCCGCGGCGCCGACGCTGTCCAGTTGCCTCAAGTGGTCGGCGAAACCATCAGGGGCTGGCGCGTCGACCCGCGCCGAGGTAGTGACCGATGACCTGGTGTCGCGTTCGACGCAGTAACCGGCCGCCTCAAACCGCGCGACCAGGTCGACGTCTTCACCCGAAGGCAGCGACCGGAAACCACCCAATCGCCAGTACGCCGTGGAACTGAATCCCATGTTCGCGCCGTGCACGTGGTCGTGGTCTTGGTCTGTGTCTTGGTCCTCGCCGATACGCGCCTCGTAGTCCTGCTCGAAGCGGTCGACGACCTCCGGTCGGTGGCGTTTCCAATCGGTGACGCGCACCAGACCCAGATACATGTCGGCGTCGGTCTGCAGCTGTCGTACCAGCCAATCCGGGTCCACCCGGCTGTCGGCATCGGTCGTCGCATACCAGCAGTCGGCGCCCCCGAATATCGGCAGCGAACGTACGTAGCGGAAGCCCGCGGCGCGAGCGGCACCGACGTTACGGGCTTCCACGCGGACGAAATGAACGTCGGGCCCGTATTGTCCGGCCAACTGGGTGCTGCCGTCGTCGGTCGCGTCCAGAACTACAACCACCGTGACCGGAGTCGGCACACACAGGCAGGCGGTCAGCACCGCACGCAAACAGGCAGGGAGATCGGCCTTTTCGTGGTGGGCGGGGATCACTACAGCCGCTTGGCCATAGACGCGCGACGCTGCGGAAAACATGCACCCATAATTTCCCGTTTCAGCGTCAATTAAACGAATGCCTTATGCGGGCAGCGCGTTAGCAGGTTGGCAGCTACATGCGCAGGGTATGCCTAGTCGACGATGATTGAGACGCCTGATGCCGACTGTACGCATTTGCGCGACGCGCTCCGCTCCGCCGCCTCGGCGCTGAAGGAGCACGGGCCGCGCTTCGCGCTGGCGGGCAGCTACGCGCTGTGGGCGTACGGTGCGCCGGAACCCACCCATGACGTCGACATCGTCGTTGCCGAGTCAGACGCTCCGGGGGCGGCCGCGACGCTCGAGAAGGCCGGGTTCCGCATCGAGCACCCTCCCGAAGACTGGCTATTCAAGGCACATGCGGGCGAGATGCTGGTCGACGTGTTGTACCGCGTAAATGGAGTGACGGTAGGCCCGACACTCTTGGATCGCGCCGAAGAGCGGGTGGTGTTGGCGATTTCGATGCCGGTGCTGCCGCCGACGATGGTGTTCATCCAGAAGCTGCGCGCACTCACCGAGCATCATTGCGACTTTACGAAGTTGCTTCCCGGCGCCCGAGCGGTCCGCGAACAACTCGACTGGGACCGTATCGAGTCCGAAACCGCCGACAATCACTTCGCCGCCGCATTCCTACTGCTAGCCGGCCGGCTGGGCCTCAAGGACTAGCGACCGGTGGGCATGCCCCGCCCGCCCCACTCGGACGGGGCATGCCCATAGGGAGCGTCTAGACGGCGCCACCACGTGGGTTGTTCGTCACTGTTCCGGCGCCCGGTCGCACGTTGGCGCCGGCGTCGTTACGCCGCTTCAGGCCAGCGAGCCCCAGCAAACCGAGGAGACCAGCAAGTCCCCACAGTCCGGTGTTGTCGTTGTTGTCGTTGTCTTCGACAGCCAGTGTGGTCGTCGTTGATGCCGGCATCGTGGCGTCGGGCGCGGCATTCGCAACGCCGGCACCGCCGAACACGAGCGCACCTGTGGCAGCCATGACCGCAACGGACTTTCGCATTTTTCCTCCATTTGTTTCGGCGGCCCGCAAGGGAGCCGCTTATAGAGAACCAGTGTGCTCTAGTCCTCAGTACCGCAACGCCTTCCGCGACATACTTGTTGTCGCGGTTTTACCGTTGCGCCCTAGCAATACCCACATACGTGGCGCAGAAACGCTATTCGAACCAGCAATTCTGTTCTCGGACTATTTCCAAGGCGGAGTGTCATCCATCTTGGTGTAGTACTTGGCCAAGTGACTCTTCACCTGGTCGATATCCGACTTTGGCAAATCGATGCCGCCGCGCGATCCTTGCATGATCGCTCCGGCCGCCAGCACCGCTCGGGGCACCGCTCGAAGTTCGCCGTCGATCACGTCGGCGATCAGCAATTTGTAAGCGGTGAAGTTGTCTTTCTTGCCGCTGTCGTACCACACGTGGGCGTCCCGATACTTCGCGTTGGGTTCGTCAGTGGCAGAAGCCCACTGCCGCACCCGCTTCTCCGCCGCCGTGCCATCCCACTTGCGATCGCGGTCGGCCAGCGGCAGATCTTGGAACGCGGTGACCGTCATCGCTCAGTGATTGCGGAGCTTCGCGACCAACTTGTCCTTCGTCAGGCTCGAATATCCTGACATTCCAAGCTCTTTCGCCCGCTTCTTCAGTTCAGGAACCGTCCAGTCGTTGTAGGACCCGCTCCTGCCGCCCTTGCGGCTGACCTTCGACTTTCCTTGGCCTGCGGCAGCGTTGGATATGCGAGCCGCCTTCTCTTTCGAATCACCCTTCTTGCGAAGGTCTTCATATAGCTTCTCGTTCTTGATTGACGAGTTCGGCATGATCACTACCTCCTGTACGTGCCGCGATGCGAGGAGGGTGCCCCGTCGCACCGCGCTCAAACTGCAGAGCGGGCGTCACACGGCTTCGCCGGTCGGCGAAATGATCTGGCCGACCGGCCCTCTCACGCGGTCGGTCAGGATTCGGCAGGCGAGCGACGTCACCGCGCCCGCCACCCTCGTTGCCATGTTGTGCTTTTCGGCGCTTTCGAGTGCCTGCAAGGCCTGTCGCGCAATGCTGGAAGGATGACTGGTGGGCACCCGGCCGATCGCCGCCAGCAATAGATCGACCACACCGGCGCTGTCCTGCTCTGCAGGCTGCGGTACCAGCGCGGCCACCTTTACCCCAGTCCCGCGCAGATCCTGCTGCAAAGTCTGGGCGTACGTGTGCAAGAACGCCGAGCCGGCCGAATAGACCGCGGCATCAAGGCTAGACATTCCCTTCGGAGGAGAGGCGGTCAACACGATACTGCCGCTGCCGTGCAGCACCATCTCATCGGCCAGCAGACGAGCGGAGCGTGTCAAGTTTTCTGTGTAAGTCGCCTGTTTGGTTTTCTTGTTAGTCGTCGAGTTAATAGGTACCGCTCGATGCGGTCTGGGTAGACCAGCGAGAGTTGTTCGAGTGCCTTCTTCCAGTTGGTGACCACCTGTCCTTCCACGAGACGTCCGGGCGCTGTTCGGCAACGTTTCTGGGCGTATTTTTTGGCCCGTTCGGCGGCGCGTTTGTCCTCGATGTTGCAGATGGCCAGCCAGAGGAGTTTGACCACGGCGGCATCGTTGGGGAACTGGCCTCGGGTCTTGATGACCTTGCGCAACTGGTAGTTCAGCGATTCGATCGCGTTCGTCGTGTAAATGACCCGGCGCAACTCGGGCGCAAACGCCAGGAAGGGGGTGAACTGCTCCCACGAACGATCGAAAACCCTGGTCACCGTCGGATTTTTCTTGCCTAACTCCGACGTGGTGAACGCATCGAGTTCGGCACGGGCAGCCTCAGCATCCGCCGCGGTGTAGACCGGTTTGAGGGCTGCGGCCACGGCTTTGCGGTCGCTGTAGGACACGAACCGCAGCGCGTTGCGCAGCAGATGCACCACACAGGTCTGCACGGCGGCCTGCGACCAGGTGGCCGCGATCGCCTCGGGAAAGCCGGTCAGCCCGTCGCAGCACACGATCAGCACGTCGCGAACGCCGCGATTGGCCAGATCGGCACACACTGAGGCCCAAAACGCCGCTCCTTCGTTCTGCTGGACCCAGATGCCCAGCACGTGCTTGATCCCGGCCATATCGACGCCTACGGCGATATGAGCGGCCTTGTTGCGGGTGTGGCCGCCGTCTTTGACCTTGACCACGATCGCGTCGAGGTAGACCACCGGGTAAATCGGGTCCAGCGGCCGACGCTGCCAGGCCAGGACCTCCTCGGAGATCTCATCGACGATCTTGGAGATCGTCTCGTGCGAAACATCGGTTCCGATCGTCGAGGCAAGATGAAATTGAATGTCGCGCAACGTCATTCCACCGGCGTACAGCGAGATGATCATGTCATCGAGCCGCCGAGACGGCGGGCGCCCTTGGGCACCAGCCGTGGAGTGAACGAGCCGTCGCGATCGCGCGGCACCTCCAACGGGACGGGGCGGCCTCGGTCTGCACCGTCTTCGGTGAGGTGCCATTGCGGGCATTGGGCAGCGCACGCCCCGCCGGGTCGCCCTTCTCATAACCCAGATGATCAGTCAGCTCAGCAGCCAGCCCACGCTCCAAGGCGAGCTTGATCAACCCTGGCAACAAACCACCCTCACCGGTCAACGCAACCTCGCCGGAATCGACCTGAGCCAGCAAATCGTCCACCACGCCCGACGCCCGAAGCGCCTCGGCCATCTCCACCGTGGACTCCACCTCACCTAGCGCCAAATCTTCGTCCTTGCCCGTCGCCATGTCCTGAGATCCTTCCGTCAGGACTTACACAGACGATCTGACACCCCCGACGAGCGAGCAGCATTGTCGCCCGGACGTTGTCGTCAACCTCCTCTAGCGCGCTGTCGAGGCTGCCATCCAGGTGGCCGTCGGGCGGTTGAGGTGAGCCCGTCGTAGTGGTCCAGTCGTTGTGGGACTCTGATGCCCGAGTGTTCGGGCAGGAAGAATCGACGACGACATGGCAACGAACAAGCGCCGGCGGCACACGCCGGATCAGATCATCCGCAAGCTCGCCGAGGGCAACAAGCTCCTTGGAACCGGGCAGCAACTCAGCGAAGTGTGTCGCCACCTCGAGATCACCGAGTCGACCTGGCATCGCTGGGTCGCCCAGTACGGCGGGATGAAGGCCAGCGACGCCAAACGCCTCAAGGAACTTGAGGCCGAGAACGCCAGGCTCAAGAAGCTGGTCGCCAACCAGGCCCTTGACATCGACATGCTCAAGGAGATCTCGTCGGAAACTTCTGACCCCGAACCGCAAGCGCAGCGCCGCGGCGATGCTGCGCGAGCGGTTCGGGGTCTCCGAACGGGCGTGCGCGGTGGTCGGCATCCACCGTTCCACCATGCGTCTACAACCACCACCGATCAGCGATGAGGAGGCCCAATTGCGGGCCTGGCTACGCGCGTTCTCCACCCAGCGGCCCCGCTGGATGGCGCCGTGCTGCGATCGCGGCACGGCGAGCTGGCTGGAAGGTCAACAACAAGCGCATCCGCCGCCTGTGGCGCGAGGAAGGCCTGCGGGTTCCGCAGCGCCGCAGGAAGAAACGCTTGACCGGCATCGGTGCGCAGGTCGGGGCGATGTGCCCGATCCGCCCGAATGCGATCTGGGCGATGGACTTTCAGTTCGACACCACCGCCGACGGACGAACGTTGAAGATGCTCAACGTAATCGATGAGTTCACCCGCGAAGCCCTGGCGATCGAAGTCGACCGGGCCATCAACGCCGACGGCGTGGTCGACGTCCTTGACCGTCTGGCCCTGATGCATGGGGCACCGGCCTACGTGCGGTTCGACAACGGACCCGAGTTCATCGCCCATGCTGTCAACGACTGGTGCCGCTTCAACGGCACCGGCTCGCTATTCATCGATCCCGGATCCCCCTGGCAGAACGCCTGGATCGAGTCATTCAACGGCCGACTGCGCGACGAGCTACTCAACTCCTGGCGCTTCGACTCCCTGCAAGAAGCCCAAATCATCATCGAAGATTGGAGAATCGACTACAACGCCAACCGGCCTCACTCCGCCCACAATGGGCTCACCCCAGCCGAGTTCGCCCTACAGTGGACCACGACCCACCAACCGCAAGCCGCATAGCGACTGGACCATCAAACGGGTCCCCCTCACGGTGGCATGCTCAGCGCGGCCGCTACCACCGGCTTGCCCACCGCTATTGCACGCCGGTACAGCAGATAAGCGTCGTCCACACAATGCATGTCGGCATTCACCGGCTCTACCTCGGTACCGAGAACGCTGAGTGCGGCAGCCGCAGTATCGATTTCCTCGTCGCTATCGGCAACGATCAAGTCGTAGCCACGCTTTGTGAATTGCTTGGCCAAAGCGAAACCCACGCCGCAACTCGCGCCGGTGGATACAGCTACACCGTTAATCCCAGCCAATGGTCGCTCCTTACTTCCCGGATCGCCGCCCGACGGCGACCCGCGGCGCAGACCTACCCGCCGCGGGGGCCCTGAAAACCGATGGCTGCGGCGAATCAGCAAAGTCTTCGCATATTGGATGGCGCACCCGCTACCGGACAAATTCACCGATGCGGTTGCATACGTTGGGACCGGGTATCCGGGATTTACATGCAACCGGTTGATGGGCGGGCCGGTGGCGTCGACGCCTGATCGCGCCCTTGCACGAGGAGAAACCCAGAACTAGTGCGTCGACCTGGTGACAGCGTCGGTTCCGGCATGCTCTCGTGTCGCTACATCGTGGCGGCCGAGGAATCCACGACCGCTCTTTTCGCGCCCAGCGTCCGATTTGCCGCCAATGTTTCACCAGGCAGCGATGGCTGAGCTCACGCCCACCCCCGCAATTCTGGTTGACATCCGTCGCCAACAGGACGCGACGATCTTGACGACCCAAGGCGTACTGGACAATTCGACGTACGTGAAACTGCGCGACGTCGTCATCAAGGTCGCTTTGGACGAACCCCGCGCGGTAATCATTGACGTCAACTCACTTGCGGTGCCGACCAATGCCGCGTGGTCGGTGTTCACCAGCGCGCGTTGGCACGTCAGCGTCTGGCCTGATGTGCCGATTCTGCTCGCATGTGGGGACCCGCGGACTCGACGCGCAATCGCCAGCCGTGGTGTCACCCGATTTGTTCCAGTACACCCGACGTGTGCGTCGGCACTTAAGGCGGTCGAAGGCCTTTCGCTCACCGGCCGGCACCGGACATGCGCTGAACTTCCGGCAACACAGAGCGCGCTTCGGATGGCGCGCGAGCTAGTTTCCGACTGGCTCATCGCGTGGGACCGGCGCGAACTCATTCCGGCCGCCCAGACGGTGGCGACGGTCTTCATCCAGAACGCGCTCGCCCACACCGTGAGCGAACCGGTTTTCATTCTCGAACATCACCGAGACAACGTGACCGTCGCAGTCGAGGATCACAGCCGCCAACCGGCGATCCGGCGCGAACATCCCGGCCGCGGGGTCGACCTGCTCTCGGGTCTGGCGATCGTTTCGTCCCTGTCCCGCGTGTGGCGCAGCATACCCACGCCGACGGGCAAGACCGTCTGGGCGCTGGTGAGTCTCGAAAATGCACACGCAACCTGACGTAGGAACCGCCGCTGCACGAACCTCAACGATGTCCACAAAACGCACCGCCCGGTGCGCGTTTATCCAGAAAAGAACAGGGGTAACCATAAATTTTCCCAGGTATTCGACTTGCGTCAGGAGTAACCCTGAAGATCGCGATAGTTAGTGGCGACGACATTGCCGCGGATTGCGGCGATGTCCATGGCAACGATGGACAGCAGTTGAGCGCCGCCTTGGCCTCGCTCGGACACGATGTCACTGCCTACGAGCGACGAGGCGATCACAACCGGAAGAGCGCCGCTGCAGCCGGCCATCGAACTGTCTCAACGCCTGTTGGTCCCCGTGAACGCGGCGAACCTCGAGAACTGTTGCCCTACGTCGGCGAATGGGCGGACGAACTTGCGCAGCGCTGGTCGTCCAAGCCGCCCGACGTCGTTAATGCACACGGCTGGTTGGGCGGGCTTGCCGCTCAACTTGCGGCCAGGCGCCCGGGTCTGCCGACGGTTCAGAGCTTCTACGGAGTCAGCGCGTCACCGACGTCGGTAGAGGACACCGAACGCGCACGGCTAGAGCCGGTGTTGGCGCGCAATGCGACATGGGTCACGGGCGGTAGCGGTGACGACGTAGACGGGTTAGCGAAAATGCGCCGCAGTCGGGCAAAGTTATCTATCTTGTCGACCGGCGTGGATGTCGAACGCTTCGCCCCCGTAGGCCCGGAGCTTCCCCCGGTTGACCTCCATCGTATTCTCTGTTTGGCGCCAAACCCCGACCCCTGCAACGGATTTGATCGCGTAATTCGGTTGATGCCTAGACTTTCTGACGCAGAATTGGTGATCGTGGAAACCGGTCCTACCGATCAACGCTTCGATCGGGAGCGGGCCGCTTTGCAGAAGCTGGCCGCTGATTTGGCCGTCGGCCATCGAATTCACTTCGCCGGCAACGTGACCGGCGACGACTTGCCGACCCTGGTGAGATCCGC
This sequence comes from Mycobacterium bourgelatii, assembly GCF_010723575.1. Classification (NCBI taxonomy): domain Bacteria; kingdom Bacillati; phylum Actinomycetota; class Actinomycetes; order Mycobacteriales; family Mycobacteriaceae; genus Mycobacterium; species Mycobacterium bourgelatii. Next base: position 223,772 of record NZ_BLKZ01000002.1, read on the forward strand.
CGACGTGGTCGTTTGCCCGCCACGACACTCACCGCGCGCCACGGCCGCGCTGCAGGCCATGGCCAGCGCAGTAGTTGTTGTCGCGGTGGATACCGGGGCCCTCACCGATACCGTAATTCACGGTGTAACTGGCTTATTAGTGGCGCCGGACCAGCCCGGCGAGTTGGTTTCAGCCCTCAAAACAATTCTTGCGGAACGCTTTCAGCGTCAGAGCATGGGAGCTTCCGGGCGCTCCCGCGCAACGTCGCGGTTTACGTGGGACCGCATTGCGCTTGACGCAACGAACATCTACCAGCAGGCGATTGCGGCGCAGTCGCCGGGCACGACGAGAGCAAGGGGTGAGCACTGTGTCACCGTCCGCTAGGACCAGCGCAAAACGCGCTAGTGAAGTAAATGGAGCTGTACACGAGGGCGGACAACCCGGCCTCGGCCTGGCCGAAATGCGTGGCCTTCCGGCAATTCGCCACCGCCAGTTTCACACCATCGATCCCGACACCGCGCAGCGATTCTTCGCCAACGCATACACGCCGAGTTGGCAGATCAGCGGGCTGGCGAAAGGCGACGCGGTCACGCATCGTCGCTGCGAAGCGGGGCTGCTCACCGTCGACGACGTGCGTATCGAGGGTCGGATGACTTGCGAGGTGGAAACCGACGACGCCATCGTTGCGATCCGGCCTCGCGGGGGCTCATTGGTGGTCGGCGAAAAGCCAGTCACCGACGTGGTGCTGGTCGCGTCGAACATGCCGGGCCTGCTGGAGGTGCGAAACGCCCGCTTCCAGGTGGTGAGCGCCTCGGTGAAGTTGCTGCGCAAAGTGGCCGCGCAGAACAACACGCCGCTGCCCCAGCAGATCCAATTCCTCAGCCCGCAGCCGCGCTCGGGCGCCTCCGTGCACACCTTGAACGATGCTTTGGACTACGTGAGCAACGCATACTCCGCCGCCGACACGGCAAACCGTCCACTGGTCGTCGCGGCCGCGGCCCAGCTGTTGACCGCCGCGCTTCTCGACACATTCCCGTCGAATCTGACCAACGTCCCGCAAGAACACAATGGCAAGGGGCCAGTTCCGCCAGCCTTCAAGGAAGCGATGGCGTTCATCCAGCGGCATGCGGGTCACGGCATCGGCGTCAACGACATCGCCGCGGCGGTGAACCTGACGCCCCGCGCGGTGCAGTACTTGTTCCGGCAACAACTCGAGACCACGCCCACGGAGTACCTGCGCCGAGTGCGCCTGCAGCGGGCGCACCACGACCTGGTCCGTGGCGACCAAGCCTCCACCACCGTCACCGAAATCGCGCAGCGCTGGGGCTTTGCCCACACCGGCCGGTTCGCGGTTTTGTATCGCCAAACCTACGGCCAGAGTCCGCACACCACTCTCACCGAGTAGGGGTCATTCGAAGTCCGGCGGCGGGGTGCCCCCGCTGGTCTCAGCGACCAGGCGCTCGGCTACCACCCGCAGCTTGGTGTTCGAGTCCTGTGAGATCCGCGTCAACAGCTGAAAGGCGATGTCGGCGCCTACCCCGTACCGCCCCATCATGATGCCTAGGGCTTGGTTGATGACAGCCTTACGAGCGGTGATCTCCTGCACCGCCTCGGTTGTTCGCGCCTGCACGTCGGCTTGGTATTGCTGAGTCTCGTCAACGTAGAAGCCCGCAATGCCTGCGGGGACGCCGTCTTTGTCGACAATCCTGTCCCCCACCATGACGACCACGTGCACGCAACCGGACGTGTCGATGATGCGGTGCCGGCTACTGAACGCGGTGCCGTGGCGGCGGACCTCCTTGATCAGGTCGAGCACGCTTGGCATGTCGTCGGGATGCTTGTGGGAAAGCAGCAGCGCGGTGGTCGGCGTGACAGAGCCCGGTTGATAGCCGTGCATCTTGGCGACTTCGTCAGACCATTCCCAGCGGTCTATGCGAGATAGGTAGCGGAATCGACCCGCCGGCGACCAGCGGTGCTTTTTCCGCATCGAGTCGGCAGGCACACGCACAATGTATTCGCCTGTCCCCGAAACCGTGTCGTGTCCATTAACCGATTCGGAATCTGGACAACGGTCGCGCTCGAGCGAAGGCATGGCTAACTCACCTACGCCGTCTTCGCCAATTGCTGTGCGCCAGATGAGCTGTCGCTCTTGGCTACTCGGCGGATTAGCCCGTAGTTCCCCCTGGTTTGGTGATGAGTGTGCCGTGACCTGGGGTTTTGTGTTGTCTGCATGACTACTTGTAGCCCAGGCGGTGGGTGAGGCCGAGTAGTTCGAAGGCGTGGTGTTGTAGTGCGGTGGGGGTGGTGAATTTGGTGAACGTGGGCATGTCGTCGGCGGGCTGGATGTGGCTGGCGCAGATGGTGGCTAGGTCGGCGAGCAGGCTGGTGAAGCTGTGCACCGGGGTGTCGTCGGTGGTGCGTTTGCGGGAGGCTTTGGCTAGGGCGGCATCGGAACGTTGAGCGGGGCAACGGGTTGGTGCGTTTGGCGGCGGCTGCGGGTTTGTCGTGGTCGCGAAACAGCAGGGGGGCCAGGGCTTGTTTCATGTGCCAGCTGATGTAGTAGGACAGCATGCGTAGGAACATGTGGGCGCGGACCCGGTCGGCGAGGTGGTGGCGGATGGGTCGCACGTCAAGTTCACTGTTGAGGGTCCGGAAGAAGCGTTCGACGTCTTCGAGTCCCTTGTAGCGCAACACCACATCGTCACGGCCCAGGGCGGATTTGGGCAGGTTGGTACGCAGCACGTAGATGCCGTCGAGGGCGGCTTCGGCGGCGATGGCGTCTTCGTTGCGGGTGAAGGTGAATGAGTTGTCGGTGATGGTGATGTGGAAGTGTTTGGCCATCTTGTAGTGGTTGATCACCTTGCCTACCCGTAGCGCGATATCGTCTTTGCCGCGCAAGGGTCGGCGGGTTCGGGTGGTGGCGTCGGTAATGGCGGTGAGTTGTTTTTCGGTGGCGGCCAACAGGTCTTGGCGTTTTTGGGTGCGCTTTTGAGCTAGAGCGGGGTTGTGGCAGCAGACCAGGCGTTCGCCGGGATAGTCCGGGGAGTTGATCTCAGCGAGGTCGTGTTCGTCGAACAAGCTCAGCTGCAGGGCGTCGGCTTGCACAAGGGCCTTGATCTGCGGGGCGCGCAGCGCGGTGATCCAGTCCAGACCGGCAGGGCGTAGTTCCTCGGTGATGCGCGCGCTGGTGATCATGCCGCGATCGCCGACAAGGGCCACCCGCGACAGTCCGAACCGGTTTTCAGCTTATTGATTTGGGCGGTCAACGTTTTCGGGTCAGCGGTGTTGCCGTCGAACACTTCGATGGCAACCGGTATCCCGGCGGTGGTGGCCAGCAGCCCGTAGACGATCTGCAAACGTCCTTTGACCCCGTCACGGGCGTGTCCGATCTTGCCCAGGGGGCAGGTGCGGCCCTCAAAGGCCGCCGAGGACACGTCGTAGAGCACTAGGGTGCCATCGTTCAGATGCCGGGCGGCCAGCGCGGTTTCGATGGCATCTTTGCGGGCCAGCGCCCAGTCCATCGCCGCGTACAGGTCGTCCTCATCGGCCCCACTGACCCCCAGCACCTCGCCCAGTGAGCTGGTGGCGGTCTGGGTGCGCAAACCGCGTGCGGTGGCCAGCTTGGATTCCGGGGCGATGACCTGGGCTACCAGCATCGCGGTGACCAGGTCGCGCCGCCGCGATGGTGTCGCGTCGATGAGATCTTCGACGCCCAGGGTCCGGGCGGTGCCCAGCACTGCGGCCACGTGCCCATGGGGCAGGCTGCGGGAGACCTCAAACGACTCGGCCAGATCCCGCGTGGCCGGCAGGCCTTTGAGGGCACGCTGTAGCTTTTCCACCTTGCGCTCGGGCCAGTGTGACAAGTTGGCCAGGGTGCGTGTTTTGACTTTGCCGTTGTCGCGGTAGGACTCCCGCAACAGCACCGCTGGCGGTGACCCACGGTTGGGAACCCGAGTCACGTACATGATTACTTTATATCAACTTATCCGCGCTATATCTACGATATGCCAAGTTAACACGCCGAGCAATGCCATGATAATACATGACTACATTAGTACGCCCGCATGAACGCCAAACACCTGCTCACGAACAACATCGGGGATTCAGAACCCACTCAGCGGGGGGAACTACGGATTAGCGTCCGCGTCGCTTTCTCCAGGATCTCCTGCCCGGCGGCCGGTTCGCGGGCCCGCTCCGCGCGGCGCGCCGCGTTCGCAATCGTCATGCCCTGCCGATAACCCGTCACCACCCGCGGATCCACATAGGAGCCGCGTGCCACCGCCGGCGTGTTGCCCAGTTCCTCGGCGACTTCCTTCATTACTGCCGATTCCACTCGTTTGGCCACCCGCTGCGACACCGCCGGGTCGGCGTCGGCAAATGCCGCCGCCGCCAGCACGGTGCCGTGCCAGGTACGCAGGTCCTTGACGCTGTAGTCATCGCCCACCAACTCCTTGAATCGCGCGTTCAGGTCATCGGATCGAATGTCGGTCCACCCATTTGCAGTGCGGCACACCAAGAGTCGTTCGGTGCAGTCGGTGCGCCGGACGAGCGCACCCACTGCTCGCACCACTTGCGGGTCCTCGATCTCCCACGTGCGCCGCACTCCGCTCTTCGCCGGGAAGTCGAACTCGACCACGCTGCGCCGCACCGTCACGTGCTCACACAGCAAGGTGGACAGCCCGTAGGACTCGTGCACCTCGGCGTACTCCTCGCCGCCGGCGCGGAAATACCCCTGGTCGAGCAGGTGCAGCGCCAGTGCCAGCACGCGATCCCGCGTCAGGCCCCGGCCGCCGAGATCCCGCGCAATATGCTCCCGCCACGCGGGCAACTGTTTCGACAGTTCGAGCACGCGGTCAAACTTCTCCTCGGCTCGCTCCTGCTGCCACGCTTGGTGATACAGGTACTGTCGTCGCCCGGCGGCATCGGTTCCGACGGCCTGGATGTGGCCGTTGCGGTACGGCGCGATCCACACGTTTTTCCATGCCGGCGGAATGACCAACTCCTTGATCCGCTGCAGGGTTTCGGCATCCTTCCGGTCGGAAAGCAGCCGACCGTTGGGCGCGTAATACGCAAAGCCTTTGCCTCGGCGCTTGCGTTTAATCCCCGGCTTGTCCAGCACGCTGCGACGCAGTCGCATATCGCTCCTTAAATCCCATCAATCACACGGGAATTACCCGCGCGGCGAATGGTTCACACCCGCGTGTTTTGTTGATCCGGCTATTCGCCCGACTGCCGGCCTGGCAAGTGCAGATTGCGGGTACGCAACGCGAACGGCAGCACGACCCAGGCCACGGCGAATAACGCCAAGACGCAGCCCCCGGCGATAAGAGCCGCCGCGGTGCCGGCGACCGCCTCGAAAATGATGATCGCCACCCCGGTCAATGCCAGACCGAGCAGCAGCAGCCCAACGTACGCGCACCGGTGCGCTGAGGGGGACCCGTTTGATGGTCCAGTCGCTATGCGGCTTGCGGTTGGTGGGTCGTGGTCCACTGTAGGGCGAACTCGGCTGGGGTGAGCCCATTGTGGGCGGAGTGAGGCCGGTTGGCGTTGTAGTCGATTCTCCAATCTTCGATGATGATTTGGGCTTCTTGCAGGGAGTCGAAGCGCCAGGAGTTGAGTAGCTCGTCGCGCAGTCGGCCGTTGAATGACTCGATCCAGGCGTTCTGCCAGGGGGGATCCGGGATCGATGAATAGCGAGCCGGTGCCGTTGAAGCGGCACCAGTCGTTGACAGCATGGGCGATGAACTCGGGTCCGTTGTCGAACCGCACGTAGGCCGGTGCCCCATGCATCAGGGCCAGACGGTCAAGGACGTCGACCACGCCGTCGGCGTTGATGGCCCGGTCGACTTCGATCGCCAGGGCTTCGCGGGTGAACTCATCGATTACGTTGAGCATCTTCAACGTTCGTCCGTCGGCGGTGGTGTCGAACTGAAAGTCCATCGCCCAGATCGCATTCGGGCGGATCGGGCACATCGCCCCGACCTGCGCACCGATGCCGGTCAAGCGTTTCTTCCTGCGGCGCTGCGGAACCCGCAGGCCTTCCTCGCGCCACAGGCGGCGGATGCGCTTGTTGTTGACCTTCCAGCCAGCTCGCCGTGCCGCGATCGCAGCACGGCGCCATCCAGCGGGGCCGCTGGGTGGAGAACGCGCGTAGCCAGGCCCGCAATTGGGCCTCCTCATCGCTGATCGGTGGTGGTTGTAGACGCATGGTGGAACGGTGGATGCCGACCACCGCGCACGCCCGCCGTTCGGAGACCCCGAACCGCTCGCGCAGCATCGCCGCGGCGCTGCGCTTGCGGTTCGGGGTCAGAAGTTTCCCGACGAGATCTCCTTGAGCATGTCGATGTCAAGGGCCTGGTTGGCGACCAGCTTCTTGAGCCTGGCGTTCTCGGCCTCAAGTTCCTTGAGGCGTTTGGCGTCGCTGGCCTTCATCCCGCCGTACTGGGCGACCCAGCGATGCCAGGTCGACTCGGTGATCTCGAGGTGGCGACACACTTCGCTGAGTTGCTGCCCGGTTCCAAGGAGCTTGTTGCCCTCGGCGAGCTTGCGGATGATCTGATCCGGCGTGTGCCGCCGGCGCTTGTTCGTTGCCATGTCGTCGTCGATTCTTCCTGCCCGAACACTCGGGCATCAGAGTCCCACAACGACTGGACCACTACGACGGGCTCACCTCAGCGCAGCGGATACCAGCACGACAAGACGGTGGCGACGAAACAGCAAGCGGTGCATGCCCACCGGGGCGATCAGAAGTACCGTCGCGGCAATCGAACAACCCACCGTTGCCAGGTAGACCACCCGCATTTCGTCGCTCAACACGTTGAAACGCTCCTGGAACGGCAGCGTCAACAAAAAGCCGGTGAGCAACTGCACACCGGTCTGCACCACCCTCAGTTCCTGCAGGAGGCTATTCCAGTTGCGGTCGAGCCGTTCGGCCTCGGTTTCGCCGCGCGCGCGTTGATCCCACGGCTGATCATTTTCTGGATGATCCACATCCATGTCGTGATCATGGCACCGGCACGCGCAAAGGGAAACGGCCCGCCACAAGATCGTGGCGAGCCGTTCCGGTGATTCGTCGGAAAACCAGTCCGAACGAATCAGCCGGCCATGAATTCGTGGTAGGCCGACTCCAAGTGCGGCGGCAACACCGACACACTGCACTGACGCTCGGTCTCTCCGATCGGCGACAGGATTCCGCGCAGGTCGTAGTACTCGTTGGGATGCGCGGTGAAGTAACTGCGAATGTTGGCAGCCGCCTCCCCACGCGGCTGGCCGTAGGCGGACGTAACCACCTGGTTGGCGCCCGGGTGGGTGGAAAGGTACTGCTCTGCAGCGCCGCGCACAGACGACACCGTGCCGTTCACAGCTTCGGGACTACAGTCGGGCGCAGCCGCCGCCATCGGCGCACTGATAACACCCATTGCCATTCCCCCGAGCAGACAACCGGCGCTCACACCGGCAACTCGCCGGCGCGCGACGATACTGCTGAATTTCATAGTGGTTCCTTCGAATGTGCGAATTTTGATTTCGCGTGGTGATCGCCGCCCGCATAGAGAGGCAAATGAATCACCACAGTCGGGCAAGGGACCGCCCGAGGCCCCGAAATCCAAAGTAGCGGAGACTAAAGCGGCACCCCGGTGTTGTTCGCGCTCAACGAACAGCAGCATCCGGTAATCAGGGTTCGACGGCGTGACGCATGCAACGGATGTGGCAATTTTTGTTAAGCGATCGCCAAATAAGCGGGCGGATAATGAGAATTCTTAGAAAGTCGTCCAAATCCTTAAGAGAACGTGATCTTGATTCGTGACGCAACCGTTATCCCAGTGCCGTCCAAGCGTGCACCTTGAGCCACGCGGCTAGCGGTTCAGCTTGCCGTCCCGAACACCGCTGAGGGCATCATCGAGCGTGGGGTACAGCGGGAAGGTCTTGTCCAGACCGGTCAGGTGAATCGGTCTCCTGGTAGCCGGACCGCGAGCCACCACACCGAATTCGGCGGTGTCGCCAAGCTTCTCGAACGTGGCCGCCAGAATCTTCAGGCCCACCGAGCCGAGAAACTCCACCGCGGAAAGGTCGATCACCAGCGCCTGCGGATTCTCCGCTACCACTGCGCCGATGGCTTCTTCGAGGGCCGGGGCGGTGACCAAGTCGATCTCGCCGCCGACGCTGAGCACAGCGACCCCATCGTGGTCCGCGACCGTGGCGGTGATCGAATCAGGAGCTGACAATGCGCGATCCCCTCCACTTCGAGCCTGACGTGTGACCAAGCGTGTTGCAAGCCTAACCCGCGGTGCTAACTGCGAGAAGAAGAACACCTCAACACGTAACACTGTGATGTTCAGGCTAGTCTCCCCATAGGAAGTGCGTTCCTGCGAAATGCGTCGCGCACTGGGAGGCCTTGGGAGGTCACATGTCAGATTTGCCCTCGGATTCCAACAGCACCACTGCGACCGCGCAGACGGTCAGTGAAGGTTTGCTGCCCCAGCTGGTCCAGCACTTGAGACGCAACCGAACTGGTTTGCGTGAGGAATGGGCGCGCAGGATCACCGAGGCCGAACTGCTGACCGCGATGACGCCCGAGGAAATCTTCTCCGAGGCGACCGCCGTGTACGACAACTATGTCGAGGTGCTCGAGACGGGAAGTGTCGAGGCGCTGCAGGACTATGCGCGTGACCTATCGGAACGCATCATCCCGCGAGGCGTGGAGACCGACGAGGTACTTGGCATCGTGCTGCTGCTGCGCGACGTGCTGGCGCGGTCGCTGTTCGAGAAGTACCAAACCGACTTCGAGATGCTGAATCGCGTTCTGGATGCCTATGAACCGGCGGCCAACCGCATCGCCAACACGGTGGGCGTCAGCTTCGTCCAGGAACGCGAACGCATCATTCGTCAACAGCAGGAAGCCATTCGCGAGCTGTCCACCCCAGTGCTGCAGGTGCGGGAGCAGCTGCTGATTCTGCCGATCATCGGCGTGCTCGACAGCCAGCGCGCCCGCCAGGTCACCGAACAGCTGCTACGGGCCATTCGCGCCAACCGCGCAAAGGTCGTCGTCATCGACATCACCGGTGTGCCGACCATCGACTCGACCGTGGCCAACCACCTCGTGCAGACCGTCGACGCGTCGGGGTTGATGGGCGCCAGCGTGATCATCACCGGCCTGTCGTCCGAGATCGCACTCACCCTGGTGACCATCGGACTGGATTTGTCGAAGATGAACGCCGTCGGCGACCTGCAGGGCGGCATCGAAGAGGCTGAACGGCTGCTGGGTTACGAAGTCACCCGGACCAGCGACTGATCGCAGCAGGCACAACATCCAAGAGCAGCCATGCCAGTACCAATTCTGAAACAGGGCGCGGTCCTGATCGCCACCGTCCAGGCCGCACTGACCGACTCGGACACCGAGAAGCTGCGCGAAGACCTGATGGAGCGGGTCAGCCAATCTCGTGCGCAAGGGATCGTCGTCGACCTCACGGCAATCGACGTGATGGACTCGTTCGCTGCTCGGTCCCTGCGCACCATCGCCCACATGACCCGGCTGCGCGGCGCCGACACCGTCATCGTGGGTCTGCAGCCCGAAGTGGCTTTCGCGATGGTGCAACTCGGACTCGCCTTCGACGATATGAGTACGGCGCTGGACCTGGAAGAAGGCATCGCGCTGCTGGAAAAGAAACGCGGCCTCGGGAAATCAATGATCGGGCGCGACGGTGGCGGATGACAACGTGGTTGCGATCAACAACCCCGATGACATCGTTGCCGCACGCAAAGCCGGCCATCAGCTTGCTCTAGAACTCGGGTTCACGTTGACCGACGTGACAATGATCGCCACCGCGATCTCCGAGATCGCCCGCAACATCACCAGCTATGCCGGGCGCGGCGCGGTTCGAGTCGCTGTCGCCGAGCGGGAGGGACGTAAGGCCCTGGTGGTACGCGCCGAGGACGAAGGTCCCGGCATCGCCGATATCGAGCGGGCCATGGAAGACGGCTATTCGACCGGGCGTGGCCTCGGCATGGGGCTGCCGGGCGCCCGGCGCTTGATGGACCGGCTGATCGTGGAGTCCAAGTTGGGCAGCGGGACGGTCGTCGAGATGTGGAAATGGGTCCCGACCCGTGTATGACCATGCGTGACAATGGTCGCTTCGGGCCCGTCGAATGGGCGACCGCAGGTCGCCCACGACCCGGCGAGCACGACTGTGGTGACCAGTCACTGGCCGTCTCGATCGACGACGATGCCGCTCTGTTCGGCGTTCTGGACGGGCTCGGTCATGGTCCGGCCGCCGCGAGTGCGGCAACATCAGCGGTGGAGGCACTGAAGAACGCCCGCGGGGAGCGGCTCGAAGTATTGATGCAGCTCTGCCACCGGGTGTTGGGCGGCACGAGGGGGGCGGCGATGACGCTGGCACGAATCGACTTCGCGGCCGGCGCGCTGACCTGGACCGGGATCGGAAACGTCACGGCCAACCTGGTGGCAAAGTCGGTCAGCGGCGTGGACATCCGTTCCAGCGTGCGCCTGACCGGCGGCATCGTCGGCTTCCGGAATCCGGATATCACACCGGCAAAATGCGTCCCCATTCGTCCCGGTGACCTGCTCGTCATCGCCTCTGACGGGATCAGCGACGATCACCTGGACCACGTCGACTTCGCCGCCTCCGCCACCACCATCGCCGAGCAGATATTGGTAAAACACAGCAAAGACGCCGACGATGCGATGGTGCTCGCCGCCCGTCATAGAGGCCGCACGATATGACCGACGCCGACGATTTCCAGACGCAGTATGTCGCCGCGTTGCGCGCTTACCTGGACACGCGCGACGAGGACAGCCTGGCCGTGGGCCACGAGCTGGGCCGACGGGCGCTGCAGGAGCAGATCAGCATTCTCGACATCATCGAGAACCACTTCCGGTTCCTCGCCGAGCTGGAGGCGGACTCCGAAATCCGCCCCGGAAACTCCCTGGAATTCCTCTTGCAAACGTTGGCCACCCTCGACATCGCTACTCGCGGATTCCTCGACGGCACAAAGCGATACGAAGAACAGCGCGCCCGTGCCGAGGGTCTGGCCGACCGCGACCGATTCCGCACCGCCTTGGTGAACTCGCTGCAGGAAGGCTTCTTCGTCGCCGACCATGACGGGGCCGTCATCGAGATCAACCACGCCTTCACCGAAATCCTCGGCTTTGCCCCCGATGGCCTGCCATACACGTGGCCCCACCCGTGGCTGGTCGACAAGAAGACCGCTGCCCAGCAACAAGATCTGGTTCGATCCCAGGGCAGCGCGCAGTACGAGACACCGGTCCGGCACCGCGACGGCCACCTCGTATGGGTGGCGACCAGCATCAATGCGGTGCGCGGGCCGGCCACGGATCACGACGTCTACGTCGGCACCGTTCGTGACATCACCGCGGAGCGGGCGTTTGCCGCTCGCGAGAGCGCGGTGCTGCGATTGGCCACCGCCGTTGGTGTGGCCAAGAGTGTGGCCGAGGTATTGGCGATCACCCTCGAAGAATGCCGAACCGCGGTCGACGTCCACCGGGTTGTGGCGGTCATGTGGCCCCCCGGCGACGGCGAGCCGACCGTCCAGGTAGCCGGTAGCCCGTCCGAAACCCCTTGGCGTCAGTTAGATCCGTTGCTACGGCAGATATTTCAGGATGCGCGCCAACAATTACCGCTGACCGCCAGGACGGTCGAATGGCCCGACGCACCCGGTAAGGCCCGGGGACTGGTCGCGGTGTTGTCCGGGGCCGCGGACGTCGCATTGTGGTTGGAGCTGCGGGTACCTCGCTATGTGATAGCCGAGGACAGGCTCTTGGTCACGGTCCTCATCGGGCATCTGAGCCTGGCCATCCAGCACGTTCGACAGTTCGAAAGCGCCCGTGAAACATCGCTGACCCTGCAACGTGCCATGCTGCCGCCGGTCGAGCCGCCGGCAGGGTTCGCCGTCCGATATGAACCGGCCGTCCCGCCACTTGAGATCGGCGGCGACTGGTATGACGTACTGCCGATCGACGACCACCGCATCGGCATCGTCGTCGGCGACTGCGTGGGCCGCGGGCTGCCGGCCGCTGCGATCATGGGCCAGTTGCGCAGCTCGGCACGCGCCCTGTTGCTCACCGGGGCCCGTCCGGGGCTGCTACTGGAGCAGCTGGATGCGGCCGCGGCGCTGATCCCGGATGCTTATTGCACGACGGTGTTCCTGGCGATCCTGGATACGCAAAGCGGAATCCTGGAGTACAGCAACGCCGGGCACATGCCGGCCGTGCTCGTTGGGCCGCAGTCCGATTCCGTCTCGGAGCCAACGTTTTTGACCGACGCCGGGTCGGTGCCGCTGGCGGTACGCCGAAATGAAACCCGCCCCCAAGCCTCGCGGGTGCTGTTGCCGGGGTCGACGCTGATGTTCTTCACCGACGGCCTGGTGGAGCGGAAACACGAATCGATCGATGACGGCCTCGCGCGGGTCGCCACTGTCCTGGCCGACACGGTCACGCTACCCATCAACGCGGTCGCCGATGTCGTGCTGGCGCAACTGGCTCCGCAAAGCGGCTACGACGATGATGTCGCGATGGTGGTCTACCGCCACCAAATCGCGCCGCTGCTTGTCGAAACACCCGCCAGCGCACAAGAATTGGCCGGCATCCGGCATCGGCTGACATCCTGGCTGATGGCGGGCGACGTGAGCGATGAAAAGATTAACGACATCGTGCTGGTGCTCAGTGAGGCCTGCACCAACTGCGTCGAACACGCCTACCAGGGACACGACGTCGGGAGCATGCGGTTGGAGGCCGAATTCGCCGACGACGAGATCCGTGCTCGCGTCATCGACACCGGTTCCTGGAAGCCACCGGCCCCCAATCCTGGCAATAGTGGGCGGGGACTGGTGTTGATGAAGGCGATCAGCGAATCAATGAACATCCAAACCACTCCGCGCGGAACTACTCTGGAGTTCAGCTTTCGGCGGTGACCCGTCGCATAAGGCCAGCCAGTTTGACCCGACGCATGAGGGGTATCCACGAGCGTGACTTTCGCATCGATCATGCCTAGCAAAGACGAACGCAGCGTTGCGGCTGAGCCAAACCTGCCGGCTGGCTACGGCCCCCTGTCGATCGCCGTTCGCCGTGCCCTGACCGGTCCTGCGCCCCGCGACCAGTTCGCTCGTATCAGCGCATCAGTAGGCGACGTCGATCCGTATGGACTGGACCTGCAGTTGGCGTTGTACATGTGCTACGAGCTGCACTACCGCGGCTTCGCCGGAGTGGATCCGATGTGGGAGTGGAACCCCGCGCTGCTCCACCTGCGAGCCGAGTTGGAGCGAGCGTTCTTGGCGAGCGTGCGACGCGACGTCGGACCTATCGAACCCCACCACACCGCGGCGGCCGAAATGGAGGCGATCTCGGTCGAGCCGCCAGACGGTACCGGACCCTCGTATTACCTGCGCGACAGCGGCACCTGGCAGCAGATGTGTGAGTATTTCGTGCACCGGTCGCTGTACCACCTCAAAGAGGGCGATCCGCATGCCTGGGCCATTCCACGCCTGACGGGCCGGGCGAAGGCGTCGTTCGTCGCAATCGAGTTCGACGAATTCGGCGCGGGACACGGCTCGCGACTGCACCAACAACTCTTCGCCGACCTGTTGGACGCGGCCGGACTGGATTCCACGTACCTCGCCTACCTCAACGTTGCTACGGCCGAGTCATTGGCCGTCGTCAACATCATGTCGCTCTTCGGGTTGCACCGCCGGTTGCGCGGCGCGACCATCGGACACTTCGCGGCCACCGAGATCACCTCGCCGCCGGGTTCGGCACGCTTGGTCGCCGCGTTACGCCGGATGGAGGCCCCAGAGGCTTGCGTCAGGTTCTACAGCGAGCACGTGGAAGCAGATGCGGTACATGAGCAAGTGGTGCGCCACGACGTGGTGGGCGATCTCGTTGCCCGCGAGCCACAAATCGAAAGCGACATCGTGTTCGGGATGCGCGCCCACGCCCTCGTCGAAAACCGTTTGGCGGACTGCATGCTTGAGGCATGGCAGGCCGGCCGATCTTCCCTGCGGCCGCCGTTGTTCGGCTAGTCCGCTAGGGCGCTAGGGCGCTGGGAAGCGCGAAATCCCCCGAAAGATAACGACTTTCGGGGGATATTCGTCTACTAAGACAGGTCTAGCCAGCGGCCTTTTTCGGCACCCGGCACCTGCGGTGGCTGGTATCGCACAACGGATATTCCTTGCTGCGCCGACAGGTACAGATCGCCACCATGAACCGGTCGGACTCGACGACGCGGCCTCCGGGGGTCTCGACGCTGACGGGCCCGGAAACCAGGACCGGGCCATTGGGGATCACCTGCACCCTGGTCGTACTCACGATTTGTCCGCCCGTATCACGACGATCTCCTCTTCCCGGCAGCCACGAGGCACCTGGCCGGTTTCCTCGAGCCAGGCCGCACGGGCCGATAGTACCGGGCCGAAAGGTATCAATTGAGAAGCAACGACTTTCGCTTCCAATCCCGACGCACGCAAAGCGTCCAGTGACTCTTCCACACCGGCGAGCGCCGACTGCACCAGCAGCAGAGATCCGTCGTCGGACAACAGCTTCGGAGCAGACTCGCACAACGGATCGAGAACCAGTCGACCGTCCGGCCCGGCATTCCAGGCCCAAGAGGGTCCGGCGGCAGCGTCGATGATTTCGTCGTCGGCGTCGGGCGGGGTCGGGACGTACGGCGGGTTGGACACCACTACGTCGAACGGACCGCAATCGAGCGCCTTGACCCACGATCCCTGCCGGACGTCCACTTTTACCCCGGCACCGGCCGCATTGCCGCGTGAGTTGCGCACGGCGTGCGGGCAGATGTCGAACGCGGTGACGCTGGCGCACCCCATTTCAGCGGCGGAGATTGCAATAAAGCCGCTTCCAGTACACAGGTCCAATACCCTGCGTTTTGGGATCAAGCCCGACTTTCGCATCGCGCTGACTAGCAGGCGCGAGTCGTGCTGTGGCCGATAAACGGGTTCAGCGATCAGTGTGTCGCCCGGACCGGGGCACGTGATTGTCATGGCCTCATTAATGCCCGCAAAATAGTGCGTTAAAACCAAAAGTGCGACCACTCATAGCTGGACACTCAACTCGCTGAACTCTGGACCAATTCCTTGACTATCCTCGTGCAGAAGGCCTCTAGGTCCTTTGGCGACCGACTGGTAATGATGTTGCCGTCGACGACAACCTCCTCGTCGACCACGTTAGCGCCCGCATTTTTCAGGTCGGTGCGGATGCTCGGATACGACGTCAACGTGCGTCCTCGAATGACGTCGGCCTCTACCAACGTCCAGGGACCATGACAGATCGCCGCGACAGGCTTTCCGGATTCGACGAATCCGCGAACGAAGGAGACGGCGGTTTCGTCCTTGCGGAGCTTGTCCGGGTTGACCGTGCCGCCGGGCAGCACCAGACCGTCGAATTCGTCAACCGCGGCGTCCGACACGGCGCGGTCGACGGTGAAGGTCCCGGCCGGTTCCAGATCGTGGTTGCGTGCTTGAATTTCACCCGTTTGCAACGAGAGCACCTCGACTCGAGCACCTGCTTCCTGAAGCACCTTGCGCGGTTGCTCCAGCTCGACCTTCTCGACGCCATCCGCAGCCAGTATGGCAATCTTCTTGCCCTGCAACTCGTCTGACATAGCGTGCTCCTTTACGGTTTGAGGATGACCTTGGTGCAGTTGTCCTGTTTGTGCTTGAAGATCTCGTAGCCGTGCGGCGCCTGGTCCAGTTCCAGGTGATGGCTGATGATCATGGTGGGGTCGATCTCGCCTTTGCGGATCAGTTCGAGCAGGGGGCGCATATACCGGTGCACATGGCACTGGCCCGTCTTGATGGTGAGCGAGCGGTTCATCACTGCGCCGATCGGAAACTTGTCCATCAAGCCGCCATACACCCCGACGATCGAGATCGTGCCGCCGTTGCGGCAACTCATCGCAGCTTCCCTAAGAGCATGTGGGCGTTCGGTTTCCAACCGCATGGCTTGCTTTACCCGATCATAGGCATCCACCGCAGTGGTGGAGTTGCGTGCCTCCATTCCGACCGCGTCGATGCAATGATCGGGACCGCGTCCGGCCGTCATGTCTTGCAGTTCCTCGAGCACCGATGTTTCGGCGAAGTTGAGTGGGGTCGCACCCAGCTTCTTGGCAAGCTCCAATCGATATGGAACTTGGTCGATGGCAACGACTTTGGCTGCGCCCAACAACAGCGCACTCACCATCGCGAACAGCCCCACCGGCCCGGCGCCCCAGACCGCGACGATGTCGCCGGACTTGATGTCGCACATCTCGGCACCCATGTAACCGGTGGGCAAGATGTCAGACAGGAAAAGCACCTGGTCGTCGGTCAGATCGTCGTCAACCTTCAGCGGCCCCACGTCGGCGAAAGGCACGCGCGCGTATTCCGCTTGCCCGCCGGCAAAGCCGCCCAGCATGTGGGAATACCCGAACAGCCCTGCAGGAGAATGGCCCATCAACTTTTCGGCGATGCCTGCATTCGGATTCGAGTTCTCACACAATGAATAAAGATCGCGCTCACAGGCCGAGCACGCGCCGCAGGCGATGGGAAACGGCACCACCACTCGGTCGCCTGCCCTCAAATTAGTAACTCCCTTGCCGACTTCGACGACCTCGCCCATGAACTCATGGCCCAGCACATCGCCACGCTGGACGGTCGGGATGTAGCCGTCGTAGAGGTGTAGGTCCGAGCCGCAGATCGCCGTCGAGGTGATGCGCACGATGGCATCGCGATCGTTGAGGATGGTCGGGTCCGGAACCGTCTGCACTTCGACGCTGTTGCGTCCCGCGTAAACCGTGGCCTTCATCGACTCGCCCCTTCAGGTTGCGCCGCCTGCTGATGCATCTGCCGGAACGCTGCGGTGCCCTCGGGTGACCCGTCCGAACGCATGACCTGACCCGTCTCCAGGATCTGTTTGAAGCGGCGCAGGTCATCGTTGACTTGCTGGTCGGGCGACTCGCCCAGCAGCGTGGCCCCCGCCTTGGCCACTGCGCCGCCGGGGAGGTGGTACCCGATCGCAACACGAACTTCGGTGCCGTCACCGGCGCTATCCGGCGCGAAGTCGACACAGCCCCCGTTCTGAATGCCGGAGCCGGGCAGTGACTGCCAGGCAATGCGTTTGTTCGGCATGTCTTCGGTGAGCTGTGCGTCCCACCGAATGGGCTGTCCCACGGGCGCTTTCGCGGTCCAATGCGAGCGGCCGTCGGAGCTGGTGGTCACCGACTCAAGGTGGTACATGAAGCTAGGCAGGTTCTCCAGCTCGCGCCAAAAGCGATAGACCTCCTCCAAAGGCCGCCGCACGGTGATGGCGGCGCGCAACGTCTGATGCCGCGGGGCATTTGCATGCCGACCGGTGTCCGACTGGCCGTTGCCGCCCGAGGCGCGCAGGGCGGCGTAGAGGTCTGCTCCGCCAATGGCAGTCAAAGCGACGGCGGTCAGGGCACCCCGCCTGCGGCGCCCGGCAGCGTCGCCGTTGCTCCGCCGGAGGCCGGTTACCAGTAACGCGATATCCAGCGCGTCGCCGGCCACCCTCGTCCACACCAGTTTCGGCGAGCCAAGCAACAACGCCGCGCCGTGGCCGCACTCACGTATGCCGAGTGCTCGGGTCACCGTGCGTGTTCGTTGGCTGTCGTCGATGCCGGCGAGCGCGGCGACCTTTCCGGGGGCCAGCACTTCGCTGAGACCCAGCCCCAAGCTGGCCACACCGAGCCCCTTGACCAATGCTGATGTTGAATTCGTGCCGGGTCCACTCATGGTCCAACCGCATACCCCTGCGACGGTGAGCCAAACGTTCAGCCGGCGGCCTCGCGCAGCGCTTTGAGCAATGGCTCGGCGGCTTCCTTGACGAACAGCTCCTGCGATTCGCCGCCAATCTGCAGCAATGCGATGTCGGTGAACCCGGTTTCCCAGTAAGGCTTGACGGCCTCGACGATCGCATCGAGGTCCGGGCCGCACGGAATGTTTTCGGCGACGTCCTCGGGACGAACGAACTGGGTAGCCGCGGCGAAACCCGCCGGCGTCGGCAAGTCGGCGTTGACGCCCCAGCCGCCCCCAAACCAGCGAAACTGATCGCGAGCACGCTCGACGGCCGTATCGCGGTCGGGATCCCAGCAAATCGGTATCTGTCCGATCACCCGCCCGCCCCCGGCCATTCCGGCCGCCTGGCGTACCGAGTGCCAGGCATCCACCAATCCACCGTCGGGTTCCACCGCAACCAGATGGTCGGCGAGTTTGCCCAACTTGTCGATGGACTTCTTGCCGCTCATGGCAACCGCGAGGCCGACGGGCACATCTGGGACGTCCCAGAGGCGCGCGGAATCAACCTGAAAGTACTCGCCGGTGAAGTTCACCAGGCGCCCACCGAAAAGCTCGCGGATGATCTTGATGGCCTCACGCAGCATGTCGTGGCGTCGCTCGACCATTGGCCAGCCTTTGCCGACCACGTGTTCATTGAGGTTTTCGCCGCTCCCCAGTCCCAGCGTGAACCGACCGTCGGCCAGGATCTGCACGGTCGCCGCCTGCTGGGCAACGATCGCCGGGTGATAGCGCATGGTCGGACAGGTCACGTAGGTGTAGAGATCGACTTGCTGTGTCGCGTGGGCGACAGCGCCCATGACCGCCCAGGCGTTTGGTGCGTGTCCCTGTGACGTCAGCCACGGCGAGAAATGGTCGCTGCACACCTCAAAGTCAAAGCCGTGTTCTTCGGCCGATACCGCGTCGCGCACAAGGCTTTTCGGGTCACTTTGCTCTGTCATCAGGGTGTAGCCGAACCGCGTCATAACTCCCGGGTACCCCGGCCACCCTGCCGCAAACGGCGGCGAGACTGCCGCTAGAGCCGCTCTTTGACCGCCGCCGACAGGCGCGCCCCGTCTGCCTTTCCTTCGGCTATCGCGGTAGCGGCCTTCATCACCAGACCCATCTGCTTCATGCTGGGCCGCTCACCGATCTGCTCCGCCACCTGGGCGATCGCGGTGTCGACCACGTCGGCCACCTCGGCGTCGTTGAGTTGCGTCGGCAGATATTCGTCGATGATTCGCGCCTCGGCGTGCTCGTTGGCGGCGAGCTCGCCACGGCCGTTTTGGGTGTAGATCTCGGCCGCCTCACCGCGCTTCCGGGATTCCCTGGCCAGCACCTTGAGCACTTCCTCGTCGGTGAGTTCTCTTGCCTGCTTGCCCGAGACTTCCTCGGTCTGGATAGCGGCCAGCAGCATGCGCAAGGTGGCGGTTCGCAGCTTGTCCTGCGCCCGCATCGACTCGGTCAGGTCGGACCGCAGCCGGGACTTGAGTTCTGCCATTGGTAGTCAGGGGCGCGGTGTCCACAGTGTGGATCCGTTTCCCCATCCCCCTTTCAATCCGTGCGTGCGATTTTCCCGCACACGGCTTACCGATGATCTTCTAGACATGGTTACGCAGCCTTTGGGTAGCGGATGGTGCCACCAAGCCGGTGCAGGCCGTGCCCGTTAAACCACTTCTCGGTCCACTGATCTGCTTGTCCAGCACGCAGATTGCGGCCCCGCTTCTTGACCATCAAGCGGAACAGCCGCCACCAGACGTACCGGTCGATCTGGCGGAACTTCTCAGCGGCATTACCGGTACGAAAGTAGTTTCCCCAGCCGCGAAGAATCGGCGTCAACTCCGCGATCACATCACGGATATCGAGACCGACCCGGGTACGACCGGTGCGATCGCGCACCTTGGCCCGCAACCGGGCCATCGCCGCTTGGCTGGGCCAACGGTGCAAGTAGTAGCGGATCACTCGCTTTTGCTCCCACAGCCGTCCCGACATACGCGCCCGGAAATGACAACCCAGAAAATCCAGGCCCTCACGTCCTGCCCGCAGGTCAACCACCTTCGTCTTCTCCGGATGCAGCCGCAACCCCAACGACGCCAGGACTTCTCCCACCGCCGCCAAAGCGTGCTCAGCTTGCGCCGCCGTGCGGCACAACACCACACCATCATCGGCGTAACGCACCAACTCACCCACCCCACGGGCAGCGAGTTCAGTGTCGAGCACATGCAGATAGATATTGGCCAACAACGGCGAGATCACCCCGCCCTGCGGGTGCCCGCGACCGTCCGCTGGGCCACCCCCTCGACCAACACCCCTGCTTGCAGCCACAAACGCAGCAGTTTGAGCACCCGCCGATCCGAGACCCGCCTACCCACCTCGGCAAGTAGACGCTCGTGGTCGATCTCGCCGAAGAAATTAGCGATATCGAACTCGACCACAAACACCTGGCCCTCGATGAACCCGGTCCGCAAGCGTTCCTTAGCCATCACCGCCGACCGCCTCGGCCGAAACCCATACGAGCACGGCAAAAAGTCCGCCTCGAAAATCGGTTCCAACACGATCTTGGCCGCCGCCTGAGCCACCCGGTCTCGCACCGTAGGAATCCCCAACGGCCGCTTACCACCTCGTGGTTTCGGAATCTCCACACGCCTGGCTGGCGCGGGAAGATACACACCCTCGCGAAGGTCACGACGCAACTCGCGCAACATGCGGTCCACGCCGTAGTCCTCCACCGCGGCCACGGTGATCCGATCCACCCCGGCCGCCCCCTTGTTCTTACGCACCCGCTCCCACGCCTCCCACAGGACGTCACCCCTGTAGATACGGTCATACAGGGCGTGGAAACGCCGACCCTCAGACTGCTTGGCCGCAGCCCATAGCACCCGTTGCAGTTGTTGCACTTTCACCGGCGACACCACCAACGGTTCGTCGTCGGCTACGGCAAGCGAAGGCCTGCCGGGGTAGTTGGACCGAGTCACCTCGGTCATGCCCTGATGCTTACCCGCTTCGCGCGCGTGATCAAAGCAGGGGCCCTTCCCTCCCGGCGTGTCTCTCACGCCGATCAGCGGTACTACGACCCCCTCGGACTCCCGCTGCCCTCCAAAGGATTTCACCATCGGCTTATACCTTTGGTCTTTGCCCGACGCAGGCTGGGCAGACGGGCCTCTCCTGTTCCCGACTGAACTATGTGCACGTGCCGCTCCCCGTACCCCGGAAGGACCCGCCAAGCTGACCCCGGACCAGGGCTCGACGGACATGGCCTTCGCCGTGACATGAGCGGCTCGGCTCCTACGTTGTACATCTTGACGAGGCTGCAGGACTCGCGCCTAATGGCACTACGGCCCGCACACTTGCTCCCTCCAAAGAGGCTTTTGACACCCCGCTTAGCCCGCCGCTTCTCAACGACGAACCGGGGCCTGCTACCCGGCGCTCCGGTACCTACCGGGACGGGACTCTCACCCGCTAGTTCAGTCCAGCTTGCAGGACGCAACATGACAGAGACGCTACGCGTCCTAGATTGTGAAATGACCAGACCGCCGACAGGATGGAGCCCATGACCTACGACGACGGCAGCTACCCAACGTGAGCACGCCGCCGCCCGACGATCCGGTCGAGCCGTCACCCGATGATTCGGGCCGCGAGCCAACCGGTGGCGCCGAGCCCACATATGGAGCATCGGGGGACGGTCCCGCGCCGACGGACGGCAGCCGATTCCCGGAGAGTCCCGGGTTTACGGATGGCCCCGGGCCCACGGCCGGACCGCCACCTGCGTACGGGCCGCCACCCGCGTACGGTCCACCACCCGCGTACGGTTCACCACCCGCGTACGGGGCACCAGCCGGGTATGGGGCGCCGCCCTCCTACGGGGGAACACCGCCTGGCTATGGCACGCCTCGGCCTGGCTACGGCCCGCAACCGCCTGGCTACGGCCCGCAACCGCCTGGCTACGGCGCGGCACCCGGTTACGGCGCGCCGCCACCCGGCTACGGCACTGCGCCACCCGGCTACGCCACACCCCCCGGCTACAGCGCGCCGCCACCCGGCTACGGCACACTCCCCGGATACGGCGCGCCCCCCGGTTATCCGTACGGCCCGCCCGTCGTGCCGCAAGCCGTCAAACCCGGGATCATCCCGCTGCGACCGCTGACCCTCAGCGACATCTTCAATGGCGCGGTCGGCTACATCCGCGCCAACCCCAAGGCGACCCTGGGAATGACCGCCATCGTGGTGGTCGTCATGCAGATCATCACGCTGGTCACCACGCTCGCGCCGTTGGCCGCGTACGGCAATTTCTCCACCGAGCCTCCGGACGAACTGACGGCGGCGGCGGTCGGCACCTGGTTCCTGTCCATCGGCGCCGGCCTGGTGGTCTCCTGGCTGGGCGGTGTGCTGCTCAGCGGCATGCTGACCTTCACCGTGGGACGTGCCGTGTTCGGGTCGCCCATCACCATCGGCGAGGTGTGGGCCAAAGTCCGCGGTCGCCTGCTGGCGTTGATAGGCCTGTCGATGCTCGAAGGGCTGGGCGTCGTGGTGATCGTCGGCCTGGTCATCGTGATCCTCGTGGGCGTCGCAGCCGTGGCCAATGGGGCCGTGGCGGTGCTGCTCGGCTTCCCGCTGCTGCTCATCGTGGTCCTGCTGCTGATCTATCTCTACACCGAGCTGCTGTTCGCGCCGGTGGCGATCGTGCTGGAGCGGCTGACCGTCTTCGAGGCGATCACCAGATCCTTCGCGCTGGTGAAGAACGGTTTCTGGCGCGTGCTCGGCATCCGACTGTTGGCGGCCATTGCGGTTGGCGTGGTCGGTGGCGCCGTGTCGGCGCCGTTCAGCATCGTCGGGGAGATCATGGTTGGTGTAACCGGGGAGCACGGGCCGACGATGATGCTCATCGGTACCACGCTGGCGTCCATCGGCGGAGCGATCAGCCAGATCATCACCGCGCCGTTCACCGCGGGGGTTGTCGTGCTGCTCTACACCGACCGCAGAATGCGCTCCGAGGCGTTCGACCTGGTGCTGCAGAGCGGCGCGCTGAGCGGGCCCGCCGCCGTGGAGTCCACCGACAACCTCTGGCTCACCAGGCCGGTCTGAGGACTGACGGACAATGCCTGCCATCGATATCGATCGCGATGCCGCGCACGACGCCGCGCAGCGCGAGCTGAACAAACCGATCTACCCGAAGGACTCGCTGCCGAACCGGATCAACGACTGGATCGCCGAACTGCTCTACAAACTGCTGGAGAAGAGTTCCGAGATACCCGGCGGATACTTCACCGCGACCGTGTTGATCATCATCCTGGCGATCGGCATAGCCGTCGCCGTACAAACCGCACGCCGCACCCTGCAAACCAACCGGGGCGGCGATGCGCGGCTCTTCGACGTCGGCGAGCTAACGGCCGCCCAGCATCGCGCCACAGCGGAAGGCTATGCCGCCGAAGGCAATTGGGCTGCTGCCATCCGGCACCGGCTGCGCGCGGTGGCTCGGCAATTGGAAGAGACCGGCGTGCTCAACCCGGCACCGGGCCGCACCGCCAACGAGCTGGCCATCGACGCCGGCGAGGCCTTACCACATTTGAGAGGCGAATTGTCCCAGGCGGCAACGGCGTTCAACGACGTCACCTACGGTGAACGGCCCGGAACCCAGGCCGCATACCAGTTGATCGCCGACCTCGATGACCACCTGCGGTCGCGTTCCACCGCCTCGTCGGCAGTGGAACCACCGGCCGCATTCGATTCCTGGGCGCAGGTCCGGTGACCTCCGCACGTACCGACTCCGAAGCGGCAACCAAGCGGCGGCCGTGGCGGTCAGTTCTGCTGCTACTGACCGTCATTGCCATCGTCGCGGCGGTAACCACCTACCTGACGGCGCCACGGCCCGGCGGCACCATGGACCCCGAGGCCACCGGTGCTTCGGGCGCCCATGCACTGGTGACGCTGTTGCGCGAGCGCGGCGTCGAGGTCGTCGTCGCCAATACCGTCGCCGACGTCGAGCGCGCGGCACGCGCCGACTCGCTGCTGCTGATGGCGCAGACACAATACCTGAGGGACAACTCGCTGCTGGAGCGGCTAGCGCGTACCCCCGGTGACCGGCTACTGGTCGAGCCCACATCACGCACCCGGGCGGTGCTGACCCCTCGGTTGCGCTCCGGGGCCGCCAAGGAATTCAGCAGTCAGCCCGATTGCCCGCTGCGCGAAGCGAACCGGGCCGGCACGGTTCGCTTCGGCCCGAGCGACGCCTATCAACCCAAGGGCGGCCTGCAGGTAATCAGTTGCTACGGCGGAATATTGGTCCGCTTTTACGACGACGAGGGACGCTCGGTCACGGTGGTCGGTACCAACGACTTCATGACGAACGGGGGCCTGCTGCCGGAGGGCAATGCGGCGCTCGCCATGAACCTCGCGGGGGCGCGCCAGCGCCTCATCTGGTTCGCACCCAGCCGCGTCGAGGGCGAAAACGCCGCTCCCTCGTCGATTTCCGATCTGATCCCGGAGAACGTGACCTGGATGGTCTGGCAGTTATGGCTGGTCGTCCTTCTGGTGGCGCTCTGGAAGGGCCGCCGGATGGGCCCGCTGGTGGCCGAGGAACTTCCCGTCGTCGTCCGCGCATCGGAGACCGTCGAGGGCCGCGGCCGGCTATACCGCTCCCGCCGCGCCCGCGACCGCGCCGCCGAAGCCCTACGAACCGCGACGCTGCAGCGCCTGGTGCCCCGGCTTGGCTCGGGCTCTACCTCCGACCCGGCAGCGGTGGTCCTGACAGTTGCTCGACGCACCGGCGCCGACCCGGAATTCATTCGGTATCACTTGTTTGGACCCCCGCCAACGACCGATCAGGATCTACTTCACCTCGCCCGTGCGCTCGACGACATCGAAAGGCAGGTCACCCACTCGTGACGCATTCCGGTTATGGGTCCTCGCCCAGCCCGCAAGCCCCGCCCACCCAGTCCCCCGCCGCAGAGTCGGCCCGGGAGGCGCTGCTGGGCCTGCGCGCCGAGATCGCCAAGGCCGTCGTCGGACAGGACGGCGTGATCAGTGGCCTGGTGATCGCGCTGCTGTGCCGGGGCCACGTGCTCTTGGAAGGTGTTCCGGGAGTGGCCAAGACGCTGATGATCAGGGCGTTGGCCGCCGCCTTGCAGCTGGAGTTCAAGCGGGTGCAGTTCACTCCCGACCTGATGCCCGGCGACGTCACCGGCTCGCTGGTCTACGACACCCACACCGCGGAGTTCGAGTTCCGGCCCGGACCGGTGTTCACCAACCTCCTGCTGGCGGATGAAATCAACCGCACCCCACCCAAGACCCAGGCCGCGTTGCTCGAAGCGATGGAGGAGCGCCAGGTCACCGTCGAAGGCAAGGCCAAGCCCCTCCCCGACCCGTTCATCGTCGCCGCGACGCAGAACCCGATCGAGTACGAGGGCACCTACCAGTTGCCCGAGGCGCAGCTCGACCGCTTCCTGCTCAAACTCAACGTGACGCTGCCCGCGCGCGACGCCGAGATCGCCATCCTCAGCCGGCACGCTCACGGCTTCGACCCCCGCGACCTGTCCGCGATCAAACCCGTGGCCGGCCCATCCGACCTGGTCGCCGCCCGTGAGGCGGTGGCCCAGGTACTGGTCGCCGACGAGGTGCTGGGCTACATCGTCGACATCGTCGGCGCCACCCGCTCCTCGCCCTCGCTGCAACTGGGTGTCTCACCCCGTGGTGCGACGGCGCTGCTGGGTACCGCTCGGTCGTGGGCGTGGCTGTCCGGGCGCAACTACGTCACTCCCGACGACGTCAAGGCCATGGCCCGGCCGACGCTGCGACACCGGATCATGCTGCGCCCGGAAGCCGAGCTCGAAGGCGCCACCCCTGACGGCGTCCTGGACGGAATCCTGGCCTCGGTCCCGGTGCCCCGCTAGTGGTTCTCACCGGACGGACCGGACTACTGGCGCTGATCTGCGTCCTGCCGATCGCGCTATCCCCCTGGCCTGCGAAGGCTTTTGGTCTGCTGCTGGCCGTCTTGGTGGCACTGGTCGTCGTCGACGTGGTGCTGGCGGCCAGCCCGCGCAAGCTGCGTTTCACCCGCTCACCGGACAGTTCGGCCAGGTTGGGTCAGCCCGCGCATTCCGACCTGGTAGTTCACAACGACGGCCGGCGCCGATTCCGCGGCCAGGTGCGCGACGCGTGGCCGCCTAGTGCGCGCGCCCAGCCGCGGGTTCATCGGCTCAGCATCGCGGCCGGTCAGCGCGAACAGGTCCGCACCGACTTGGCGCCGGTCCGCCGCGGCGACCAGCGCGCCGCGGCCGTCACCGCCCGTTCGGTGGGCCCGTTGGGGTTGGCCGGACGGCAGAAATCGCAGCAGGTGCCGGGGCAGGTTCGGGTGCTGCCACCGTTCTTGTCCCGCAAGCACCTGCCGTCCCGGTTGGCCAAGCTGCGGGAAATAGACGGGCTGCTGCCCACGCTCATCCGCGGACAGGGCACCGAATTCGATTCCCTGCGCGAGTACGTCGTCGGCGACGACGTCCGGTCGATCGACTGGCGGGCGACGGCTCGGCGCTCCGATGTGATGGTCCGCACCTGGCGCCCTGAACGTGACCGGAGGGTCGTGATCGTGCTCGACACCGGCCGGATGGGAGCGGGGCGCGTGGGTGTCGACCCGACCTCGGCCGATCCCGCGGGATGGCCGCGACTGGACTGGTTCATGGACGCCGCGCTCCTGCTGGCCGCGCTGGCATCGCGCGCTGGTGACCATGTCGACTTCCTCGCCCACGACCGGGTAAGCCGAGCCGCCGTGTTCGGCGCGTCACGCACCGAACTTCTCGCGCAACTGGTCGAAGCGATGGCTCCATTGCAACCGGCGCTCGTCGAATCCGACTGGCGGGCAATGATTGCCACCATCCTGCGCCGCACCCGTCGGCGCTCGTTGGTGGTGCTGCTGACCGACCTCAACGCGACGGCCCTCGACGAGGGCTTGCTGCCGGTGTTGCCGCAGTTGTCGGCCAAACACCACGTGTTGCTGGCTGCGGTCGCCGACCCACGCGTGGACGAACTGGCCGTCGGGCGTTCCGACGCGGCTGCGGTCTATGACGCGGCCGCGGCCGAGCGAGCCCGCAACGACCGGCGCGCGATCGCCTCGCGCCTGCGCCGCGGCGGGGTGGAGGTCGTCGACGCCCCGCCCACCGAAATCGCGCCCGGCCTTGCCGACCGATACCTGGCGATGAAAGCGACCGGCCGGCTCTAGTCCGGCTCAGCGGGTCGGGACGACGTCGGGCGCGTCGTCGATATCGCCGGTCTCCCCGGCCTTTATGGCCTTACGCCCGAAATGCACGATGTACCAGAGGAACGCCGCCTCGGCGAGGATGCCGATGGCTATGCGGACAAACGTCGGAAACGGCGCGGGGGTCACCAGCGCTTCGATCAGCCCGGAGACCAACAACACGACAATCAGTCCCACGGCGACCGACACCACGCCACGACCGTGCTCGGCGAGGACCTGGCCCCGCGGCCGGTCACCCGGCGATATCACCGACCAACCCAACCGCATCCCCACCGCGGCGGCTAGGAACACCGCAGTCAGTTCCAGCAATCCGTGCGGAATGAGCAGTCCCAGCAACAAGCCGCCCTTGCCCGCGTGGAACATCAGCCCGCCGATCACGCCCACATTGGCCGCATTTTGATACAGCACGAACGGAATTGGCAGCCCCAGCAGTACGGACAAGGCAATGCATTTCGCCGCCAACCAGGAGTTGTTCACCCACACCTGCAGGGCGAACGCCGCCGCTGGATGCTCGCTGTAATACGACTCGACGTCGTGATTGACCAACTCGTCGATGTCGGCCGGCGTTCCGATGAGCGACTGCACCTCGGGGCTACCAGCCACCCAAAACCCCATCGCCACGGCGACCGCGAAAAACGCCACCGCCGTCGCCAGCCACCACCGCCAGGCACGGTAGGCGACCACCGGAAACGAGACCGTCCAGAACCGGATGAAGGTACTGGACAACGGAGCATGGGCGCCGGTGACCGCCGAGCGGGCGCGGGCAACCAGGCTGGAGAGCCGTCCGATCACCAACGCGTCCGTCGACACCGACCGCAGCATCGACAGGTGCGTGGACACCCGCTGGTAGAGCTCGACAAGCTCGTCGACCTCGGCTCCCGTCAGCGAACGACGCCTCTTGATCAGATGGTCGAGCCGATCCCACGTGTGCCGGTGAGTCAGCAGGAACGCGTCGACGTCCACGTCGGCAGCCTACCCAAGCGCCCAGGTAGGCGCCCCAAAGCCTGTAGGTTCTCTGGTATGTCGGAGGTGGTAACCGGGGACGCTGTGGTGCTCGATGTCCAGATCGCACAGCTCCCGGTGCGCGCAATCAGCGCAATCATCGACCTCACCGTGATCTTCACCGCCTACTTCCTGGGACTGATCCTGTGGGCGGCCTCGATCAGACAGTTCGACGAGGCGCTGACGATCGCCTTCCTGATCATCTTCACGGTGCTGGCCATGGTCGGCTATCCGGTGGCCATGGAAATGGCGACGCGCGGCCGTTCGCTGGGCAAGATGGTGATGGGCCTGCGGGTGGTCTCCGACGACGGCGGCCCGGAACGCTTCCGGCAGGCGGTGTTTCGCGCACTGGCGTCGGTGATCGAGATCTGGATGCTGCTGGGTAGTCCCGCGGTGATCTGCAGCCTGTTGTCGCCGAAAGCCAAGCGGATCGGCGACATCTTCGCCGGCACCATCGTCGTCAGCGAACGGGCTCCGCGGCTGGCGCCTCCCCCGATGATGCCGCCGGCCCTGGCCTCGTGGGCGTCCTCGCTGCAGCTGTCGGGACTCACGGCCGCTCAGGCCGAGGTCGCGCGTCAATTTCTCGCCCGGGCAAACCAACTCGATCCCCGACTGCGCGACCAGATGGCCTACCGCATCGCCGCTGACGTGGTGTCCCACATCGCCCCGCCACCACCACCTGGCGTTCCCCCGCAGTACATCCTCGCGGCCGTTCTGGCCGAGCGACACCGGCGTGAATTGGCACGGCTGCGTCCAGTGGTGCCGCCGCCCCCGATACCCACGACAACGCCTGCGCCGTGGCCTCAGCAAGTACCGCCACAGGGCCAGCCGCAGTGGCCCCAGCAACCGTGGCCTCAGCCGGCGCCGCAGCAAGCCACGCCGTGGTCGCCCGCGGGTCCGCAGCCATATCCGTCGGCAGCCGAACCAACGGCGCAACCACCGACCGAGGCGCCGCAACCGGCTCCAAGTCAAGAGGGATTTGCCCCGCCCAGCTGAGTCCTACCGCGCGACGATAAGAGCCAAGGCGGCGACGTCGGCAATCAACAGCGCCCACCCGAACAACGGAACGGCAAAGCCGAACCGGCGCTTGGCCGTGAAGAGCGAGATGACGATGACGCAGAAGGCCACCAGCGGCGCACCGTAGAACAACACGCCGAAGTCGATCGCGTTGCCCAGATTGGCACAGGTGCGGTCGGTGCAGGCATCGGTGCTCATGACCGCGCCGAGCGCAAAGAGCATCACAATCGCCGCGCCCGGAACCGTCAGGATCGCCAGAACCCAGTTCACCCAGGAAGCGGTCTTGCGACCGCCCGTTCCCTGGCTGTGCGTCGGATCGGATTCCGAATCGGCTTCGAAGGTCGCCTGGTGGTTTTTACCCTTCATCACCTCAGGTGCTACCCGGCTCGGAATGAATGCAAACAAGCATGCCCCGCATAACGCGCCTTTGCACTACGTTAGTTCGCGATATATCGTGATACGTACTTGATATACCGGTGCGACCCCCCGAGCGCCGATCTTTCACGACCTAAGGAACAACGACATGAACAACCACTTCACCCCTCCCAGCGGGCCTTTTGGCCCCCAACCGGGTTTCGGGTTCGGCCCGGGTTTCATGCCACGCCGCGCTTTGCACGCAGCCAAGCGGCAGGCGAGACGCGAGCTTGTCGAGAATCTCCGCGACCATGCTGGTGGCGGGCCCTTCGGGTTCGATCCCGGAGGCCCCGGCCCGGGCTTCGGACCGGGTTTCGGGCCAGGTTTCGGCCCGGGCTTCGGCTTCACCCCGCGCGGCGGCTGGCGCCGCGGCGGCCCCGGTCGGGGCCGCCGGGGCGACGTAAGGGCCGCCATTCTCGTCCTGCTGACCGAACGGCCCATGCACGGCTACGAGATGATTCAGCAGATCGCCGAACGCAGCAACGGCCTATGGAAGCCGAGTCCCGGTTCGGTCTACCCGACGCTGCAGCTCCTGGACGACGAAGGCCTGGTCACCGCCACCGAAGCCGACGGCAGCAAGAAGCTGTTCCAGCTGACCGATGACGGTCGAGCTGCTGCGGAAAAGGTCGAGACCCCGCCGTGGCAGGCGATCGCCGAAGGCGTGGACCCTGGCCACGTCAACCTCGCAACCGCGGGGCGCCAACTCTTCGGCGCCGTCGCACAGTCGGCCCATGCCGCCTCCCCCGAGCAGCAGCAACGCATCGTCGACGTGCTCAACAACGCCCGCCGCGAGATCTACGGCATTCTCGGCGAGGCCTGAGCTCCCTGGCGCGAGCGCGCGCAAATGTACCGCCGCAACGGCGTGTCGGCGTACAACTGCGCGCGCTCGCGGAGGTTAGGAAACATCCACCCAGTCGAGGGTGCGCTGCACGGCCTTGCGCCAACCGGCGTATCCCGAGGCGCGCTGGTCGTCGTCCCAGGACGGTGTCCACCGCTTGTCCTCTTTCCAGTTGGCGCGCAGATCGGACGGGTCGGCCCAGAAGTCGACTGCCAGCCCCGCCGCGTACGCGGCGCCCAATGCCGTGGTCTCGGCGACCACCGGGCGCACCACGTCCACCCCCAGCACATCGGCCTGGATCTGCATGCATAGGTCGTTGGCGGTGATGCCGCCGTCGACTTTGAGCACCTCGAGACTCACCCCGGAGTCCGCCTTCATGGCGTCCACCACGTCGCGGCTCTGGTAGCAAATGGCCTCCAGCGTGGCGCGGGCGAGATGGGCGTTGGTGTTGAACCGCGACAGACCCACGATCGCGCCGCGCGCGTCGGATCGCCAATAGGGAGCGAACAACCCGGAGAACGCGGGCACGAAGTACACGCCGCCGTTGTCGGCGACCTGACGGGCCAACGATTCACTCTGGGCGGCGCCGCTGATGATGCCCAACTGGTCACGTAGCCACTGCACCGCCGAGCCGGTCACCGCGATCGAGCCCTCAAGGGCATACACGGGTTTGGCGCCCTCGAATTGATAGCAGACGGTGGTCAGCAAGCCGTTGTCGGAGCGCACGATGTTCTCGCCGGTGTTCAGCAGCAGGAAATTGCCAGTGCCGTAGGTGTTTTTCGCCTCCCCCGCGTCCAGGCACACCTGACCGACCATCGCGGCGTGCTGGTCGCCCAGGACTCCGGTGATCGGCACCTCGCCGCCGAAGGGCCCGGAGTCCGCGGTCGCTCCGTACGATTCGCGCGCCGAGGACGGCTCGATCGCGGGCAGCATCGCGCGCGGAATGTCGAAGAACGACAGCAGCTCGTCGTCCCAGTCCAGGGTCTCGAGGTCCATGAGCATGGTCCGGCTGGCGTTCGTCACATCCGTTACGTGAAGACCGCCGCGCGGACCACCGGTCAGGTTCCACAGCACCCAGGTATCGGCGGTGCCGAACAGTGCGTCACCGCTTTCTGCGTCCGCACGCACCCCGTCGACATTTTCCAAGATCCACTGGAGTTTTCCGCCCGAGAAGTATGTGGCCGGGGGCAGTCCAGCCCTGCGGCGGATCACATCGCCGCGCCCGTCGCGGTCCAAGGCCGAGGCGATCCGATCGGTGCGGGTGTCCTGCCAAACGATTGCGTTGTAATAGGGCCGCCCGGTCTTACGGTTCCACACCAACGTCGTCTCGCGTTGATTCGTAATACCCAGCGCCGCAATATCTTTCGTCGAAAGATTGGTGGTGTTCAGCACCGTGGTCAGCACCGAGGAGGTGCGTTCCCAGATTTCGACGGGGTTGTGCTCGACCCAGCCGGCGCGGGGCAGGATCTGATCGTGCTCGAGTTGGTGCCGAGCCACCTCGGCGCCCTCGTGATCGAAGATCATGCAGCGGGTGCTAGTGGTGCCCTGATCGATAGCGGCCACGAACTCTCCGGACTCGGCCAACTGCTCTCCTCGATAGTGAGATCGGACACGGCAAATCATCGTCCATGATGGTTTACCGCGCTCACACTTGCGTAGACGACGGTAAACCTGTTCCATCAGCTTTGTGGGCGAAGAGGTCAAGCGCACCACGTATAACCGCGCACATCGGCGGGAATACCGGCGCAAAGTGCGGTTGTGTCTAGACGTCTTCGAGACGATGCTGGCGCAGTCCCGTTTCGAATGCGACCGGCCGCTGACCGGCATGGAAATCGAATGCAACCTGGTTGACGGGGATTACCAACCCGCCATGTCGAACCGCGTCGTACTGGACGCCATCGCGGATCCGGCTTACCAGAACGAATTAGGCGCTTACAACATCGAATTCAATGTGCCGCCCCGGCCGCTGGCCGGACACACCGCACTGGACCTCGAGGAGGACGTGCGGGCCAGCCTGAATGTCGCCGAGACCAAAGCCAACTCCGGCGGCGCACACATCGTCATGATCGGCATCCTGCCCACGCTGATGCCCGAACACCTTTCCGACGGCTGGATGAGTGAGTCGACGCGGTACACCGCCCTCAACGATTCCATCTTCACCGCGCGCGGTGAGGACATCCCGATCAACATTTCCGGACCCGAGCCACTGAACTGGCAAGCGGCATCCATCGCGCCCGAATCCGCTTGCACCAGCATTCAATTGCATCTGCAAGTCGGCGCAGAGAACTTCGCCGCCAACTGGAACGCCGCCCAGGTGCTGGCCGGCGCGCAGTTGGCGCTGGGCGCGAACTCGCCGTATTTCTTCGGCCACGAACTATGGGCGGAAACGCGCATCGAACTCTTTGCGCAGTCCACCGATACCCGTCCAGAAGAATTGAAGACGCAGGGCGTGCGCCCGCGGGTGTGGTTCGGCGAACGCTGGATCACCTCGGTGCTGGACTTGTTCAAGGAGAACGTCCGTTACTTTCCGTCGCTGCTGCCGGAGGTGTCCGACGAGGATCCGCTGGCTGAGCTCGCGGCCGGCCGCACCCCGCACCTGTCCGAACTGCGCTTGCACAACGGCACCGTGTACCGGTGGAACCGGCCGGTTTACGACGTCGTCGACGGACAGCCGCATCTGCGGCTGGAGAATCGGGTGTTGCCGGCCGGTCCGACCGTGATCGACATGTTGGCGAATTCGGCTTTCTATTACGGCACGCTGCGCAGCCTGTCGGAGGCGGACCAGCCGCTGTGGACGCAGATGAGTTTCCCTGCGGCACATGCCAATTTCCTGGCCGCGGCCAGGCACGGCATCGATGCGCGGCTGCACTGGCCCGGTGTGGGCGAAGTGTCGGCCCCTGAACTGGTGTTGAAAACCCTGCTGCCGATGGCGCATGAGGGTCTACGACGTTGGGGCGTCGACGCCGAGGTTCGCGACCGGTTCCTGGGCGTCATCGAAGGCCGGGCCCGCGCCGGCCGCAACGGAGCGAGCTGGCAGGTGTCGACCGTGCACGCCTTGCAAAACGGCGGGATGGACCGGCCCGCGGCACTGACCGAGATGTTGCGCCGCTACTGCGAACACATGCACGCCAACGAACCCGTGCACACCTGGGACTAGGCCGAACGCGCGCGTAGGTTGGGATACGTGACTTCCGACGTAATGGACTGGGACAGTGTCTATAAGGAGCAAGGCCAATTCGTGGGTCCGCCGCCGTGGGATATCGGCGAGCCGCAACCTGAATTGTCGGCGTTGATCTCGGCCGGGAAAGTCCGCAGCGATGTTCTCGATGCCGGATGTGGTCTCGCCGAGTTGTCGTTGGCCCTGGCGGCCCAGGGCTACACCGTGCTGGGCGTCGATATCAGCCCCACGGCCGTGGCCGCGGCCACGAAGGCCGCTGCGGAACGGGGTTTGACCACGGCCAGCTTTGAGCAGGCCGACATCACCGAGTTCGCCGGACACGACGGCCGCTTCGCGACCGTGATTGACAGCACCCTGTTCCATTCGCTTCCGGTCGAGGGACGCGACGGCTACCTGCGTTCGGTACATCGTGCGGCCGCTCCGGGCGCCAACTACTACGTGTTGGTGTTCGCCAAGGGCGCCTTCCTGGCCGAAGCGGAAATCAAGCCCAATGAAGTAGACGAGGACGAATTGCGTGCGGCGGTTGGCCAGTACTGGGAGATCGACGAGATCCGTCCCGCTTTCATCCACGCCAACGTGCCGCAACAGATCCCCAATATGGAATCCGAATTTCCGCCACACGAACGCGACGAAAAAGGCCGCATGAAGCTGCCCGCCTACCTGCTGTCGGCGCATAAAGCCGGACGAGTCGCATCCACTACTTGACCGCGGTGATCGGCGCGAGACTTGTGCGACCTTCCGTAATGCCTCAAATCAACATGCCCGCGAAATCTGGTCCATGCCTCATGTAAAGATGCCCGCGAAACGGGGTGGATCAGCCGGCTTTGGTTCGGATGCCTTTGCCGATGTCGGGTAGGGCGGGCCAGGTAGAGTTGCTCTGTCTTTTCCTTGGCTAGCAGGAGAAGCCGGTTCTGCAGATGGGCGATCTCGCGGCCGATTTTGGCGGGGTTGAGGCTGTCGCGGTACACGGTCAGTTCGGCCTGTTGTGCTGGTGAAACAATGTCGGCGGCCAGGAGCCGGTCGAATGGGGTCTGCGGTGTGTCATACCGGCGCCGGCGCCGGCCGTCGCCGCTGGTGTATCCGATGGGTTGATTCTCGGGGTCAGGTAGTTGAGCCGGTCGTTGACCAGCGGCCAGAGCCGGTTGAGCACGGCTCGTTCTTCGCCAGTGTCGTGGCGGTAGTAGAACGCGTATTTGCGCACCAGGTGGTTGGTCTTGGATTCGACGGTGGCCTGGTCGTTCTTATTGTAGGGCCGCGACCGGGTGAAGAAGATCCATTTCCGCAGCCAACTTAATGACGGCCTCATTCAGGAACCAGTGCCGTTGCCGAAGTCCAAACCGGTTATCGCATAAGGTATCTCACGCAACCCGGCTTTCAGCCGGCCAGGATGTGGGCGTGGGCGTTGTTACGCACGGTGCGGGTGAAGGCCCAGCCGATATGTACATCGGTGAGGTTGAGGGTGCGCGCGAACTCGCCTTTCAGCGTCGGGCCGCAATGCGCGAGCGCATCGCCGTCGAAGCAGCCGGTTCGTCCTCGACCTCATCGCCCGCCTTACGGATCTTGACTGAATTCCGCAGCAGCGGTCAAGGTTTCGTCATCGATACACTTTCTGGCCCCTAGCCTTCGCCGGCGCCAGATAGCGATCAATCGGCGCGCTCATCTCCAACAGCTCGGTACGCGCACGGCCGGGCTATAGCGGTCACGACCAAATACCAGCTCGTTGTGACGCTGCAGGCCGTCGACTGCAGCCGCATCGAAGCAGCCAGATACTTCCCGCACTGCCCACCCGAGGCGGCCCAAACCCGTTGCAACACCTTGAGTGCGTCGTAGGAATACTTCATACCCCTAGCGGTCACCACGGGCATTCTTGTGTGAGGCACCCGAGGGTGTTTCGCGGGCACTTTTCGTGAGTCAAGCCGCCTTCCAATGAGTTTGACCGAACAGCGATAGGCTCCTGTACTGCGGCCTGGCCGGGTCGTGCCGATTCGGATGGAGGTGCAGGATGTCGTTTGTAAGCACTCTGCCCGAGCTGGTCGAGTCAGCGGCTTCCGATCTGGCAAGTCTGGGAGCACGGATCGGCGCGGCCAATGCGGTGGCGGCCGCATCGACAAGCGACATCGCGGCCGCGGCCGCCGATGAGGTGTCGACCCAGATCGCGGCGGTGTTCGGCCTTCACGCTCGCGACTATCAAGCGCTGAGCGCCCAGGCGTCGATGTTCCATTCCCAGTTCGTGAACGCGTTGATGGCGGCGGGCAATTCCTATGCCGCGGCCGAGGCCGCCAACGCCTCGCCACTGCAGACTGTCGTGGACGACATCCTGGCGGTGATCAATGCGCCGACCAATCTCTTGCTAGGTCGGCCGCTGATCGGCGATGGCACCCACGGAGCGCCGGAGACCGGGGCGAACGGCGGAGCCGGTGGGATCTTGTGGGGAAACGGCGGCAACGGTGGGTCCGGGGCGCCCGGGCAGGCCGGCGGCCGCGGTGGTGACGCCGGGCTCTTCGGCAACGGCGGCGCGGGGGGCGCTGGCGGCGTCGGCACGACCGGCAGCCTGGGCACTGCGGGCTCCCTCGCGCTACCGAACGGCGGCCTGGGCGGAACCGGTGGCACCGGCGGCACCGGTGGAGCGGGTGGTAGCGGCGGTCTGCTGTTTGGCAATGGCGGTGCTGGCGGGCTGGGTGGCGCCGGCGGGGTCGGCGGGACGGGCGGGACGGGCGTCAACGGCGCACCCGGCGTGGCCGGCAGCATGACCAACGGCGCCGGCGGTGATGGCGGCAATGGCGGCGTGGGCGGCATGGGTGGCATGGGCGGCGCGGGCGGGGCCGGCGGCAAGGGTTCGGTCCTGTTCGGCCAGGCCGGCGCCAACGGCAACGGCGGCAACGGCGGCACCGGCGGCAGCGCCGGCACGGCCGGTACCGGCGGCGCGGGCGCAGCCGGCACCGTCGACAACCCGAACGGCGGTGCCGGTGGCCACGGCGGTGACCCGGGCAGTCCGGGTCTAGGTGGCAACGGCGGCGCCGGGGCAACCGGCGGCGCGGCGGGTGCGGAGGGCGCCGCGGTCACCACGGGCGGTGACGGCGGCGTCGGCGGGGCCGGCTACGACGCCAGCACCGGTGTGGTCGCCGGCGCCAGCGGCGGCAACGGGGGCAACGGCGGAGCGGGCGGCAGGTACGGCAACGGTGGGGCCGGCGGCGCCGGCGGTAACGGCGCCCACGGCGCCGACGGCATCACCGGCAACGACGGCAACGGCACAAATGGGACCGCCGGCGGTGGCGGCGGCAACGGCGGCAACGGCGGTAGCGGCGGTTCGAAGGCCGGCGACGGCGGTAACGGCGGGATATCCGGCGTCGGCGGCAACGGCGGTAACGGTGGCAGCGGCGGCACCGGCGCCGCGGGCGCACTAATGATCCTCGACGGTGCCGGAGGAACCGGTGGTAACGGCGGCAACGGCGCCGAGGGCGGTACCGGCGGCAACGGCGGGCAGGCGGGGCTGCGGGCCCCGGCGGCAACGTGGGACTTGACCGCAACGGCGGGGCCGGCGGCACCGGCGGCAATGCCGGTGCGGCCGGGACAGGCGGCGTGGGCGCGGCTGGCGACATCGGCACCCCCGACGGCGGCAACGGCGGACAAGGTGGTAACCCCGGCACCGCCGGCAGCGGCGGCACTGGCGGCGCCGGCGGCGGCGACGCCCTGCCCGGTCTCGACGGCGCCGATGGCTTGGCGGTGACCACCGGCGGTGACGGCGGCGCCGGCGGGGCCGGCTACGACGCCAGCACCGGTGTGGTCGCCGGCGCCGACGGCGGCAAGGGCGGGGACGGCGGCGCCGGCGGCACCTACGGCAACGGCGGCGCGGGCGGCGCCGGCGGCAACGGCGCCAATGGCGGCGCCGGCAGCAATGGCGCCGGCTCGGGCGACCCCGGCACGGCGGGCACGGCTGGTGGGGCCGGCGGTGACGGCGGTAAGGGTGGCGCCGGCGGGCAGCACGGTGCTGGCGGCATCGGCGGGGCCGGCGGTAGTGGCGGCACCGGCGGCGCCGGCGGCAATGGCGCGGCCGCTACCACGCCCGGCGGGACCGGCGGGATCGGAGGCGACGGCGGGCGGCGGGATCGGCGGTAACGGCGGGGCCGGCGGCGACGGCGGGCAGTTCGGCAACGGCGGCAACGGCGGCAACGGCGGGGTCATCGGTGGCGGCGGCAAGGGCGGCGACGGCGGGGCCGGCGGTCCCGACGGCGGAAATGGCGGGGCCGGCGGCAATGGCGGGGATGCCGGCTTGGGCGAGGCCGGTTGGCCCGGTGGCAACGGCGGGGCCGGTGGCGACGCCGGACAGTTCGGCAACGGCGGCAACGGCGGCGACGGCGGCGCCATTGGGGCCTCGGGAGCCGGCGGCAGCGGCGGCAACGGCGGGGCCGCCAGTAGCCCTGGCGGTACGGGTGGAACTGGCGGGCCTGGTGGCGGCGGGGGGGCCGGCGGGGGCAGCGGATGGGGCGGTGCCGGTGGCAATGGTGGCTCGATCTCCGGTGACGGCGGTAACGGTGGGACCAGCGGGGGCGCCGCCGCCAGCGGCGCCGGCGGACAGGGCGGGGCAGGCGGCCAGGCCGGCAGCGGCGGGACGGGAGGGGCCGGCGGCGCCGGCGGACCGGGCAGCCTCGCGGGCTTCGGCGGGGCCGGCGGTAACGCCGGGCAGCAGGGCAACGGCGGCGACGGAGGCGCCAGCGCGACCGCCGGCAACGCCGGCGACGGCGGAGCCGGCGGCCACGGCGGCAACGGCGGCATCAGCGGCACCGGCGGCAACGGCGGCAACGGCGGCAACAGCGGTGTGGCCGGTAGTGCCGTAACTGCCGGGTCGGGCGGCAATGGTGGCTCAATCTCCGGCGATGGCGGCGACGGTGGCGTCGGCGGCGGCGGCGGATCAAGAGGGGCCGGCGGAGTCGGCGGCAACGGCGGCAGCGGCGGCACGATCTCCGGCGACGGCGGCAATGGCGGCAAGGGCGGCGGCGTCGTCTCTATCATGGGCGGCTCGGGCGGGATCGGCGGCGCGGGGGGCGCAGCCCCCGGCAGTGGCACGGGCGGCAACGGAGGAGCGGGCGGCGCGGGCGGCGGCGGCGGAATCGGGGGCGCCGGTGGCACGGGCGGCGATGGTGGCTCGGTCTCCGGCGACGGCGGTAACGGAGGCAACGGCGGGCCGCACCTGTTTAGCTCCGGCGGGACCGGCGGGGCCGGCGGCGACGGCGGTCTAGGCGGCGGCACGGGCGGGGCCGGCGGCGACGGCGGGGTGGCCTTTGTCGGCGGCGACGGCGGGACCGGCGGCACGGCACTAGGTTCCGGCAACGGCGGCAACGGCGGCGAGGGCGCGGGCGGCAGCATCGGCGGGACGGGCGGCAAAGGCGGAGCCGGCGGAGCCGGTACCGCCACACAACCCGGCGGCGACGGCGGCGACGGCGGTGCCGCCGGCACCGGTGGCACGGGCGGCGACGGCGGGAACGGTGGCGCCGCCCACGAATCCGGCAACGGCGGTGCCGGTAGTAACGGCGGCAACGGCGGACAGGGTGGCTCCGCGAGTGAGGGCGGGACCGGTGGCGCCGGCACTCCGACTCAGCCCGGCGGTACCGGCGGCGACGCCGGGCCCGCCGGTGAGGGCGGTGTCGGGGGTGACGGCGGGGCGGGGGGCGCCGCAAACGGATCCGGCAGCGGCGGAGCCGGCGGCGACGGTGCCAGCGGGGGCGACGGCGGGTTCGCCCAGGCCGGCGTCGGGAACGGCGGCAACGGCGGGGACGGCAACCCGGGCGGTGCCGGCGGCAACGGCGCGAGCAACCGCAACGGCGGCAACGGCGGCAACGGCGGCAACGGCGGCGCGTCGGCGCTGGGAACCCCTGGCGGCGGCGGAGCGGGCGGAATCGGTGGCAGCCCCCTGAACTCCCTCGGCGCAGGTCCTGGCGGGACCGGGGGCACGGGGCTGGGCGGTGGCAATGCGGGCAACGAGGGCGCCGAAGGCGTCGGGGCCAACGTCGGCGCCGACGGCAACCCCGGCAGCCCCGGCTGACGACGTTCCTACGGCCCAATGATGGTCAGTCCCCGGCCCGACGACCTAGCTACCCCGCCGCGGTCGCGGCGGCCAGCGCCTCGGCGAAGATTCCCAGGTCCTCGGCCGTGCTGTCCACGTGCGGCGAGATCCGCAACACCGGGGCGTCGAGCTCCAGCGGCGCGCGCTGCGGTCCGGCATACGTGGTGACGATTTGGCGCTCCGCGAGCAGCCAGGCCCGCACCGCTTGCGGGTCAGCGCCGCCGACCGGCACCAGTGTGGTGATCGCGCTCGGCTCCTCCACCTCTTCGACCACCGACCAGCCGGGCACATCGGCCAGCACGGTCCGGCTGATCCCGCCCAGCTCCGCGAGCCGGGCGCGCACCGACTCCGGACCGTAGCCCAGGTACTCACCCAGCGCCACCGAAAAGCCCACCCGCGCAGCGATATTGGCCTCCCCGAACTCGAGTTGCTGAGCCACCGTCGCCGACCCGGCCCACGCCGGCGCCGCCAGCCGCGGACGAAGCCGCCCCATCAGGTCGGGGCGCACCGCCAGGAAGCCGACGCCCCGCGGCCCGGCCATCCACTTGCGCGACGACGAATACATGACGTCGGCCCCCACCGCGCAGTCCACCTGTCCCAACGCCTGCGCCGCGTCGACGACCAGCGGCAGCCCCAGCTCGCCGCAAAGCTTCGCCACCATCGGCAGCGGTTGCACGACGCCGCGGTGGCTGGCCACCGGGGTCAAATGGACCAGATCGGGCGGGTCCTCGTTCAGCTCATACGCGGCATCGTCAAGTGCCAGCCTGCCGTCTTCCAGGGTCGGAAGCGTGCGCACGGTGAACCCGTGGGCGGCCATCAGGGCCAGGTTGGGCCCGTATTCGCCGGGGAGACAGGCCACCTTCCTCGCACCGGTCGGCCAACTGCCCAGCAGCAGGTCCAGCGCGTGCAGCGAGCCGGTGGTAAAGACCACCTCGGCATCCGGGATCCCGGTCAGCGTGGCGGCCGCCGCCCGCCCCGCGTCGAGCGCGGGCTGGGCAGCCTCCGCCGCGACGTATCCACCAACCTCGGCCTCGTGCAACGCGTGCTTGGCCGTGGCGTCGAGCACCGCAAAACTCTGGCGGGAACAGGCCGCGCTGTCCAAATGCAGCCCGGCAGCCGGCGGGCGGGCCGCCCGCCATCGGTCGGCGAGCCGGAGGGGCTCATTGGCGCCGCTCCTCCTCATCGCTTCGCTCTGCATCGTCGCCGGCGCGCTCACTTCACAGCCAGCGACAGGCCGAAGTCACCGGCGTCGTCCGTCCACCATTGACTGCGACGCAATCCGGCCTCGGCCAGTTCCGCTCCGACGGCGTCGGGCCGGAACTTGCACGAAACCTCGGTCAGCATCTCCTCGCCCGCCTCGAAGTCCGCGGTCAGATTGAGCGCACCCACGTGCACGCGCTGTGAAGTGTCGGCGCGCAGCCACATCTCGATGCGTTCCTCCACCACGTTCCACCGGGCGACGTGCCGGTAAGCGTTGACGGCGAAGTCCGCATCGAGTTCCCGATTGACGACGGTAAGAACGTTGCGATTGAACCGGGCCGTCACCCCGGCAGC
The DNA here is from genome assembly GCF_010723575.1 of Mycobacterium bourgelatii. Classification (NCBI taxonomy): domain Bacteria; kingdom Bacillati; phylum Actinomycetota; class Actinomycetes; order Mycobacteriales; family Mycobacteriaceae; genus Mycobacterium; species Mycobacterium bourgelatii. The sequence continues at coordinate 264,871 of NZ_BLKZ01000002.1, forward strand.
ATCGTCGTAAGCGCGCACCAACCGGGCGGCATCCTTGACCAGATCGGTGCCCAGCAACAGGCTGTCTCCCGTCCGCATGACGCTGGCCAGGGTCGCGAGAAACTTCGCACGCGGCACGGGCGTCAGGTTGCCGATCGTCGACCCCAAGAACACGAACAGGCGCCGACCGCCGCCGGGAATCTCGGTCAGGTGCTCCTCGAAATCCCCACAGACAGCCTGGATTTCGACACCGGAATACTCGCGCTGAATGGCGGCCGCGCTCTCCGACAAGACGTTGGCGTCGACGTCGAAGGGCACAAACTTGCGCAGCGACCCACATGCGCGCAGCGCGTCCAGCAGTTGTCGGGTCTTCTCCGATGTTCCGCTGCCCAGTTCCACCAAGGTGTCGGCCTCGCTGGCCGCCGCGATCTCGACGGACCGAGCGCGCAGGATCTCAGCCTCGGCGCGGGTCGGATAATACTCCGGCAGCCGGGTGATCTGGTCGAACAGCTCGCTGCCCACCGCGTCGTAGAACCACTTGGGCGGCAAGGATTTCGGCGTCTGTTGCAGTCCTTCCAGCACATCGCGGCGCAAAGCGTGATACGCCGAGTCCTCAGCCAAGTAATTGGACAGCGACAGCGTCATCGAAATCCTTTCTACACCAACGGGATAAACGTGACTCCGCCCGCGGCGACATCCACCACGTGGCGGTCCGGTACGTCTTCCCACCGCGGGTCGTCGTCATAGGGCTCGCTGGCCAGCACGACACCGTCGTCGCGCCGCAGGATCGACAGGGTGTCTCCCCAAGTGGTGGCGACAAGCCGAGAGCCGTTGGCCGCCAATATGTTCAGCCGGGCGAGCGGGTCCGCATCACCGATTTCTACGATGGTGTCACCCAGTGCGTCCATCCCGCGCTCGAAGATGGTGGCCGCCAAAATAGCGCTGTCGCAGACGGATTCGGCCAACCGAGGCACCGGCAGTAATGCCCGGTCCACGACACCGTTGTGCGATAGCAGCCATTGACCGTCGGTGAACGGCGCCGTCGCACTGGCTTCTATCGGCATGCCAACCGTCGCCGAGCGCACCGCCGCGACAACACAGTGGCTGCGTAACGCCGGTGCAACCGATGCGAACGACGCGTCCCCCCACAGTGGCGCCGGACTGCGCCATCGCCGGGGCACCCCCTCGTCCGAAAAGTCCCCGGAAGCGCGGCCGAAAAAGCCGACCCCCCAACCGTCGGCATTCATCAGGCCATGTTTTTGCCGGCGCGGCGCGTAGGACTGGACCCGAAGGCTGTGCGGCGGATCCAGCACCAGTGTGGAAACCGCCACGGGCGCACCGAGCCAACCGAGATGACGGCACATCAGACGTCCCAGGCCAGGCGGACGCCGGAAAAAATCTGCCGACGATACGGGTGATCCCAGTTGCGGAAGCTGGGCCGCAGGATGTTCGGCGCCACGGCCCACGATCCACCGCGCAATACCCGGTAGTCGCCGTCGAAGAACGGCTGGGAGTACCGCCGGTAGATCATCGGCGCGAACCCCGGCCAGGGCCGCAGCGGCGAACTGGTCCATTCCCACACGTCGCCCAGCATCTGCTCGACCTCGTACGCCGACGCGCCTTGCGGGTAGGCGCCGACCGGAGCCGGGCGCAGCGCTGCACCGCCCAGGTTGGCGTGAACGTCTGAGGGTTCGGCCGCTCCCCACGGGTATCGGCGCCGGCCCTGGGTCGCCGGATCCCATGCGCAGGCTTTTTCCCATTCGATTTCGGTGGGCAGACGAGCTCCGGCCCAAGCGGCGTAGGCCTCCGCTTCGAAGTAGGTGACGTGCTGAACGGGTTCGTCGGCGGGAATGTCTTCCACGTGGCCGAACCGGGTGCGCGTGCGTCCGTCCGGGTTCCAGAATTGCGGCGCGGTGAGGCCGGCGGCTTGGTTGTGCTCCCAGCCGCGGCTTGACCACCAGCGCGGTTGCGCATATCCGCCGTCGTCGATGAAGTGTCGCCATTCGCCGTTGGTGACGGGGACACGGCCGATGCGGAAGGCCGGCACGTCGACAAGGTGGCCGGGGCGCTCATTGTCCAGCGAGTAGGGCTCCGTTGCGGCATCCACACCCAGCACAAAAGGGCCGCCGGGCACCAGCACCGACGTTCCGGACAGTTCCGGCCGGCCGGGGGGCAGCGGCGCCGTCTCCCGCAGTAGTGGCGGGCCGTCACGTAGGTTCAACGCCTGCAGCATGGTTTCGTTGTGCTGATGTTCGTGGCTGATGACCAGGCCGAACACGAAGTCTTCGGCGTCGGCGGGCAGCGCATCGAGGGCGTCCAACGCGGCGGAGCGCACGTCCCGGCAGTACGACCGCGCGCGGTCCGGGGCCAGCAGCGGCAGGTCGACCCGACTTGCGCGGGAATGCACGAACGCGTCGTAGAGACCCTCCACCGCCGGCGGCAGCATGCCCGGCTTGTTCAGGTCACCGCCGCGCAACAGCCACAGTTCTTCCTGCTGGCCGATGTGCGCCAGATCCCACACCAGTGGGCTCATCAGTGGGTCGTACTGGCGGTAGAGCTCCGCGTCGTCGAAATCCACCAACCGCAAGGTGCGCGTTCGCGCCCGAGCCAATTCGTCGGCAAGCTGTTCCCGGGAAGTCACGGCCCGCCCTGCGCCAGTTGCGTGACCGTCTGGGCGATGCCGTGCTCGAAAACCACGTCGGCGAAGTCGTCCGCCGGGCAGCGACCCCGCTCAACATTCCGGATCAACGGTTGCATCGCATCGCCGAGCGCCGGCGGAACCCGATCGGCGGCGATGCTGATACATCGCTTGGCCGCCCGGCGCAGGCGCCGCTCACCGAGGCCCACGCGCGCGGCGGTGTCCCAGGCGGTGGCCACCGGTTCGACGGCCTCCGCGGCCAGGTCGGCTGCCACAGGATCGTCGAGCAGGGTCACCATCGTGGCCACCACAGCCGGCCAGTAGCGATCCGGCAGGCTGTCGAGGTAGCGGATTTCCAGCCACTGGCGGGGGCGAACCGGCGGAAAGAGCGTGGTCAGGTGGTACTCAAGGTCTGCCACCGTGGGCCGGCGGCCGCCGAGCAGCACCCGACCGTCTACCCAGTCGGTGAAAGGCACGTAATCAGTGACGGCCACAGCGTCCGGTTGATGCACCAACATCACCGGCGCCTTGAGCGCGTAGCGCGCCCAGTCGGTGCCGGGATCGTCGCCGCTGGCACCCAGAATCGGGCCGCAGCGCGCGGAATCCATCTGGCCCCACACCCGCTGTCGGCTGGATTGCCAGCCGGAGAAGTCGCCGTTGAGCATGGGCGAGTTGGCGGCGATCGCGATCATCGTCGGCCCCAGCGCATGGGCCAGTCGTACCCGTGTCGCCCAGTCGGCCTGCGGCCCAGCGTCCAGATTGACCTGGATCGACGCGGTCGACGTCATCATTGCCGCGCCTGCTTCCCCACTGCGACTGGACGCGAAGAACTGCTCCATCGCCCGATACCGCGCTCCGGGATTGATTCGCTTGGGCGGGCGCAACGGGTCCGCGCCCAGGAAAACCAAGCCCAACCCCGCTTCGGCGAAGGCCGAGCGCAGCACCGCCTGATCGCGGGCCATGGCGTCGATGGCCGGCAGCGCACCCACCATCGGCGGACCCGACAGCTCTACGGCACCGCCGGGTTCCACGCTGATCGCGCTTCCGCCCGGCAGTGGATTCACCCACTTCAGCACGTCGCCGATGTCGTCCCAGCTGGGTCTGCGCAGCGGATCGGCCGGATCGAAACAGTGCCCCTCGACTTCCAAACCGACGCAGCCCACCGGACCGTCGGCCAAGCACCCTTCGGCAATGTATTCCGCTGCCGCTGCCGAGCTGCGGATCTCTGTATCGACCGCGGTGCTGCTGGCGGCGAACGTCATATCACGATCCCTCCGGGCCCGGAGCTTGCGCAGCTACTGGGAACGATAGCCGTCAATACTTCATCTTCCAGACCACGCCGACATATTCCCGTTTGGTCGCGCGGGCTAACCGGATCCGCAATAACCGCTTGTCGCTACTGACCGAGCGCGTTCTGCATCGTTCGGTCTGCGGACTTCAGCGCCGTGACGGCGAACCTCACTTGAGGCTCAGACCTTGGCCGAGACTTCCACGTCGATGTTGCCCCTGGTCGCCTTCGAATACGGACACACACCGTGCGCCTGCTTCACCAGGTCCTCGGCCTGACTCTGCTCCAGGCCGGGTAGATAGCCGACGATCTTGCCGGTGAGCCCGAACCCGCCCTCGGAGTCCTTCCCGAAACCGACCTGCACGGTGACACTGGTGGCGTCGTCGAGCTTCACCTTGGCCTTGCCCGCAACCAACCGCAGCGCACCGAGGAAACAGGCCGCGTAGCCCGCGGAGAACAACTGCTCGGGGTTGGTGCCCTCACCGTTGCCGCCCATCGCCTTTGGCGGACGGGTCTCCATGTCGATTCGACCGTCGTCGGACTTGACGTGGCCGTCACGCCCGCCGCCGGTCGCCGTGGATTCGGTGGTGTAAACGACTTCGATGCTCATGCTCTTCGATCATGCCAGGCATCGAACGTCGAGTCTTCAGCCGCCGCGGACGCCTTCCTCGACCTTCTTGCCCAACTCGGGGTCAACGTTTCGCCAGTACTCGAACACCCGCGACAACACGGGCTCTTTGACACCCTTGGATGCGTGCCCAACGATGTTGTGTACCAACCGGTCTCGGGCATCGTCGTCCATAACGTCACGGACCAGAGTGCCGGCCTGACCCCAGTCGTCATCCTCGGCGTGCAAGGTATACGCCGAACGAACCATCTGCCCGTCGGCGAACCAACGCACCTCCGCCGCGCGGGCCGGGTCGGCGTGCGGTCCGCCGTATGAGTTGGGTGCATAGACCGGATCGGACACGTTCTTGATCCGCATCGCTCCATCTTTGGAGTAGCTGTTGACCTCCACCTGCGGCGTATTGACCGGAATTTGCTTGTAATTCGTTCCCAGCCGGGCCCGGTGGGCATCGGAGTAGGAGAACCCGCGGGCCAGCAACATCTTGTCCGGGCTCAGTCCGGTGCCCGGCACGATGTTGTTGGGTTCAAAGGCGGCCTGCTCTATCTCGGTGTGGTAGTCGGTGACGTTGCGGTCGAGTGTCAACTTGCCGACGTCGATCAGCGGGTAGTCACCGTGCGGCCATACCTTGGTCAGGTCGAACGGGTTGAACCGGTAGGACTTGGCCTCCTCGAACGGCATGATCTGCATCTTGAGCGTCCAGCTGGGGAAGTTGCCGCCCTCGATGGACTCGTACAGGTCCCGCTGGTGATAGTCGCCGTCCTCACCGGCCAGCCGGTCGGCATCCTCCTGCGTCAGGTAATCGATGCCCTGATCGGTGATGAAGTGGTATTTCACCCAAAAGATTTCGCCGTTGGCGTTGATCCAGCTGTAGGTATGGCTGCTGTAGCCGTTCATGTGCCGCCACGTCTTGGGGATGCCCCGATCCCCCATCAGCCAGGTGACCTGATGCGCCGACTCCGGTGAAAGAGTCCAGAAATCCCACTGCATGTTGTGGTCGCGCAAATTGTTTGCCGCCATTCGCTTTTGCGAGCGGATGAAATGCTGGAACTTCAGCGGGTCGCGAATGAAGAAGACCGGGGTGTTGTTCCCCACCATGTCGAAGTTGCCTTCGCTGGTGTAGAACTTCAGCGCGAAGCCGCGCGGATCGCGCCAGGTGTCCGGGCTGCCTCGCTCCCCGGCAACGGTGGAAAACCGGATCAGCGTGTCGGTCTTGGTGCCCGGCTGGAACACCGCGGCGCGCGTGTATTTGCTGACGTCGTTGATCACCTCGAAGTGCCCGAACGCGCCGCCACCCTTGGCGTGTGGCTGGCGCTCCGGAATCCGCTCGCGGTTGAACTGCGCCATCTGCTCGATCAGGTAATGGTCTTGCAGCAGAATCGGACCATTGGGGCCGATGGTCAGCGATTGATCGTCACTCGGGGCGGGATTGCCGGCATCGTTGGTGGTGTATCGCTCCGTCATTTTGCGATCTCCTCGCTACTGGGCTGGTACAACGGAAACTGTAGAGCCGCAACGCATTTTGACCCCGACATCACGTCACAGCCGAATCGCGTTGCATAGCAACGCTTTTGAAGAAAGCTGCCGCGTAGCCCGACGCCCTCTTCAGAGGGCCGGAAGGGCTGGTGCGCGACACTACGGTCACATAGCCCAGTATGCGCCTGGTTAAGGCAACTACAGAAGCGGGTGTATGCGGCTAGCGTCCCGGCGGAGGGCTCGGCACGGTGGGCGCAGACGTCGGCGGCTGAGCGGGACCCGTCGGAGTACCCGGACCGCCGGCACCCGGCGGCGGGCCACCCGGGAAACCGGGGCCCACACCAGGGGGCGGCGGCCCACCGGGGAATCTGAACTGCCACCCCGGACCCGGGCCGCCCGGACCGCCGCCCGGACCCATTTGGCCGTGATGGTGATGACGGTGGTGATGACACTTCCCCGCACCGAACACCATGGCACCCGCAAAGAACAGGGTCCACGCGATGAATGTGATGCCGGCGATGATCACCACCCACGCCGCGACGCGGTAGAGCCTCGGCGGCTTTTCCACCACCCGCCCTGGTGGCGGTGCGGCGGTTGTGACGGGGCCTGCCTTGGCTGCGGGCTCGGGCGTTTCAGTCATGTCTTGAATATCGCGCAGTGCCGCAACAGCCGTAAAGAGTCAAGGACACAAAGTTGTCATGAATTAACGCGTTTGAGGCCCGGCGCTCGAGTGAGCGCCGGGCAATTGGCAACCCTGCCGAAAACGCTGGCTTATCGACCCGGTGTCGTGGCGGGCGCCAATGATGGCGCGACCGACGTCGGGACCTGACCCGGTCCAGCCGGACCGCCCGGAGCGACGGACGCGGGCGGGCTGTTGGGGACTCCCTGCTGGTGCATCATCCCGTGGTGCCGGTGGTGCTTGAAGTGATGGCCTCCGCCGTGACCCGCGGCTAACCCCAGCCGGAATCCGGAGAAGAAAATGACCGCGACGATGAACACGGTGCCGGCGACGATCGCCACCCAGGCTGCTGCTTTGAAGACCCTGGGAGTTTGCTGCACCGTTGCGACAGGCGGCGGGGCAACCGCAGTGGCCGTCGACGCTGTTGGGATTTCGTTAGTTTCACTCATAAAACGCATGATGCTCCGGAAACCGGGCAAGTCAACTATGCGCTACTTATGTAGCAGCTGTGAACGGACCGTTTAGTGCTGGAACAGCGCGTTTCGCGCGTCACAGTTGGGCGGCTAGCAACTCTGCGATCTGGATGGTGTTGAGCGCCGCCCCCTTGCGCAGGTTGTCCCCCGCGATGAACAGCGCCAGCCCACGCCCGTCCGGGGCGCCCGGGTCCTGCCGGATTCGGCCGACCAGTGATTCGTCGACACCGGCCGCGTCCAGCGGCGTGGGCACGTCGACCACCTTTACCCCGGGAGCGCCGGCAAGAATGTCACGGGCCTGCTCCGGGGTGATCGGCCGAGCGAACTCGGCGTTGATCGACAACGAGTGACCAGTGAACACCGGCACCCGCACGCAGGTGCCGCTGACCAACAGGTCGGGGATGCCCAGGATCTTGCGGCTCTCGAAACGCAGCTTCTGGTCCTCGTCGGTCTCGCCGGAGCCGTCGTCAACCAACGAACCCGCCAACGGGACCACGTTGAACGCGATCGGCGCGACATACTTCTTCGGCGCCGGGAAATCCACTGCGCGGCCGTCGTGCACCAACTGCTCGGCGCCGTCGATGACCGCGCGGGTCTGCTCGGCCAACTCCGCTACGCCGGCCACACCGCTGCCGGAGACCGCTTGATAGGACGATGCCACGAAGCGCACCAACCCGGCCTCGTCGTGCAGCACCTTGAGCACCGGCATCGCGGCCATGGTGGTGCAGTTCGGGTTCGCGATGATGCCCTTGGGCCGCTGACCGGCGTCCCGCTCGAAGTTCACCTCGGAGACCACCAGCGGGACTTCGGGGTCCTTGCGCCAGGCCGACGAGTTGTCGATCACCGTGGCGCCGGCAGCGGCGAACCGCGGCGCCTGCACCCGAGACATGGTCGCCCCGGCGGAGAACAACGCAATGTCCAACCCGGCCGGGTCGGCCGTCTCGGCGTCCTCGACCTCGATCTCCTGGCCCCGGAAGGGCAACTTACGGCCCTGCGAACGGGCGGAGGCAAAGAACCGCACCGAGTCGGCCGGGAAGTCGCGTTCTTCGAGCAGCGTACGCATCACTTGGCCCACCTGGCCGGTGGCGCCGACTACACCTATCGAAAGGCCCATCTATCGTCCCGTTCCCGCATACACCGTGGCCTCTTCCTCGCCGCCGAGGCCGAATGCCTCGTGTAACGCAACGACGGCCTTATCTAGTTCGGTGTCGCGGCACAAAACCGAAATGCGGATCTCGGAGGTGGAGATCAGCTCGATGTTCACGCCGACAGCGGCCAGCGCCTCACAGAACGTCGCCGTCACACCGGGGTGGCTGCGCATGCCGGCCCCGATCAGCGACACCTTGCCGATGTGGTCGTCGTAGAGCAACTGGGTGAAGCCGATCTCCTCTTTGAGCGAGTCCAGCTTGGCCACCGCGGTGGGCCCGCTGTCGCGGGAGCAGGTGAAGGTGATGTCGGTCTTGCCGTCCTCGACCTTGGAGACGTTCTGCAGGACCATGTCGATGTTCACATCGGCTTCGGCGACGGCTCGGAACACCCGGGCCGCGTACCCCGGGATGTCCGGGATACCGACGATGGTCACCTTGGCCTCGCTGCGGTCATGCGCGACACCGGTCAGAAGGGGGCTTTCCATGGATATGTCCTTGATCGATCCGGTTACGACGGTGCCGACCTTGTCGGAGTACGACGAGCGGACGTGCACCGGCAGGTTGTAACGGCGGGCGTATTCCACACAACGCAACATCAGCACCTTGGCGCCGCAGGCCGCCAACTCGAGCATTTCCTCGAAGGTCACCGTCTCGAGCTTGCGGGCGTTACGCACGATCCGCGGGTCGGCGCTGAAGATGCCGTCGACGTCGGTGTAGATCTCGCAGACGTCGGCTTTCAGCGCCGCGGCCAGCGCGACCGCTGTGGTGTCCGAGCCACCGCGGCCCAGCGTGGTGACGTCGCGGGTGTCCTGGCTGACGCCCTGAAAGCCAGCCACCAGCACTATTCGGCCTTCGTCGAGGGCGGCTTGCACCCGTCCCGGCGTGACATCGATGATTTTCGCGTTGCCGTGCGTGCCGGTGGTGATCACGCCGGCTTGGGAACCGGTAAACGACCGGGCGTGCGCGCCCAGCGATTCGATGGCCATGGCCACCAGCGCGTTGGAGATGCGTTCGCCGGCGGTGAGCAGCATGTCGAGTTCCCGGGGCGGCGGGACAGGGCATACCTGCTGCGCCAAGTCCAGCAACTCGTCGGTGGTGTCGCCCATGGCCGAGACCACCACCACCACGTCGTTGCCCTGCTTCTTGGTTTCGACGATGCGCTCGGCGACGCGACGAATCCGGTCGGCGTCAGCCACCGACGATCCGCCATATTTCTGGACGACGAGCGCCACCATCTCCCTTTCTTCCCCGGCTATAAGTCCACAACAGGATACGGGTCGGCGCATCTTGATTGATTTCCACGTCATTGCGGGAATACCGGAGACATGGCCGGAAATGCCGACAAACCGCGTGGTGGCCTTCGCCGCCGCCTGGCTGGCGCGCGCGATCGGCTGCGCACCTGGCCCGCGCTCGATGTGACCTACCGCATCTTGGTCGGCATTGTCGGACTGGCGTTGTTGTGCGTCGGGATCATCGCAATCCCGTATCCGGGTCCAGGGTGGGCGATCGTGTTCCTGGGCCTAGCGGTCCTGGCTACCGAGTTCACTGTCTTCCGGCGGCTGCTCAAATACGTGCGCGGTCGGTACAACGCGGTGATGCGGTGGTTCCGCCGACAGCACGGGGCGGTGCAATTCATGGGCACGCTGTTGACGGCGGCGGTCACCGTGGCGACGTTGTGGGTGATGGGCGTGCCTGGGTGGATGGCCGAGACCGCCGGCTGGGATCTGACATGGGCGCAGAGCCCACTGGGCTTTGGGGCCGGGTGACCCGGGTGACCCGTCTTCGGGTGGTGTCGCCCAGATCGTCCCCGAAATCAGACCGTCAAGCGTTGCCTCGCCACCACCGATAAAGGGTGTCGATGTCGTTGCCCTCGACGATGCCGAGTCTGCGTATGTCATCGTCGGTCCAGATCACGGCAGGTTTGCCCGCGGCAGAAGTCCCACACTCGACCAGACCCGCCGTCTGATCGCGGTAGCTATCGCCCCACGTCCCGGGTGAAGCTTGATCACCCGGGCAGGACGACGCCACCGAGTAACCGGCTACGCCCGCGCCGTGCGCGAAATTTCTGGTCACGTCATTGGGAGTGGCATAGAGCAAAAACACTGCGTGCGAGGGTCCGCTCGGGTCGCTGCTCTGGCCGCACACCACCCGCTCGAGTGACCCCTCCACCGGGTCTATCTCTTGACAATTGCCTGATGAGAAGCCGGCCGGCAACGTTCCCATCAGCTGGCCCGAGGGCGCCGCGGCGCAATCGGCCGTGGCACCGAGAACAGCAGCGCCGCCGCAGGCGGTAATCGCAGCCACCCTGGCGACCCAGCAAGTCGCGGCGTGACTTGCACTGATGAACGACCTCATCGGCAAAGGCTATCGGTAGGCACGTCTGATCTCGGCCGACTTATCTAGCACGAGGCGGCGGTTTTGGCTACTGGGCCGCGCACGGTAGCATTCAGGACGTGCATCGGGTGCTCCTCCTCGGACGCCGCGACGGGGTCTGATCCAGACCGGCTTCCCGTCGCGGGGGTTCGCAATGCGCCGGTCTGAGGTCCCCCAAAATTCACCGGAGCAACTACCGTGACCAATTCTGATTCACCCGACGTCTATCGTTCAGCCCGCACCATCGTCAAACCGGACGGCCCAACTGCACCAGGTCAGCCCGTGTGGAACCCCCAGCGCAACACGTCGATGCCGGTCAGCAGGTATCGGCCGTTCGCCGAGGAAGTCGAACCCATCCGCCTGCCCGACCGCACCTGGCCGGACCGCGTCATCGAGCGCGCGCCCCTGTGGTGCGCGGTAGACCTGCGCGACGGCAACCAGGCGCTGATCGACCCGATGAGCCCGGCCCGCAAGCGCCGCATGTTCGACCTGCTGGTGCGCATGGGCTACAAGGAGATCGAGGTCGGATTTCCCTCGGCCAGCCAGACCGATTTCGACTTCGTCCGCGAGATCATCACCGACGGCGCCATTCCCGACGACGTCACCATCCAGGTGCTGACGCAGTGCCGACCCGAGCTGATCGAGCGGACCTTCCTGGCGTGTGAAGGCGCCAACAAGGTGATCGTGCACTTCTACAACTCGACGTCGATCCTGCAGCGCCGCGTGGTCTTCCGGGCCGACCGGGATGCGGTGCTGGCGATCGCGACCGACGGCGCGCGCAAGTGCGTCGAGGAAGCCGCCAAATACCCGGGCACGCAGTGGCGGTTCGAGTATTCGCCGGAGTCCTACACCGGTACCGAGCTGGAATACGCCCGGGACGTGTGCAACGCCGTCGGCGAGATCATCCAGCCGACGCCGGACAACCCGATCATCTTCAACCTGCCCGCCACGGTGGAGATGACCACGCCCAACGTCTACGCCGACTCGATCGAGTGGATGAGCCGCAACCTGGCCAACCGGGAGTCGGTCATCCTGAGTCTGCACCCCCACAACGACCGCGGAACTGCCGTTGCCGCAGCCGAATTGGGCTACCAGGCCGGCGCCGACCGGATCGAGGGCTGCCTGTTCGGCAACGGCGAGCGCACCGGAAACGTCTGCCTGGTGACGTTGGGGCTGAACCTGTTCTCGCGCGGCGTGGACCCGCAGATCGACTTCTCCAACATCGACGAGATCCGGCGCACGGTCGAGTACTGCAACCAACTGCCGGTGCACGAGCGGCACCCCTACGGCGGTGACCTGGTCTACACCGCGTTTTCCGGCAGTCACCAGGACGCCATCAACAAGGGCCTGGACGCGATGAAGTTCGACGCCGATGCCGCCGACACCGACGTCGACGACATGCTCTGGCAGGTGCCTTACCTGCCCATCGACCCCAAGGACGTCGGGCGCACCTACGAGGCGGTGATCCGGGTCAACTCCCAGTCCGGCAAGGGCGGGGTGGCCTACATCATGAAGACCGACCATGGTTTGGCCCTGCCGCGCCGGCTGCAGATCGAGTTCTCGCAGGTGATCCAGAAACTGGCCGATGGCGAGGGCGGCGAGGTCTCGCCGAAGGAGATGTGGGAGGCGTTCTCCGAGGAGTATCTGGCGCCGATCCGGCCGCTGGAGCGCATCCGACAGCACGTCGATGCCGCCGAGGAAGACACCGGCACCACCAGCATCACCGCGGCCGTCAAGATCGACGGTGTCGAGACCGAGATCAAGGGCGAAGGCAACGGGCCGCTGGCCGCGTTCGTCCACGCCCTGGGCACCGTCGGGTTCGACGTCGCCGTGCTGGATTACTCCGAGCACGCAATGAGTGCCGGCGACGACGCGCAGGCCGCCGCCTACGTGGAGGCTTCGGTCGGGGGCAAGACCGTCTGGGGTGTGGGCATCGCGCCGTCGATCACGACCGCATCGCTGCGGGCGGTGGTGTCGGCGGTCAACCGCGCCGTGCGCTAGCCCAGCTTGGTCAGCAGCGCGCTGGCCAGGCGCTGGGCCTGCGCACACGTGTCGGTCACAGCCGTCAGGTAATACCAGCGCTTGAGCACCGTCACCGCCGCATCCGGCCCCGGCGTGCAGTACGCCTGTTCGCCGAGGTTGGGGACCTGCTCGACCGGACTGGTACTGGCTGCTTCCTGCTTGATCCTGGCGAAGGTGCCGGACACCAGTTGCGGCAATCCATGTTGGGTTGCCTGCCGTCGACGCAGTTTCCCCAGAACAGGGTGAAGCTGACGGTGTTGCCTTCCGCCGGGACCGATTCACAGTCCTGTTGGCCAAGCCCGTTGTGCGTTCGCGTTGGGGCCGGATACGGCTTGCCTACGGCCTGGCTGACGTCATCGGCACTGAGCAGTGCGCACAGGTTCGCGGGCACGTGCACGACGTCGCTGGTCGCGCCGTTCGCGTCGCCCCCGCACGCGGTCAGCGTCAGCGCGGTTCCCAATAACGTCACCGCCGCGGTTGCCGCACGTCCCCTCCGCATCGGTTCAACGTATCCGCCCACCTGCGGTGGCGTGACTACAAAACCTCGGCCAGATTGCTAGGCGCTGCCAAACCGCTAGACGGCGAAGTACGCGCTGATCAGTCGGTCGACCAGGCCGAGCTTGCTGAACAGGTAGCCGTTGAGCAATCGGCTCAGTTCTTCCATCTGGTCGGGCGGACTTTACGGCCGCGGCAGGGCAGGGCGGGTGCGCAAGTGTTCGACGTGGGGTCTTCAGAAGAGGGCGAATTGCTCGTCGACGAGGGTGGTGTCCACGAAATGCTCCATGGTTCGGCCGCCGACGACCGAGCCGACACGGTCAATGAATTGGGTGTCGGAAACCACCGGTACGCCCAGTTGTAAAGCGCGGTATCCCTTGCCCTGTTCCGGCGCGATGTCGTTGCAGACCACCAGCGAGGTGTCGCGGTCAACGTCGTCGGCGTAGGCCAGGCCGGCGTGCAATATCCGTTCGACGAGTTCCTCGTGAGTGCGTCTCACCTCGGCAGCCAGTGCCACGCGCATGCCTTGGACCAGCGGCCTGCCGGCGACGTAGCGGCCGGGGTTGAGGTACGGGCAGGGCATGCGGGACGCCAGTGCCTTCAGCGGTCGCAGCTCGTCGTGGGTCACCCTGCCGTTCGGCCAGCGACGTCGGGTGACGGGATGGATCGGCAGCCAGACGTCGCGGTCACGGGCCCGCTCCAATGCGGGTGCCAGGATCCCGCTGAGCACGCGCGCGTCGTCAAACGCGTCGTGCGGGCGTTCCTGGGCGACGCCCCAGTGCGCGGCCAGGGTCTCCAACCGCAAATTGTCGAGGCCCAAATCCAGTCGCCGGGCCAACTCGACCGTGCACATGACCGAGTCCACCGGGAGTTCGGCGTCGGCCATCTCTGCCTCGGCAGCCAGAAACGCATAGTCGAACGCGACGTTGTGCGCCACCAAGGTGCGGCCGCGCAGCACCTTCGTGACGTCGCCCACAATGTCGGCGAATTGCGGCTGGTCCTCGAGCATCGCCGCCGTCAGGCCATGCACGTGTGTCGGCCCGGGGTCGACTCCGGGGTTGAGCAGGCTGACCACGGATTGCTCCACCCGGCCCGCAGCGTCCAGGCCGAGGACAGCGAGGCTGATGATCCGGGCTTGACCCGGCCGGAAGCCCGAGGTCTCGACGTCGATAACGGCCCAACCTGCGTCCGGCTCGCGCGCCGGACGACCCCAGGAAATCCGGTTCATGGCATGAGGATGGCACGTCAGACCGACATGCCATCCTCACCGCGCATCGTGTCGGCCATTTTGCTGCGCGGCGATTACCTGCAATCCCCCTGCGCCCGGCGCGGCGAGGGCCGCGCTTGCGATCGCACCCGGCCACAGGGCGACCCGCTGCGCCCGGCGCCGAGCGCCGCGCTTGCGATCGCACCCGGCCACAGGGCGACCCGCTGCGCCCGGCGCCGAGCGCCGCGCTTGCGATCGCACCCGGCCACAGGGCGACCCGCTGCGCCCGGCGCCGAGCGCCGCGCTTGCGATCGCCCTTAAACTGCCCGGGTGGTTACCGCCCGTGCTCGCCTAGCCCTCGCCGCCGGTTCCGGTGCGCGCTGGGCATCGCGGGTGACCGGTCGCGGAGCCGGAGCGATGATCGGCGGCCTGGTCGCAATGACCCTGGACCCCTCGGTGCTCCGTCAGCTCGGTGAGGGCCGGCGCACGGTCATCGTCACCGGTACCAACGGCAAGTCGACGACGACCCGGATGACAGCGGCCGCGCTAGGAACGCTCGGTGCCGTCGCCACCAACGCCGAGGGCGCCAACATGGACGCAGGTCTGGTCGCCGCGCTGGCTGCGAACCGCGACGCCGAGCTGGCGGCCCTGGAAGTCGACGAGATGCACGTGCCGCATGTCGCCGACGCCGTTTCCCCGGCCGTCATCGTGCTGCTGAATCTGTCCCGCGACCAGCTCGACCGTGTCGGCGAAATCAACGTGATCGAACGAACACTGCGGTCTGGCCTGGCCCGGCACCCGAAGGCGACCGTCGTTGCCAACTGTGACGATGTGCTGATGACGTCGGCGGCCTACGACAGCCCGCACGTGGTGTGGGTGGCCGCCGGCGGTTCATGGGCGAACGACTCGGTCAGCTGTCCCCGCAGCGGCGAAGTTATCGTCCGCGAGCAAGGACACTGGTACTCCACCGGTGCGGATTTCAAGCGACCCAGCCCGGACTGGTGGTTCGATGACGACACCATCTACGGGCCGGGTGGGGTCGCGCTGCCGATGAAGTTGGCGTTGCCTGGCGCAGTGAACCGCGGGAATGCAGCGCAGGCCGTGGCGGCCGCCGTGGCCTTGGGTGTGGATCCGTCGTCTGCCGTGGCTGCGGTGTCGAACGTGGACGAGGTGGCCGGTCGCTACCGGACAGTCCGACTCGGCGCCCACGAAGCGCGCATCCTGCTGGCCAAGAATCCGGCAGGTTGGCAGGAAGCGCTGTCGATGGTGGACAAGCACGCGGCGGGGGTGGTCATCGCGGTCAACGGGCAGGTGCCCGACGGCGAGGATCTGTCCTGGCTGTGGGACGTGCGCTTCGAGCACTTCGAAGAAACCGCGGTGGTCGCGGCCGGTGAACGCGGCACGGACCTCGCGGTTCGCCTGGGGTACGCGGGAGTCGAACACACCCTGGTGCACGACACCCTGGCGGCCATCGCGTCCTGCCCACCCGGCCGCGTGGAGGTCGTCGCCAACTACACGGCTTTCCTGCAGTTGCAACGAGCATTGGCGCGCCGTGGCTGACTCGGTGGTGCGGATCGGGCTCGTGCTGCCCGACGTCATGGGAACCTACGGCGACGGCGGAAACGCCGTGGTGCTGCGGCAGCGTCTGCGGCTGCGGGGCATCGCCGCCGAAATCGTCGAGGTAACGCTGAACGATCCGGTCCCCGACTCGCTCGACCTGTACACGCTGGGCGGCGCTGAGGACTACGCACAGCGGTTGGCGACCCGACACTTGCAGCGGTACCCAGGCCTGCAGCGCGCGGCCGAGCGGGGGGCACCCGTGCTGGCGATCTGTGCGGCCATCCAGGTGCTTGGGCATTGGTACGAGACGTCGTCCGGGGAACGCGTCGACGGGGTCGGCATGCTCGACGTCACGACGTCGCCGCAGAACTCCCGGACGATCGGCGAGCTGGTGGCCAAGCCCTTGTTGTCCGGGTTGAGTCAGCGCCTCACCGGGTTCGAGAATCACCGGGGCGGAACGGTGTTGGGGCCGGACGCTGCTCCGTTGAGTGCGGTCGTCAAGGGCGCCGGCAACCGGGCGGGCGACGGTATCGACGGTGCCGTTCAGGGCAGCGTCGTCGCGACCTACATGCACGGGCCGTGCCTAGCGCGCAATCCGGAGTTGGCCGACCTGCTGCTCGGCAAGGTGGTGGGTTCGCTGCCGCCGCTGGAACTGCCCGAGGTGGAGTTGTTGCGTCGGGAACGGTTCGGGGCGCGCTAAGGGTCAGGGCCGCCAGCCGCGTGACAGCAGCGCTTCCCGCACGAGGGCCACGATCTCGTCGGGCTTGTCTTCGTTGATCACCCGGATGATGATCCAGCCCAGCCTTTCCAACTTTCGTAGCCGCTTTAGGTCACCCACGTATCGGCGCCGGTCGGTGCGGTGCTGATCGCCGTCGTACTCAACGCCGATTTTGTACCGCTCCCAACCCATGTCAACGACGCCGACGGCCCACAAGTTTTCACTCACCGGAATCTGCGTCTCCGGAGTTGGGAACCCCGCGTCGATGAGCAGCAGCCTTAGCCATGTTTCCTTCGGCGACGCGGCGCCACCGTCGACCAGCGGCAATATGTTGAGCAGCCGTTGTGTACCCCGCGCGCCTGTGTAGCGCTTGGCCAGGGGCAGCACGTCTTCGATGGAGAACGACGTCGCGTACATCAGTGCGTCCAGGCGTGCCACCGCTTCCCCACGCGGCAACTGCCGCCCGAGGTCGTATGCCGTACGCGCCACGGTGGTGACCGGAAGACCGACCCTGCGGGTGATTTCGTCTTCGCAGAGCGTCGCGTCGCGGGCCGCAATTCCTTGTGGGGGACGGGTATTCGTCCAGATCAGCTCGATAGGGGTGTCGTGGTCTACCCACTGAGCGCCGTGCAACGCCGAGGCCGCAGCGCCTGCGATCACAGCTTTGCGGCCCGACCATAACCAGGCCCCGACGGTCCGGTCCCGCAGCGTCAGCGTGTGTTCCTTCGGCGTGTAGATGCCAGGAAAGAACGGCCGGTACCAACGTTGCAGCTCATACCTGGTGAGGTCGCCGTTGGTCACTGCATCCTTGCCGATGAATACCTGTTCCTTGCCGCAAACCAGCGCCATGGTTGCAGATGCTGGCACTGGGGGCCGACAAGTTTTCCGAGCCTGAAGATTTGCAGGAAAAGTTCGAGTGCAGACCTGCAGGATTACAGGCTCACGCCCGACGACCACCACACCACACGCCACAACCCCACCCACACCGCGACCCTGAAGATTCGCAGGAAAAACCCGAGTGCAGACCTGCAGGATTACAGGCTCACGCCTGACGGCCACCACACCCCACGCCACAACCCCACCCACACCGCGACCCTGAAGATTCGCAGGAAAAACCCGAGTGCAGACCTGCAGGATTACAGGCTCACGCCTGACGGCCACCACGCCCGACGCCACAACCCCACCCACACCGCGACCCTGAAGATTCGCAGGAAAAGTTCGAGTGCAGACCTGCAGGATTACAGGCTCGCGCCGAGCGCCGAGCGCCGAGCGCCGAGCGTCGAGCAGCGACCAGACCCGACTACACCAGACCCGAACCGAACGCCGCCAAATCAGACGAGCACGCGGCGGCCCGCCAACGCACGCCCGAGCGTCAGTTCGTCGGCGAATTCCAGATCGCCACCCATGGGAAGCCCAGACGCGATCCGGGTCACGGTCAACCCGGGGATGTCGCGCAGCATCCGCACCAGATAGGTCGCTGTCGCCTCACCCTCGGTATTGGGGTCGGTAGCGATGATCACCTCGGTGATGTCGACATCGTCGACGCGCTGGCCGATCCGAGTCAGCAGCTCACGGATGCGCAATTGCTCCGGCCCGATTCCAGACAACGGGTCTAGCGCCCCGCCCAACACGTGGTAGCGACCGCGGAATTCGCGGGTGCGCTCGACGGCCTGAATGTCCTTGGGTTCTTCGACGACGCACACCACCGACGCGTCTCGACGCGCGTCGGAACAAATCCTGCATCGCTCGTCGTCGGAGACGTTGCCGCACACCGCGCAAAACCGCACCCCGTCGCGAACCTTGCCGAGCACAGCCATCAGCCGGTCGATGTCCGGTGGTTCCACGGACAGAAGGTAGAACGCGATGCGCTGCGCGCTCTTGGGGCCGATGCCCGGCAGCTTGCCGAGCTCGTCGATCAGGTCCTGAACGGGTCCTTCAAACATGCTGGCGCAAGTGTTAGGGCTGGTCAGACTCCCAGGCCGGGGCCAGGACCGCCCGGCCTAGGCCCGGGCGGGACCGGCGGGGCACCTGGACCACCCGGCGGCACACCCGGTTGCCCGGGTTGCGCTCCGGGGGGCGCCGGCGGACGCATCGCCCCGGCCAACGCACCCAGACGCTCCTGCGCCATCCTGGTGACCTGCTGCGAGGCATCACGCATCGCGCCAACGATCAAGTCCTGCAACGTCTCGATGTCGCTGGGGTCAACGACCTTGGGGTCGATCGTCACCGCGACTACCTCGCCGCTGCCCTTCACCTTGACCTGGACCAGGCCACCGCCGGCCGAACCGTGCACTTCCGAGTTCGCCAACTGGTGCTGAGCTTCCAGTAGCTTTTGTTGCATCTGCTGCGCCTGTGCGAGCAGTTGCGACATATCGCCTCCGGGTTGCATGACAGTCCCCTCGCATCTTGGTCTCGAGTTGGTTTCGCCTGCGGTTGTCGGCGATTTGAAACCTCAAGCGTAGACGGCGGCGCGCTACCTTGGCGCCGTGGACCTACGAGTTGGCCTTCGTGTCGGGGTAGCAATGGCGGCCGGGGCGCTTATCGCGGCCGGGACGCCCAACATCCCAGCAGCAACCGCAGCCCCTTCCACCATCGCCGGCATGGTCGTATTCATCGACCCCGGCCACAACGGCGCCAACGACGCATCCATCAGCCGCCAGGTGCCCACCGGCCGCGGCGGCACCAAAGACTGCCAGGCCAGCGGGACGTCAACCAACAGCGGCTACCCGGAACACACCTTCACTTGGGACACCGCGTTGCGCCTGCGCGCGTCACTCAACGCGCTCGGCGTGCGGACCGCCATGTCACGCGGTAACGACAACGCGCTGGGACCCTGCGTGGACGAGCGCGCCAACATGGCCAATTCACTGCGGCCCAACGCGATCGTCAGCCTGCACGCCGACGGCGGCCCCGCGACCGGCCGGGGATTCCACGTCAACTACTCATCCCCGCCGCTCAACGCGGCGCAGTCCGGGCCGTCGGTGCAGTTCGCCCGGGTGATGCGCGATCAGTTGCAGGCATCGGGCCTCCCGCCGGCCAACTACATCGGCCAAGGCGGCCTGTACGGGCGTTCGGACCTGGCCGGGCTCAACCTGGCGCAGTATCCGTCGGTCCTGGTCGAGTTGGGGAACATGAAGAACCCGGTCGACTCGGCGTTGATGGAGTCGGCCGAGGGCCGCCAGAAGTACGCCGAAGCGCTCGTCAAGGGCGTCGCGGGTTTCCTGGCCACCCAGGCCCAGACGCGCTAGCTCGAGGAGCTTTCCAGCTCTTTCTTCAAGTTGGCCAGCACTTCGCCCTGGATCTTCTTCAGCCCCAACGGCGCGAACGTCTTCTCGAAGAATCCCTTGATGCCGCCCGCCCCGTTCCAGGACGTCTTGACGGTGACGCTGGAACCCGGTCCCGCAGGAGCGACCGTCCAGTTCGTCACCAAGGACGAGTTCGCGTCCTTCTCGATCACCGTGTGACCGGCCACGTCCACGCTGGCCTGGATGTCGCGCACCCGCGACTCGGTGGCCTGCAGTCGCCATTTCGCCACCGTGCCCTGCCCGTGACCGCCCTCGAGGACCTGGTAGTCGCTGTAGTGCGACGAAAGGATCTTGGGGCGGACGGTCTCGTAGTCGGCCACTGCTTCAAGCACGGCCGCGGGCTCAGCGTTGATCAAGATCGTGCTGGCTGCGCTCACCTGTCCCATCAGGCGCAACTCCTTCTGATCGCTCCGTGTCTGGCAGTAAAGTCCGCACTGCACGGTCGGATATCGAAGACTAGGATATCTGTGGTGGCTGTCCCTGGATCCGCACAGTCAGCTCACACTGCAGGTGTAGAGCGTTTGCGCGCAAGTTATCGATCCATCCCACCGACTGCGCCGGTACGACTCGCCAAGCCCACATCGAACTTGTTCCGCGCCCGCGCCAAAAGTGGTGCGCGCGGCCTTGATACGTCAGGGTTGACCGACGTCCTCGGCGTAGACCCCGACGCCCGCACCGCCGACGTCGCCGGCATGTGCACCTACGAGCGCCTGGTGGCCGAGACGTTGCGCTACGACCTTGCGCCACTGGTGGTTCCGCAATTGAAGACCATCACCGTCGGCGGCGCCGTCAGCGGCCTGGGCATTGAGTCGGCATCGTTTCGCAACGGCCTGCCGCATGAATCGGTGTTGGAGATGGACATCCTCACCGGCGCAGGAGAATTGCTCACCGTTTCCGCCGACGAGCACTCCGACTTGTACCGCGCGTTTCCCAATTCATATGGCACGCTTGGATATTCGACACGAGTAAAAATCTCGTTGGAGCCAATTAAGCCGTTTGTGACGCTGCGGCATGTCCGATTCCACTCGGTGGACGCACTCATCACGCAGCTGGAACGGATCGTCGACACCGGTGGATACGACGGCGTCCCGGTGGATTACCTCGACGGAGTGGTGTTCAGCGCCGACGAGAGCTACCTCTGCCTGGGCATTCGGACCATCACCCCTGGGCCGGTCAGCGACTACACCGGCAACGATGTTTACTACCAGTCGATCCGGCACGAAACCGGAATCAAGGACGACCGGTTGACGATGCACGACTACTTCTGGCGTTGGGACACCGACTGGTTCTGGTGCTCACGCGCGTTCGGCGCTCAGAACCCACGGGTGCGGCGGTGGTGGCCGCGGCGCTACCGGCGCAGCAGCTTCTACTGGAAGTTGGTAGCGCTGGATCAACGGTTCGGAATCTCCGACCGGATCGAAAAGCGCAACGGTCGTCCGCCGCGCGAGCGAGTTGTGCAAGACGTCGAGTTGCCGGTCGAACGAGTGGTCGAGTTCCTCGACTGGTTCCTCGCAACCGTGCCCATCACACCAATCTGGTTGTGCCCGTTGCGACTGCGCGATCACCAAGGCTGGCCGCTGTACCCGATCCGACCGGACCACACGTATGTCAACATCGGGTTCTGGTCGTCGGTGCCGGCGGGTGCCACCGAGGGTGAGACCAACCGCAAGATCGAGAACAAGGTGAGCGAACTCGACGGGCACAAGTCGCTGTATTCGGACTCTTACTATTCGCGCGAGGAGTTTGACGCGCTGTACGGCGGGGAGTCCTACAACACTGTGAAGAAGACCTATGACCCCGATTCCCGTCTGTTAACTCTGTACGAAAAGGCGGTGCAACGACGATGACGATCACTGCGCCCACCAACCCGTTAGGCCCCCGGCTGAGCATGGCGGAGGTCCTGAAGATCTTCACCGCCTCGGGGGAACAACCACTGAAATTCACTGCCTACGACGGCAGCGTCGCCGGCAAAGAAGACGCCCCGTTAGGACTCGAACTCAAGTCCCCGCGCGGGGCCACCTACCTGGCGACTGCCCCCGGCGAACTCGGCATCGCGCGGGCCTACGTGTCCGGCGACTTGCAGACGCACGGGGTACATCCCGGAGATCTCTACGACCTGCTGATGGCGTTGACCGACCGGGTCCAGTTCAAGAGGCCGTCGTTGCGGGTGCTGGCGAACGTGGTGCGGTCGATCGGCGTGGAGAACCTGTTGCCGGTCCCGCCGCCACCTCTGGAAACGCCGCCACGGTGGCGTCGGGTCGCCGAGGGCTTGCGGCACAGCAAAACCCGCGACGCCGAAGTTATCCACCACCACTACGACGTCTCCAACAACTTCTACGCGTGGGTCCTCGGCCCGTCGATGACCTACACCTGCGCGGTCTACCCGACCCCCGATGCGACGCTGGAAGAAGCCCAAGAAAACAAGTACCGGCTGGTCTTCGAGAAACTGCGGCTACAGCCGGGCGACCGATTGCTCGACGTCGGATGCGGCTGGGGCGGCATGGTGCGCTACGCCGCCCGACGTGGTGTGCGCGCCATCGGCGCCACCTTGTCGGCCGAGCAGGCCAAGTGGGCTCAGCAGGCGATCGAAGACGAAGGGCTCGCGGACCTGGCCGAGGTGCGGCACTGTGACTACCGCGACGTGCCCGAGACGAACTTCGACGCGGTTTCCTCGATCGGGCTCACCGAACACATCGGCGTCAAGAACTACCCGCGCTATTTCGCGTTCCTCAAGTCCAAATTGCGCACCGGGGGACTGCTGCTCAACCACTGCATCACCCGGCATAACAACACATCGACGCCGTTCGGGGGTGGTTTCACCGACCGCTATGTCTTTCCCGACGGGGAGCTGACCGGCTCGGGTCGCATCATCACCGAGATCCAAGAAGTCGGCTTCGAGGTGTTGCACGAGGAGAACCTCCGGCACCACTACGCGATGACACTGCGCGACTGGGGCCGCAATCTCGTGGAGCACTGGGAGGAAGCGGTCGTCGAGGTGGGGTTACCGGTGGCCAAGGTGTGGGGCTTGTACATGGCGGCCTCGCGAGTAGCTTTCGAACGCAACAACATTCAGCTGCATCACGTGCTGGCCGCCAACGTCGACACCTGGGGTGAGGACGCGTTGCCGCTGCGGCCCTGGTGGACGCCCTAGCCCTCTATGCGACGAGCGCCCAGTTCGTTCTGCAGTAATTCCAGGGCGACCTCTTCGGGGTCGCGGCGCGGCGCCGACGGGTCTATGCGTCCCGCTTCGGCCAGCATGCTTTCTTCCTCGTCGCGCTGAGCCGCATCCACTTCCGGGGCGGGCCTGTCGACCTTGGGAGGAGGTGAGTTGCCGACGGTCTCGCCGGTGCCGGTTTCGCACCGAACCCGCCAGTTGACGCCGAGCGCGTCCTTGAGCGCCTCGGCGATGACGTCGGCGTTGCGCTGTTCGCAGAGTCGCTTGGCCAGCGGCGCCGACTCGTGGGCCAGCACCAAGGTGTTGCCTTCGAGGGCCCGGACGGTGGCGCCGGCCAGCATCACCTCGGTGGTGCGGCTGCGCTGGCGGACCTTTTCGCGCACGGTTGGCCACATCGTCCGCACCGCGGCCGCGCTGAGTTCGCCCGGCGCGGCGGCTGGTTCTGGTGGCGGTGGCGGCGCCGGTGCCGGTGGTGGCGCCGGTGTGGGCGCGGCGGGGGGCTCCCGGCGAGCTACAGGTGGCGGCGTGCTTTCGCGTGCCGGTGCGCGGCGCGGCGCCGGTGGCGGTTCGGCCACCGCGCTCGCAGCTGCGGCCGGAGCCGCGTTCGGAGCTGCAGCGGGAATCGACATTTCCAGCCGCTTCTCGATCCGCTCGACACGTTGCAGCAACGCGGATTCGGCGTCGCTGGCCGATGGCAACAGCAGCCGCGCACACACCACTTCCAGCAGCAACCGGGGGGCGGTCGCGCCGCGCATCTCCCCCAGGCCGGCCTGGACCACCTCCGCGTATCGCGTCAGAGTCGCCGGCCCGATGCGCGCCGCCTGCTCACGCATCTTGTCCAGCACGTCCTCCGGCGCGTCGACCACGCCGCGGGATGCCGCGTCGGGAACCGCTTGCAACAGGATGAGGTCGCGGAAACGCTCCAACAGGTCGGTAGCGAAGCGACGAGGGTCGTGCCCGGCGTCGATCACCGACTCGACCGCTCCGAACAACGCCGCCGCATCCCCCGCGCCGAGCGCATCGACCGCGTCGTCGATCAGCGCGACGTCGGTGGCTCCGAGCAGACCCAACGCCCGCTGGTAGGTGACGTGCGAACCCTCAGCGCCGGCCACCAACTGGTCCAGCACCGAGAGGGTGTCGCGGGGCGACCCGCCACCGGCCCTGATGACCAGCGGGAACACCGCATCGTCGACGACGACGCCCTCCTGCTCGCAGATGCGACCGATCAGGGTCCGCATGGTGCGCGGCGCCAACAGCCGGAACGGGTAGTGGTGCGTGCGCGACCGAATGGTCGGCAGCACCTTCTCGGGCTCGGTGGTGGCGAAGATGAAGATCAGGTGCTCCGGGGGTTCCTCCACGATCTTCAACAGCGCGTTGAACCCGGCGGTGGTCACCATGTGCGCCTCGTCGACGATGAACACCCGGTACCTCGACTGCGCGGGCGCGTAGAACGCGCGGTCACGCAGCTCGCGGGTGTCGTCCACACCGCCGTGGCTGGCGGCGTCGAGCTCGACCACGTCGATGCTGCCGGGCGCATTCGGCGCCAGCGCCACGCAGGAGTCGCAGACGCCGCACGGCGTGGCGGTGGGCCCCTGCGCACAGTTCAGCGATCGCGCCAGAATCCGCGCTGACGACGTCTTGCCGCAGCCGCGCGGCCCGGAGAACAAGTACGCGTGGTTGATCCGGCCGGCTTCCAGGGCGATGGACAGCGGTTCGGTGACGTGCTCCTGCCCCACCACCTCGGCGAAGGTCGCCGGTCGATACTTGCGGTACAGAGCCACGTCAGCAGGCTACCGACGAGGGGTGACGCCTACCCCGCTGGCGTTGAGTCTGCGCTGAGGGCGCACCACACTCGCCCTTGTCCGCCACCAGCGCAGAGTCAATTCCGAGGATTGCCCTCAACGCGCGCTCGGTGACAGCTCGAGCACCGACTCGGTGGCCGCCAGCAGCGCGCACGTCGCCAATCCGTCGACGGCGTCGCTCAGGTCCGGCAAGGACGGGAATGTCGGCGCGATCCGGATGTTCTTGTCGTCGGGGTCCTTGCGGTACGGGAACGATGCGCCCGCCTCGGTGACCGCGATACCGGCGTCCTTGGCAAGCGCGACGGTGCGGCGCGCCGTGCCCGGCAACACGTCGAGGCTGATGAAGTAGCCACCCTTGGGTTCGGTCCACGACGCGATCTTGGAGTCACTCAGCCGCCTGTCCAGGATTTCGAGCGTCAACGCGAACTTGGGCGCCAGGATCTGCTGGTGGCGCTGCATGTGCAGCCGCACGCCGTCGGCGTCGCCGAAGAAGCGCAGGTGACGAAGCTGATTGACCTTGTCCGGGCCGATGGACTTCTTTCCGGCGTGCTGCAGATACCACGCGATGTTCCCCAGCGACCCCCCGAAGAAGCTCACTCCGGCACCGGCGAAGGTGATCTTCGACGTGGACGCGAAGACGTAGGGCCGGTTGGGGTTGTTCGCCTTGGCGGCCAGGCCCAGGACGTCGACCTGGCGGATGAAGTCGTGGGTGAGCGTGTGCACCGCATACGCGTTGTCCCAGAACAGACGGAAGTCGGGCGCCGCTGTGCGCATCTGCACGAGCCGACGGACGGTTTCCCAGGAATAGGTGATCCCGGTGGGGTTGCCGAACACGGGTACGTTCCACATCCCCTTGACCGCCGGGTCGACGGCGACCAGCTCTTCGATCAGGTCCACGTCCGGGCCGTCCTGCAGCATGGGGACCGGGATCATCTCGATGCCCATCGATTCGGTGATGGCGAAGTGGCGGTCGTATCCGGGCACCGGGCACAGGAATTTGACGGTGGGTTCGTCCTTCCAGGGCCGCGGTGAATCCACGCCGCCATAGATCATCGAGAAGGCCACCAGATCGTGCATCAACTCCAGGCTGGAGTTGTTTCCCGCGATCAGGTTCGGCACCGGGATGCCGAGCAGCTCCCCGAAGATGGCGCGCAGTGCCGGCAGGCCGTGCAGGCCGCCGTAGTTGCGGGTGTCGACGCCTTCTGGGTCGCGATAGTCGTCGCCGGGCAGGCTCAACAGCTGGTTGGACAGGTCAAGTTGTTCCGCAGCGGGTTTGCCGCGGGTGAGATCCAGGGACAGCTTTTTTGCCTGCAGGTCCGCATAATCCTGCTGATGACGGGCATGCAGCTTGGTCAGCTCTTCAGGACTCAGGGAATCGAACGCCACCACACGGCCTTTCGGTCCGACGCTTTGAATACTGGCTCTGCGGTCCCCGACTAAGGGGACCCCGCGCACCCGACAGAGCCCATTGACCCTTGCTGCCTTCCGGCCCTGGGGGAGTTCACAGGATAAACGCCGCGCGGGGTCCAACGAGAGTGTAATACCCGGGTTGGAAGCGTCGGCGGGCAAGTAGCCGCTACCATGGCCACGGAGGATTCGCCTAGTGGCCTATGGCGCTCGCCTGGAACGCGGGTTGGGTTAACAGCCCTCGCGGGTTCAAATCCCGCATCCTCCGCAACTAGTCGCCCGTGTACACGGGCGCGCCCGGCTGGCCGCGTAAGCGCGGTGACGGTTGCGGTCACCGTTAGACTGGCTCGGACTCACCGGCCTGAGGAGGGGTATGGGGCGCAGGCTCGCCACGTTGTGGCACGCGTCGTTTTCGATCGGCGCCGGCGCCCTCTTCTTCTTTTTCGTCCTGCCCCGCCGGTCGGAGCTGGTTGGCGACACGTCCGAAACGGTGGGGACGATCCTGCGGATCGTGACGGGTCTGTTGATCGGCCTGGCCGCATTGCCGGTGGTTTTCACCTTGCTGCGCACCCGCAAGCCCGAGCTCGGTGTCCCGCAACTGGCGCTCTCGCTGAGGACCTGGTCGATCATCGGCCATGTCCTGGCTGGGGTGCTCATCGTGGGCACCGCGATCAGCGAAATCTGGTTCAAGCTGGACAGCGCTGGGCGGTGGTTGTTCGCGATTTACGGCGCTGCGGCCGCCATCGCGGTCCTGGCGTTCTTCGCCTTCTACCTGTCGTTCATCGCAGAGCTGCCGCCGCCTCCGCCCAAGCCGCGCAAGGTGAAGGAACCCAAGCAGCGAGGCCGCGACCGCAAGAAGAAAAAGAAGGACGCTGACGAGGCCGACGAGTTCGACGACCTCGATGACACCGACGAGGCCGAAGAGGCCGACGAAACCGAAGAGGCCGAAGAGGCTGGCGAAACCGAAGCAGCTGAAAAGGTCGAAGCCGCGACGGCCGAGACCGTAGAGGCCGAGGTTCCGGAAGAAACGGAAGCCGCCGCCCAGACCGTCGAAGCACCCGCGCCCGAGCCCGAGCCCGAGCTCGAACCTGAGTCCGAGCCGGAACCGGAATCGGTGACCGAGGAAGTCTCGACCAAAGAGATCCGCAAGCCAAAGCCCGCCGACGAGACCCGCGCCTTGCGTAACCGCCGGCCGAGCGGCAAGACGTCACACCGTCGTCGACGCACCCGTGGCGGCGTTGCCGTCGAGGAATAGCCTCAGCGGCGTCGAAGACGCTCTAGATACGCGGCTATGCCGCGCTGAGTCTCCTCGGCACCCCACAGCTCGCGAACTTCGCGGTCGATTTCCTCGGAATCTTGGATGCGCGCCAACGTAGGCCCGCGCAACTGGGCCTTGGTGTGCCGGTAGGCCTCGGCCGGGATACCGCCGAGATCGGCCGCCTCGGCAATGGCCGCCCCGATGAGGCCGTCGGCGACGACGGTGTGGGCGAGGCCGCGTGCCACCGCCTCGGCTCCGCGGTAGTTGCGACCGCCCAGCAACACCTCGTCGGCGCTGACGCCGCACGCGTAGCGCATCACCTCCAAGGCGGCGACGGGGAACGGCACTCCGACCCGCACCTCCGCGGCGCCGATCTGGGCATCGGGAGTGATCAGCCTGCGGTCGCAGGCGCACGCCAGCACACACCCGCCGGCGATGGCTGCGCCGTTGATCGCGGCCACCGTCGGCCCCGGATAGCCGAACACCGCCTCAAACGCGTTGGACAGCGCAGGGACCAGCCGGTCGGTGTATTCGGACCCGCCTTGCACCACGCGGTCGAGTTCGACACCGGCGCTGAAAACTCGGCCCGCACCGGTGATGACCAATGCGCCGGCACCCGACGACGCCTGTTGGCGGATGACATCGGTCAACTCGTCGAGAACTTCGACGTCTAAGGCGTTCACCCGCCCTGCGGACAGGGTCACGACCGTCACCGTTTGCTCGCGGCGGATATCAATCACGACGCAACGATAATTTGGGATCGGTAGCGCCGCGATCAGGCTGTACTTTTTCTCATGACGACGCCAAAGGGGCGCCGCCTGACGGAAGGAAGTCCAGTGAAGCGAGCTATCGCGGTCGCGATCGGAACCCTTGGCTGTGCATCGATGTTGGTGGGCTGCTCGAGCGGCGGCGGCGGTAACGCAGCCAGCCCGTCTTCGGCCGGCGGCGGTGACGGCAAGGAGAAGAGCACCAAGGTTGAGGTGGGCGGCGCGCCCCTGGCCGGCGTGGACCCCGCATCGGTCACCTGCGTCAAGCAGGGCGGCAAGATCAACATCGGCAGCGGGACCAACAACGGCCAGCAGGCACTGGCCGTGGTCATGACCGACGGGAACCCGCCGACCGTCGACTCCCTGGCCATGGTCGTCGACGGCAACGCCCTGTCCGTCGCGAACAGCATGGGCCAGAACGTCGGCGAGGCCACCGTCTCGGTAGAGGGCAAGACCTACACCATCACCGGTAAGGCGCAGGGCGCTGACCTGAAGAACCCGATGGCCGGAATGATCACCAAGGACTTCAACATCAAGGTGACCTGCGGTTGACCCACGGGTGTTCGGGGTGGCGGGCGCAGCACGCCCGCCATTTCTGACTGGAGCGCCGGCACCCCGTCGACGCGCCGCGCGGACATATGATTCAGTCGTGGCGATCCCCCCGTCGATCCCCGCTGAACTGGAGCGAGCCCGGCAGTTGGCGTTCGCTGCCGACGAAGGCGGGGCACGGGACTTGCTGGTCTCCCTGATACCGCGGATCGAGCAAGCCGACCGCGACGACTTCCTCTTGGAGGTCTTTGCGCAACTGGGCGAGATCTACCTGGCCCGCGGCGCGAACGACGGTGTGCGAGAGTGCATTCAACGCATTCGCGACTGCTTGGCCAGCTACCGCGGCATACTCGCCGGCACCATGCCGGAGGCGGCCGCCCAGGTACACGTGTCTGACGGCGAGATTTCGCATATGGTCTGCCGATATTCGCGCCGTGCGCAGTTTCTGCAGACCGGCCTGGCCGCTGCCCAGGGTGAACACGAGGCCGCTGAGGCTTCCCTGTCCGCGCTGGTGACGTTGCACGAGCCTGGCGAAGCATTCCCCGACCTCGTCGACGAGCACGAGCACTTGATCACCTACGCTCAGATCCTCTGCGCCACCGGACTTTGCGACGATGACCTGCATGTGCGGTCGATTCCGTTGTGGCAACCGGTGATCCGCGCCTTCGACGACCCGAAATGCACCGACTATATACGTGTCGTCGGCGCCACTGCGTACGGCCGATTCTGCGTCGAGACCGGACGCCTGACGGAGGCCGAGCCGTGGCTACGTCGCGCCGGGGCGCGCGCACAAGCCAACGAATGGGAATTGGCAGACGCCCGAACGAAATTGGAACGCGCGGCGGCGTGTTGGGCGATCGGCGACCATGTCGGGACCGAAAACCTGGTCTCGGAGGCCTACCCGGTGATCGCCCGTTATTCCCGCGCACACGACGTGTCCCGCTGCTGGCTCTACCTCGGCCTGGTCCGACTCGGTGCCGGCGCCCTCGCGGCAGCCGACCAGTGCTGGGAACAGGCCGAGAAGCACTGGCGCGAGTTGGGCAAGCCGTTGCACCTGCACCGTATCTTGTTGCAGCGCAGCTGGATAGCAATTTTCTGGGGTAAATTCGCGCAGGCTGTTGAACTGATTGCGCAGGCACGGGAAATGCTCGATTCGTCACCGCGCAGCAGCTGGCTGCAGTACGCGCAGCTGGACAATCACCTGGGCACGGTGTGGCGCGCCAACGCGCTGGCGGAGCTGGGTTTCGACGGTTCGGGCAACCCCGACGAGACGCTGCAGGAAACCGAAGCGCGGCACGCGCAATCGCTCGGAGTCCTGCATGGGGAGGTCGACACGCCGGAATATCGGCGCGCGATGGCCAAGCTCGAACAGGCCGCTGAGCTCAAGATTCCAGCCGCGCTGGCGGTCGACTCAGTTCGCTACTCAATCGCCGATGCAGAGGCGAGATCCCGTTGGGCAGCCAATGTTTCGGCGCCGATCCTGGCCGGCGCATTCGCCGTCGCATGGGAATGGGAGAACACCCAGCTGATCAGCGAATTGGTCGAATATCACAGCGCACGAGGAACTTTCGATGTCGAGCCGGCTCGACAGGAAGTGGGTGAGTGGGCATCGACCGCCACCGCGCCGGTTCTCATCGATCCCGATGAGGCGCTGGCTGCCGCCGGTCCGTCAGCACGCAACGGCGGTTCCCTCACGCGACTGGGCCCGTTGCCGCCACTGCAGATGCAACCGGGCAGCGAACCGATCCTGAGTCACTATCGCGCACTGGCGCTGCAGAGATACGGTCGCGACGTCACGGCCCCCGAACCGACCTGGTCGACTTGGCCATGAGCGACTCGGACCGGCCTACCCTGGTCCTGCGCTACGCCGACGTCGGCATCGCCACCTACGCGAGCCTGCGCGTGGTGGGCCAGCCCACGCGCACCGTCACCTGGGTGGTGGAGGAGCCAATTCTGTTGGCGGCGCTGGAAGAACTGACCGGGGCGTTGCCCGAACCGCATGGTTCTGAGAGCCGGCGCGACGCCATCGAGCGGGCGCTGTCGACGGGCCCGTTCGCAACACCGGACACCGAACTGACGGTCGCCTACATCCTCGGTGTGCTGCTGATCGGACAGCACGGCTGGCAGTTGCTCGCCGAGTGCACCGCCTCCCCGCGTCCCGTCCTGTTCGTTTCGCCCAGCGCCCGCCTCGCCCGGGTGCCCTGGGGACTGTTGGCGGTGCCCAAATCGGGCCCCAGCAAAGAGGAATTGGTGCGGGCACGCCACGACGCCATCACCGCCAGCGGACGGACTGCCGCCCGGATTCCTTGGCAGCTCGCCGACATCAAGGAACACACCGACGGCTACCGGCTGATGGAGTTGGTCGATGTGCTGATGGCCGTGCCGCAGAACATCGTCCACGCGCCACGCAACCCGGTCGGCTGGAACAGCAGGCGGGACAAACCGCCGGTCCTGGTGCTAGATCCACGGGTGCCAGGGCAACGACCCGACTCGGCGCTGGGATCCGTGCTGGGCAGGCCATCCGAACACACGCGGGTGTCACGGCACTTCGCCGAGGTGATGCAGCGACGGGCGGTGCTGCCAAGCGTCCCCACATCGGTCGAACTGTTCCGCCGTTCTGACGCCGACCGAAGGTGGCTGTCGGAGTTGTTGGCTCAGAACCCAAGTCGACTGCTGTACGTCGGCCACGCAAGCTCGGCGGATGGCGAAGGGGGCCAGGCCGACCGAGCGTCCCTGCATCTCGCGTGCACGGCGCAAATGCCCGGCGATGCGGACGCCATTGGCAACCACCGCCCGTTGACGGCGTCGGATCTCATGGCGCTGCGATTGCCGATGCCGCCGCGGGTTGCGTTGCTGGCCTGCGCCTCGGGCGGTGATTATCAATTCGACGAGGCGACCGGCCTGGTCGCAGCGATGATCCTGGGTGGTGCCCAACTGGTGACCGCCACCTTGTGGTCGCTGCCTACCTCCGCGGCGTTTCGGCAGTTTGCCGTCGCCGGTAACGATCTGACCGATCCGATGTCGGACGTGGTCGCCGCGGTCGATCAAGCACACGAAGAAGTCGAAGCCGGATGTGCGGTAAATCGTTGGCAACGTGAACAACTGCGGAGCTGGCGGGACGGAACCGTCACCGCCAGCCCGCTGTATTGGGGAGCATTGGTTACGTTCGCCGTCGACGCCGCACGCTAGGCGTCACGCAAGGACCAGACTGGATGCCCGGACCGCCAGTACGTCGTCAGGCAACGAAAGCTCCTGGCGCTCAGCGGGATCGAACGCTACCAACACCACAAGACCGGGACGCAGGGTGGCCACCTCTGGGTCCGATTCGTCCTGCACCAGGCGGCCGACGAAGTTGTCGCCGGCAACGCTGGACACTTCGATCCAGATGTGACGCTCGCCGGTGACGGCCTCGGCTACATCGGTGTCCACCTTGCGGACGGTGCCCACGCCAACGGCGACTTCGTCGCTCCGCGATGCGCGCCGAGCCGAATCCATAAACCGGGCGACCAACACCACCACGGCCGCACCGAGGGCCACGCTGAGCAGCGCCGTCCACACTTGGTGCAACGTCAGGTACAGAATCGTCGCTGCGATCATGCCGATTTCCGCGCCGATCGCGAGTAGCTTGTTCCTGTTCATGCGACAAGATTCGCGTCCGCACGCGGCTACCGAACCCAACTTTCTGGTTACCTCCAGTTTCACCGTTGCCCCTATCCTGTGGATATGAGCGCCGATTCGCAGGTAGCGCCTGCCGTCACGGTGGGCCAGCCCCGGCGTGCGGTGATCGACCGGGCGTGGCGCGCAATCGGTCCCGGCGTGGAGGTGCTCAGCAGCGACGACGGCGGTCCGTTGAGCAGGACCGTCAAACGCATCATCGATCCTCTTGTGTTGCGATTGCGCGCAAACCCCCAGTACTCGGCCCCAGTGGTCAGCGCCGATACCGCCGCCGCAATGTACGACCTGATCGTCGAGAACGGTCCTCAATTACGTTTCGCGGCAGCATGGTTCGAGGTCCTCAAGCTCGAGCGTCGCAGGCAACGGATTCGCAGTGGAAACGCCCAGGAACTGTATTTTCCGGTCTGTTTCGAGCTGGCCGTGACGAAAGGCGCGCCCGCACCGCAAGATCGCGAGTCGGCGGCCGAAGCACTGCAGGCTATCCACCAGGGCCGGGACCGCACCGCGATCGAGGTGCTCAACGAGTACGTCGCTAAACGCGAGGTCGTCGCCTCGTTGGCCGCCCAACTCGAGCGCAGTTGGCGAGACGTTCGGGCCGACGAACACACCACCGTCGAGGCGTTTCTGGCCGAGCTGAGCACTGTGCTGGGGCAGGCCTCCGGGCACAACGCGGCCGCGGCGCGCCAGCGTGTCTGGTCGGCCATGATCGACGACCCGACGCCCTACAACCTGGGCGCGCTCGCACGCGTCGAGGGCGCCGAGCTGCCGTGGTCGATCGTCGAATTGGGCTTGAGTTCCGTTGCGCCGCAACGACCGCCAGCTATCAGCGACGGTTCCGACAGCGATCGTCCGCTGGATCGCACGGTGGTCGACCGGGTGCGCTCCACTTTGCGCCGCGCCCTGGATCGCGACGCGCTACCTGACATTCCGATGCTGTGCGCCGAAGAGGTGGACCGGGCCAGCGCACCCTGGGGACTGCTCAGCGAGGACAAGCAAGCCACGATGGTCGCCGGCATCGAAGTCGCGGGCGAGCTCGCACCCCTGGACCCAACCGTCACCAGCCGGTACGCACTCGCCGCACAGATCCAGGCCCGGCTACGTAAGGAGGCCTACGTCCTGCACGCTCGTCGATATCTCGCCGACGGCGGGCCGATCCACCCGCGGCAGCGCCAGGTGGTCGACGACCTGGCCTCCTATGCGCAGCCGTACCTCAGCCGGCTGTGGGCGAGGCTGCACGGACGTGACGTGTGGCAGGAGCCGTGTGAGGACGTCGACGATGTGCGTTCGCTGCTCGAGGGTGTTGCCCGGTCGGTGAGCCTCGACCACCGGCAACGGATCAAGTCGATGCTGGAATTGCAGGTGGCGGGATGAGATTGGTCGCCGAATCGGGGCTGTGGAGCACACCGAACGGTGCGCAGCTGGTCGAGGCATCGCCACTGGTGGCGGTGCTCGAAATCAGCGGGGCGGTGCTGACGTTTCCGCTCGACGACACCGAGGACGAGTCAACCGATCCGGTTCAGATCGCCTTCACCGATCTGTCCCGTGCCGACTGGCTGTGGCGCGTGCTCGGAGAGTCCGGACATGCGGCGCTGGTAACGGCCGCAAGCGAAGCGAACGGTGACAGCATCGACGTCTCGGGCGTCGACATCGTGCCAGGATCGCTCGGACCGCTGCGCCGGCTGGCCATCGGTCATTGGTTGCGCCGCTGGTGGCCGGCCAGTCTGCGGGACGGCATCGCCGGCCTGGATCGCGCCCTGCTCGATGCCGAGGTCGCGTTGCTGACGGCCGATGCGCAGGGCTTCTTCACCGACGACACCCTGGATTCCGACGTCGGCGAGCTGCTCGCGCCGCACGCCAACGCCTTGCTCATGCACCTCCGCACCGGCGATCCCCGCATCGAAGAACTGGTGCGCGCCGCGGCGGAGTTGGCCGAGGAGACGGGCGTCGACAACGGCGAATGGCCGGAACTTGCGCTATTTCTTGAGGATTCGAGCGCAATAAGGCAACTCACGGCCCCGATCGGACACCGCGATGACTATGCGCTGGCGGCCGGATCTGACACCGGCCGACGGGGTGCGGGGTCGATCTCACGGGGCGTCGCATCCGTGCACTGGGCCGCCGTGCCGCCCGGGATTTTCGACGCCGCCGAGGACACCGTCGATTGGAGCGTCGAAACGGCCGGCCCGGAAGTCGTCGCCGTTGTCCACGCGGACGTCATCGGACCGGAACCCGCCACCGGCGTCCCGGTGCGCGTGCGGTCCGGAACGGTCAGCGGAGACGGCGCCCTCTCCTCCGACGGCCGCGCCAGGCTGTCCATCGTCGATGCCGCACAGCAGCCGATGACGGAATCGGCCGCTTGGAACCATGATTGGCCGAACACGTCGGTGGTCATCGGGGCCGATATCGAGGAGTCGCGCGAGACTCGGGACCGCGTCCGGCGCTGGGTACGCGCACGACTGGATCATCCGCCGCAGGACGCATTTCTCGCCGAGATCCTGGCCGCCGAGTCCGCCTACTAGAGGTGCCCGGCGCTCCTTCCCTATGCTGAGCGAGTGCCAAACACCTATCGGGTCGTTCAATGGACCACGGGAAACGTCGGCAAGAGCTCACTGGAGGCGATCGCCGCTAACCCCACGCTCGAGTTGGTGGGTTGCTATGCGTGGTCACCGGAAAAGGCAGGCCGCGACGCCGGCGAACTCTGCGGCCTGGCCCCGCTGGGCGTGGCCGCCACCCACGACGTGGACGCGCTGCTGGCGCTCAAACCGGACTGCGTCGTCTACAACCCGATGTGGATCAACGTTGACGAGCTGGTCCGCATCTTGTCGGCGGGGGTCAACGTGGTGACGACCGCCGCCTTCATCACCGGGCACAACCTGGGTGACGGCCGCGACCGCATTCTGGCAGCCTGCCGAGAGGGCAACTCGACGATCTTCGGCTCCGGTATCAGCCCTGGGTTTGCGGAGCTGTTGGCCATCGTGTCGGCGATGGTGTGCAACCGGGTCGACAAGGTCACCGTTAACGAAGCCGCGGACACCACCTTCTACGACTCCCCGGAAACGGAGAAACCCGTCGGCTTCGGCCAGCCCATCGCCAATCCCGACTTGCAGGCGATGGCCGCCAAGGGGACGGCAGTCTTCGGCGAGGCGGTTCGGCTGGTCGCCGATGCGCTCGGCGTCGAACTCGACGAGGTTCGCTGCGTCGCCGAATTCGCGCAGACCACAGCCGACCTCGTGATGGAGTCGTGGACGATTCCCGCGGGATGCGTCGCCGGCATCTACATCAGCTGGCAGGGAGTCGTCGACGGCAACACCGTCATCGACCTCAACGTCCGGTGGCGCAAGGGGCAGACGCTCGAACCGGACTGGAAAATCGACCAAGACGGTTGGGTCATCCAGATCGACGGCCAGCCATCCGTCACAACCAAGGTCGGCTTCCTGCCGCCGCCGTACTTCCAGGCCCAGTCGATCGCCGACTTCATGGTGCTGGGCCACATCATGACGGCAATGCCCACGATCAACGCGATACCGGCCGTCGTCGCCGCTGCGCCCGGCATCGCGACGTACAACGACCTTCCGCTGACCCTCCCCCGCGGCGTTCTGCACACCGCCGGCAACACCCCTTAGCGTACTGGCATCGTTCCAACAGTGGAATGAAAATCCGTTGGCGCGCCTCATTTGACGCGTTTCGAGACGGTAATTAATGTCGAATTGTGCCGAGGCTAAATCGTGCCGGGAAAGATCTCGGCCGCGTACTTGAGTGGCTGTTGAACCGCGACGTTCCAGACAGCGAAATCGGTTCCGCGCTGAATTTGGCTAAGGCGACCTACTCGCGTCGCAAAGACGCCGATGACTTCCCCAACTACGCGGAACTCCTGGCGATTGGCGAGCACTTCGGCTTGTCCGCCCGCGTACTGCAGATTGCGTTCGGCTGGCGCGGCGAAGATGAACTGATCCTGCTCGACGTCGAAGAGATGCGCCAGTACATGGACCAGGCCGGAACCGCCGTATTGGGCAACGAGGGGGTCCGGCGGTACATCGAAGCCCGCGGGGAGCCGGACAACCCATTGGCAGACGCCGTGCTGCGGTTGGCGGCATTGGAGCGCACCGACAAGCGGGATGGCAGCAGTTCTTCGTGAGAACTCTCGCAGCGTTTGCCCGAGCCGCCGGCGCTGCGACCCCCTCCACCGCAGCGCCGGGGCGCGGCTACGTGCCGGCTGGGCGCTTAGCAGGACCTAGCATAACCTATATGTTTCTATAATGAAACGAAGAAGCGTAAATCGGGTGTAAATCTCGCTAGCGGACTGATCGGTCCATCACCGGGTCTCCGCGATGGCCAGCCGCGTCATGCAACCACCGCGGTTTCACGGGTCCGCGACCGGGTAATCAGCCGCTCATGAGCGCCCAAGACAAGGTGAAGAACAAGATCGAAGACGTCAGCGGCAAGGCGAAAGAGGCCCTCGGCAAGGCCACCAACGACCCGGGCGTCCGGGATGAGGGCCGCGGCGACCAGACGAAAGCCAGCCTCAAAGATGCTGGCGAAAAGGTCAAAGACGCGTTCAAGAAGTAGCCGTCATGGCTTGGCGGCGGCTGACGACGATCTTTGCGGCGGCGGGCACCGGGGCGGGCACCGGACCGCCGCTTTCGTCGCCGACGGTCTGTAACGCAGAATCGCAAGCATGCGCGTTCTAGTGACCGGCGGGACAGGATTCGTAGGAGGCTGGACCGCTAAGGCCATTGCCGACGCCGGCCACTCGGTCCGATTCCTGGTCCGTACACCAGCGAAGCTGGAAACGTCCGTCGGCAAGCTCGGCGTCGATGTGTCGGACTACGTCCAAGGAGACATCAAGGACCGGGACACGGTGCGCGAAGCGCTGACCGGATGCGACGCGGTGGTGCACAGCGCCGCCCTGGTCGCGACGGATCCCCGCCAAACCCCAGAGATGCTGAGCACCAACATGCAGGGTGCGGGCAATGTACTAGGGCAGGCGGTCCAGCTCGGACTCGATCCGATCATCCATGTGTCGAGCTTTACGGCGCTATTCCATCCTGGGCTGAAGACGCTGACCGCCGACCTGCCGGTGGTCGGCGGGACGGACGGTTACGGAACGTCCAAGGCCCAGGTCGAGATCTACGCCCGCGGCCTGCAGGACGCCGGGCGCCGGTCAACATCACCTACCCGGGCATGGTGCTGGGGCCGCCTGTTGGCGACCAATTCGGCGAGGCCGGCGAGGGTGTCAAGGCGGCCCTGCAGATGCACGTGATCCCCGGTCGGGGCGCGGCCTGGTTGGTCATCGACGCGCGTGACGTCGCCGCCGTGCACGCAGCGCTGCTGGAACCCGGACGCGGACCGCGACGCTACATGGTCGGCGGGCACCGGGTTCCGGTGACCGAACTCGCCAAGATGCTAGGCGAAGCCGCCGACACCCCCATGGTCGCGGCGCCGGTGCCCGACACGGCACTGCGCGCGGCTGGGACGTTGATGGACTACGTAAGTCCGTATCTGCCGTTCGACAATCCGTTCACCGGCGCGGGCATGCAGTACTACACGCAGATGCCCGAGTCGGACGATTCGCCGAGCGAGCGGGAACTGGGCATCACCTATCGCGATGCGCGCACCACCATCGCCGACACGGTGGCCGCGATTCGCGCGGACGGCGGCTAGGCGCTCGCGTCGCTCTCCGTCCGGCGTAATAGGGCCCGGCCCGCCAATGCCGCGACCACGGCGGGGATAATCCACGGCGCTCCAACGATGATGGGATCCATCCACGTGTGCGAGAGGTCGGCCCGGTTGGTTCCGACGCGCGAAGAGTAGCCGTGGTGGGTGAATTCGCCTTTGATTCCGGTGTCGGTCAGCGGGTTGTCCGGCCGCGCGGTGAGAAATGAGGCCAGATGGCTTTCCAGCGCGTCGACCCGGTCAGCGGCGACGAGTAACAGCCAGTGCGCCGCTCGCGCCTCGCTGTACTTCCGATATGCGAACTTACGTAGGACACCCGAAATCCCTTTGGGCGGGCAGGATGTGCCGAACACCGGGGTGAGGAATTGATGCTCGATGGACCGCTCCCGGGGCCAGTGCGACGGCTGGCGCTCCGGAAACTCCCAATGTGCACCTGTGGTGGGTGGCTCGTTGTGCTGAAGTTTGGGGTAGGACGGCCGGTCCTTGGGGTCGAGGTCGACTCCCCAGCCCGGTATCCGAGCGCGCAAACCGTCGCAGTCGCGGGTCAACGGCAGATTTGGTGTGTAAGCCATGGTGTTCCTACTCTCAGCTTGCGGCGGGCAGGATGACCGGTTTGATGCAGTTATCCAGCTTGGCGGAGAAGATGTGATACGCCTCGCCGATGTGTTCCAACGGGATGCGGTGCGTGACAATGTCTTTCGGGTTGAGGTAACCGTCTTTGATGTGCGAGAAGAGGCGTGGCCATTGGCGCTTCACCGGGCACTGGTTCATCCGCAGCGTGAGTCCCTTGTTCAGCGCATCGCCGAACTTCACCGCGCTGAACAACGGCCCGTAGGCGCCGACGATGGATACCGTTCCGCCTTTGCGCACCGAATCGATGGCCCAATTGATAGCCACTGGTGAGCCACCCTGCAGCTTGAACTTGGCTGCGGTCACATGCTGGATGAAGTTGCCGTCGGCCTCGGCGCCGACCGCGTCGATCGCGACATCCGCACCGAGGTAATCGGTTTCCTTCTTCATCCGCACGACGATGTCGTCACACTCGGCGAAGTTGATGGTCTCGGCGAAGGCGAAATCTCGGGCCTTCTCCAACCGGTACTCCAAGTGGTCGATCACGATCACCCGACCGGCGCCCATCAGCCAGGCGGACCGTGCGGCGAACAGTCCGACGGGTCCGGCGCCGAATACCACGACGGTGTCGCCTTCAGCGATGTCGCCCAGCTGCGCACCGAAATAGCCGGTGGCCAACGCGTCGGTACACAGCAGCGCGTCCTCCTCGTCCATCCAGTCCGGAATCTTCGCGGGACCGACATCGGCGAACGGCACCCGGACGAACTCGGCCTGCCCCCCGTCGTAGCCACCGCAGGTATGCGAATAGCCGTAGATGCCGCCGACGGCGGTCGCATTCGGGTTGACGTTGTGGCAGTTGGAGTACAGCCCGCGCACGCAGAAGTAGCAGGATCCGCAAAAAATGTTGAACGGCACCATAACTCGGTCGCCGGGGGACAGATTCCGCACCGACGGACCGACCTGCTCGACCACCCCGATGAACTCATGACCGAATGTCATTCCCACTCGGGTGTCCGGCATCATGCCGTGGTACAGATGCAAATCCGACCCACAGATGGCCGCCATCGTCACCCGCACTATCGCATCGTTGGGATGCTCGATCGGCGGTATTTCCTTCTGCTCGACCCGCACCTTGTACGGTCCGCGGTAAACCATTGCGCGCACTTTGCCGGCTCTTCGCAGTTGAGGGTGTAGGACGGTCAACTGTTTTCGGCCGGTGATTGGGGTGTCTGGTTGACTGGGGGCGTGCCGGAGAAGAAGCGGAAGCTTAAGAGGAAGAGCGGGGTGCCGGGGGGCATTGTGGACCTGTCGATGCTGCAGAAGCTGATTGCCGGTGCTGGCCGGGATGTGTTCGCGGGAGTGTTCGATGAGCCAACGCCCGAGGTGCGGGCTGTGCCGGAGCGTGTGGGGTTTCCGGGTCCGGGTGGACCTGATGTACGCCAAGCCGCCGATTTGGCGTCGTCTGGTCCTGCCGGGCGATCTCATGCTCGATGAGCTGCATGTCGTGCTGCAGGCGGCGATGGGTTGGCAGGACGGTCATCTGCATAAGTTCGGTGTCGGGGGGGACCGGCGTAGGCGTGCCTACTTCGTCACTGGGTTTGATCTCAGCGAAGGCGACGACGGTGTCGTCGAGGACAGCGTGCGGCTCGATCAGGTGGTCTCCGATAAGGGTGAGCGGTTGTTCTATGACTACGACTTCGGCGATGGATGGGAGCACGTGCTGGTGGTCGAAGACGTTCTCGATGATCCACCTTCGGCTCCTGTGTGCCTGACGGGCAGGATGGCCTGCCCGCCGGAGGATTGTGGTGGGCTGGGCGGCTATGAGGAATTGGCTGCGTGGGTTCGTGGCGGGTACGACCCGCGGGCAACGCCGATGGGGCTGGGTGCGCAGGAGATGCGGGACTGGCTGCCCCGAGACTGGCACCCCGATCGTTTCTCGGTGGCCGAGACCAATGACGCTCTGGCCGTGTTGAATACGCGTTGAGGACTCTTCACTGCCGAGGTCCAAGGAGCTGGGGTCTGAATCCGCCGGTCTCGAGCAGGGATCGGGCGATGTAGTGGGACAGGTTGCGAAAGCCCAGGGCGGAGCCGCGCAGGTGTTCGAGGCGACCGTTGATGGCTTCGGTTGGGCCGTTGCTGGTGCCGGGCCGGTCGAAGTAGGCCAGCACGTCGGCGGCGCGCTTGGTCAGGGTGCGCCCGAGGGTGATCAGTTCCTGCAGAGGCCTGGGAACGCCG
This sequence comes from Mycobacterium bourgelatii, assembly GCF_010723575.1. Lineage (NCBI taxonomy): Bacteria > Bacillati > Actinomycetota > Actinomycetes > Mycobacteriales > Mycobacteriaceae > Mycobacterium > Mycobacterium bourgelatii. The sequence continues at coordinate 305,968 of NZ_BLKZ01000002.1, forward strand.
GTGCTCAGCGTGGTGATCAGCGCTGCCATCATGGTGCGGCCTTTCTTACGATCGGGCTCTCGGTAGGCGGCTACGGTGCGCTGATACATCTGCCAGGTGGCTTCGACCTCGGCGTGGGTGTCGACGGCGAACAACGCCGCCAGTCGGGCTTTCTGGCGGTCGGTGAGCAGATCGGCACCGGTGTGCAGGGTGCGTCGGCAGGCATACAGCGGGTCGGTCTTGCGGCCGCGGTGCCCACAGGTGTCCAACTGCACGCGACGCCGGCATTCGTCGAGGGCGTTACCGGCCAGGCGCACCACATGGAAGGGATCCATCACCGTGGCTGCCTCAGGTAGCTCTTCAGCGGTGGCGGTCTTGAACCCGGAGAAGCCATCCATGGCAACGACGTCCACGCCATCACGCCAGTCCTGTGGCCGCTGGGCCAGCCAGTCGGCGAACGACTTCTTGGAGCGCCCCTCGATCATATCGAGCAGCCGGGCCGGACCAGTCCCATCCCGTACTGGGGTGAGGTCGATGATGACGGTGACGTACTTGTCGCCGCGGCGGGTGTGGCGCCAGACATGCTCATCGACGCCGATCACCGCCACGCCGTCGAAGCGGGTCGGGTCGCGATGGCCTTCGGCGAGCACGGCGTTGTTGGCGGTGTTCCACGACACCGCCAGGGCTTCGGCGAGCCGGGCCACCGTCAGGTGCTGGCAGACAAGGGCTTCCAGTGCCCACCGCAGCGCTCGCCGGGACAGCTTGGCGCGTGGTTCGGCGGCCTTGCTGGTGTCTTGGCGCCACACATGAGCGCATCCGGCGCACCGGTAGCGGCGGACCGTCACCAGCAGCGTGGTCGGCCGCCACCCGAACGGCTCGTGGGCAAGCCGACGGGTGATGCTGTCACGCGGACTGCCTTCCTCGCCGCAGCGCCGGCACCACCGATCCTCTTCGACGAGCCTGCACGCCAGCACCGCGCGATCATCAGCGAGGTGCTGGCCGGTCACCTCCAACCCGAGCTCATCGAGGCGGCAGAAAGTCGTGAGGTCAGCGCAGGCGAAGCCCGCCCCACCGGTAGCGTTGGGCACGTCGAGGTCTTTCGGATGGGTGGCGTGAGAACCTCCATCTTCGAGAGACCTCGACCCCTATCCCGGCAACGACGCGCCGACAACCCCTACACCCTCATCTGCGAAGAGCCACTTTGCCTCCTAAAGGCCTTCTACAAGGCCCCCACCAACAGGCAGCTCGGCCAACGCGCCTGCCACACCTGCGACCCAGACTTGTCCTAGCGTTACCCCGAATCGGAGACGCCAAACGACAGCGCAGAGGTACGAGTCGGTTACCGAGCTTCGTCGGGAGGCTGGGCGGTCGGTTCACCCGATTCACCCGATGGCGAGTTCTTCAGATACCTCCGCAGCCGAAGAAGCTCGTTGGTCACGATGCCGACGCCCACTAGCACCAGCACCGTCACCACAATCACAGTGGTCACCACTCCATGGTGACAGCGCGAGCGAGCGCGCGGGGACTCAGCTAGGCGGCGGGCACGATCTCGAGGCCGACGTGCACCTTGTCGATGCCGCCCCGAACGATCGAGTGCGCATAAAACCACCAGGCGTGGTACCAGTACCGCTTGAGCACGGCGTTGTAGACGCGGCGCGTTTCCGACTTGGGCAGTACCCGCGCGATCCCCTCAACCGGGTCGCTCTTGGGTTTGCCGAGGGCCGCGCTCTTGGCGATGGTCACCCGCGGGGTGTTGCGAATCCGCTTGACCTTCCACGACCCGTCGTCGGTAATGACCAGCAAGCGGCCGTCACCGTCTGGGACACCCCAGATTGGTGTCGGCTTCGGCCGGCCGTCCTTGGTGAACGTTGTCAGGAGCAGGTACTTGGACGTGATGACGGACTGAAAAGTTGCGGGCACGCTGTTCACAATTCCCATAATTGCTGCCCAGTAACCGTGGCGCTCCCCGCGAAACGAAATCGGCTAGTCCGCTGCCAGCGCGGCATCGATCAGCGCGGCGGCTGCTGAGCGCGCATGGACGAAGGGCGCGCCGTCATTCAACGACGTCGCAAGCGCGGTCGCACCCTCGAACAGCACGCCCAACTGCTGGCCCAGCAGGTACGGATCGGCGGCCCCGGCCTCTTGTGCAACGGTGACGAGGCGGCGGACGAATTCCTGCTTATGGACTCGCACTATGGCGTCGACGTCGGACAGCGAGCCGGCGGATTCGACTGCCGCGTTGTGAAAGGGACAACCCCGCACCACACTCGCACGCGGCGCTTCGAAGATCGCGAGTAGGCGCTCGCGCGCAGAAAGCTCGATGTCGTCCAAGCGCCTCTCCGCGGGCGTGCCGCCGGCAGCCTCGAACGTGCGCAGGTAACTCGCCACCAGCTCGTTCTTGCTCGGAAAGTGTTGGTAAAGCGTACGTTTGGAGACGTTGGCTTGTTGTGCGACGAGTTCGACACCGGTCGCGTGGATCCCGTTGCGGTAGAAGAGTTGGCCCGCGGCGCGCTCGATGCGTTCCCGCGCCCCGCGTCCGCCGGGCCGACGCGCCACCTCGGTCATCCGATTATAGTACACCGTCCGGTTTACAAACGCCGAATCCAGCTATAACGTATCGGCCATTAGTACACCGCTCGGTTTACATGGCGAGGAGACTGGCATGGCTGCACCCCACTCAGCAACCGCACCGATCCTGGTGATCGGTGCCACCGGCCGCCACGGTGGGACCGGCGCGACGGTGGTGGACCGACTGATGCGTGCGGGGCGCACGGTGCGTGCGTTGGTCCGGGCCGAGGACGACCGCGCGGAGTCGCTGCGGCGTCGTGGGGCCGCGACGGTGGTTGCCGATCTGCATGACCGTGCTTCACTCGTGCCGGCGGTCGAGGGGGTGGGCGCGGTGTATTTCACCTATCCGATTGCCGCGGGCATAATTTCAGCTGCGGCCAACCTGGCATCTACCTTGGCCGAGCACGCTCCGACCGCGCATCTCGTGGTGATGTCCATGGTGGTGTCATCGCCCGACAGTCCGAGCCGGCTCGGTCAGGCTCAGTCCGTCGCCGAGGAGGTGTTCGTCTGGGCGGGCCTGAACCCGACCGTGCTGCGGTTTGCCGCCCTCTTCCACGAGAACGTTCTTCTGTTGCACGAGAACACAATCCGAGGAGCCGGGCTAATTACCAATAGCTTCGGCGACGCCCCGGCACCGTGGATCAACGGCGACGATGCGGCCAAAATCGCTGCGACACATCTGTTGGAGCCGAGACCGACCTCCTAATCGTTTAGTAGGGGTTGGTTACTGGTCGTGTAGGCCAGGGCGATTCCTGTGTGGTCTGCCGTTGGGTGATGCCTGGGAGCTCCCGGCGTATGACGCCTTATGAGAGAGCGGCGCGCCTGACGGCAGATCATGGCTTTCGGTGGTGGGATGCCGTTGCTCGAGCCCGCCACAGGGTCGACCTCCCGGCTAACGATCCCGAGCTTCGAGCTCTTCGAAAGAACGAGGCCCTGTGGTGTGCTGGAGTCACGGACGGCTAGTGAGATGACGGACCTTCGAGTCCTGCGATTAGGGCGCCGCGTGACCCCATCAAGGCTCGTGACCGGTTGAGTGATCGAAGGAGCGGTAATTTGGAACTTTTTTGCGGAATCGACTGGGCCACATCGCATCACGATGTCGCCGTGGTAGACGCCGACGGTCGCGTGGTGGCCCGCGGGAGGGTCGATAACGACGCGGCCGGCTTTGCACAGTTGTTGACCCTGTTGGCCGAGGTCGGCGACAGCGCCGAGCATCCGATCCCGGTGGGGATCGAAACCGACCGCGGGCTGTGGGTAGGCGCGTTGCGCGAAACCGGCCGGGCGATATATCCGATCAATCCGTTGGCGGCCTCGCGGTATCGGGCGCGGTATGCACCTCGGGCGCCAAATCCGATGCCACCGACGCAGTGCTGTTGGCCAACATCATCCGCACCGACCCCGACGCCCACCGCCGGCTGCCCCTCGACACCGAGCTGACCCAGGCTATCCGGGTACTGGCGCGCGCCCAGCAGGACGCCGTGTGGGCACGTCAGCAGATCGGCAACCAGATCCGCGATCTGCTCAAAGACTTCTACCCGGCCGCGCTGGCGGCCTTCGCAGACCTGCCCAGCGGAGGGCTGGCCCGCGCCGACGCGCGCACCATCCTGGCGGCCGCGCCAACCCCCACGCAGGCTGCAAACTGACCCGGCGGGCTGCGCCGGTTGCTGGTCAAAGCCGCCGCCGCCGTGACCTCGACCGTGACGTCGAGCGGCTGCGCAGCGTGTTCACCGACACCTACCTGCACCAACCACCCATGGTGGAAAACGCGATGGGCATCCAGCTGGCCGCGCTGCTGCGCCAGTTCGAGGCCGCGAGCGCGGCCGGCGATGACCTGGCCGAGGCGGCGATCGCCCATTTTGAACAGCACCCGGACGCCGCGATCATCACCAGCTTCCTGGCCTGGGGAATCTGACTGGCGCCCGGGTGCTCGCCGAGATCGGCGACGACCGCGCCCGCTTCGCTGATGCCCGCGGGTTGAAAGCCTTCGCTGGATCGGCCCCTATCACCCGCGCCAGCGGAAAGAAAACCGTTGTGACACATCGGCATATCAAAAACCGGCGCCTGGCCGCGGTCGGCTCGATCTGGGCGTTGGCATCGTTGCGCGGTTCCCCGGGTGCCCGTCGCCACTTCGATGCCCGCCGCGCCGCAGGAGACTGGAACCGCCAAGCCCAACGACACCTGTTCAACAAGTTCCTCGGCCAACTCCACCACTGCCTGCAAACTGGCCAACGGTACAACGAACATCAGGCGTTTCCACCCCCTCTCACACTCGCGGCTTGACTTCTAACTTCGTGAGATGTCTCTCAGATCAGCTACATACCACCGGCTGAGACGATCACGCATGCCGACGTCGCGGGCATTATCTCGGCTGCGACCGGACGCCAGGTGCGGTACGTCCACATCCCTGCGGCGACGTGGCGGCGCGAGCTGGAACTGGCCGCCGAGGCCGAACCCGCATCGCCTATTAATCAGGCTATGGCACAACATATCTCGACCGTCGGTGCGTTGGTGTCGGCGCGAGCCAGGGCAATGGTCGAGCCCGACCCGGCCGCGCTGACCACGGTGCTCGATCACGCACCGACCACGTTCGCCGACTTCGTCCAACAGAACCTGCCCCGGTTCGCCGACTCGACGGCTTGCTCTCGGCTACGGCATTGATGCGGCCCACACCGGGACAGCGCAATGGTCTGTGCGCCGTGGATGCCCTGCAACGCACCGCGATAGTCGGGACGGTAGGTGATGAGGGCCAGTGAGGGTGTTTGTGGAATCACCGTCAGAAAGTCGGTGAACATCGACTCGCTGGCCGTATCGATCCAATGCACGTCCTCGACAACGAAAAGTACCGGGTACGGGCGCGCTAGCTGGGAGGTGTTGATCAACGCGGTAAGCCGCCGCCGCCGCGCATCCGGGTCGATCTTGGGCAGTTCGACGTTGGGATCGGCGATGCCGAGCAGGTCGAACAGCAGCAGCAGGTCCTGTGGATCGGCGTCGGGGAGACGCTCTTGCGCCCGACGCCGCGTCGCCTCGCTGTCAGTACCGCCCGCCTCGCCGACGGCCCGCAGCAGCCGCACCATCACCCGGAACGGGATCTGGGTGGCGTGCGATTCGCAATATGTGTTAACCACTAGGACACCGCGACTCTCGGCCAGCCGCACCACCTCGCTGACGAGTCGCGACTTGCCGATCCCGGCGGCCCCGGTCAACTCGACCACGGATCCATGGCCGCTGATGGCGCGGTTCAACATGGCCGTCAACGCGGCCACTTCCCATTCGCGACCCACCAGTGTCGACCGCGAAACTTCGGATCGTTGGCGTGGGGCCGTCAAACTCAGCAGCTCGCGTGCCGACACCGGATCCTCGGCGCCTTTGATGTACACGCGTTGCGGCTCACCCAGCGCCGCGGAACCTTCTACCAAGCGCGCGGTGGAGTCGCTGAGCATCACCCCGCCCACCGGCGCGACGGACTCCATCCGCTGCGCCATCCCCACCTGCTCACCCACGGCCGTGTATCCCAAAGCGCTGGAACCGATTTCGCCGGCAATTACTTCTCCGGAGTTGAGCCCGACGCGAAGCCTTAGGTCGACGCCGTCCGTCGCACCGACTTCGGCCGCCAGTCGCTTGGCCTCCTCCTGGATGTCGAGCGCGGCCAAACACGCCCGCAGCGCGTGGTCTTCGAGGGCCGTCGGCGCACCGAACAGGGCCATGATGCCGTCGCCGGTGAACTTGTCCACGGTGCCGCCGTATTGCTGCACGACGGCCGATGCTCGGGTGACCAGTTCCGTCATGATCTCGCGCAAACGCTCCGCGCCGACGGCCGCCGCGATGTCCATCGACCGCACCACGTCGGCGAACAGCACCGTCACCTGCTTGTACTCCGCGCGGGTGTCGACCCGGGCGACGGGCGAACCACAGCCGTGGCAGAACCGCGCGTTCGCCACCGGTTCGGTGCCGCACGAACGACATGCCGCAACGGCAGTCATTCGCTTCTTCTTACCGTCAACCCAATCCCTGAGCTCGAAGCTGTTCGGCTCTTCAGAATAAGGCGGCCGACGGGCTCAGCGGTGGACCTAACGTCCCGCGCTCGCGGTTCGATCTACCGGGTAGGGCGCGCCGAACTCGGGCACCGGGCGGAACCCTCGCTCGTGGGCGGCTCCGACCGCGCGTCGCAACGGCAGAATCAGTGGCACAAAAAGGATTTGGTCCACCAGAATCGGCGTGACGAGCCGATTGTGCACAAAGGCAAAGGAACTCTTGGTCACGGGGTCGGCCCAGCCGATGGTGCCACCGAGTCCGGCATGGCCGAATCCCCGCAGCAGGCCGGGAACCGGTGATCCGTGGTAGCCGAGATGGAACGACATCGGGACGATGAGATTCAGGTCCGGGCGCAGGCTGGTCTTGCCCAGCAGGTCGCGCGCCAGCGGCGCGGATACCAACTGGGTGTCGCCGACCCGGCCCTCGTTGGCCAAGGCCCCGTACATCTTGGCCACTGCCCGCGCCGTCACCACCGCGTTGACCGACGGGATCTCACTGTCCAGGAACGGCGTGTCCCCCTGGATCAATGAGGTGATCCCCGGCACGTACATGGCACCCAATCCCCCGGCCACCGGCAGCTCGGCAAGTCTGGGTGCCAGGTGGTCGATCAACGGATTGGCGCGCGTGCTCTGCGGAAACATGATCTGCGCGGCGTTGGTGGGCGCGTCGGCCGACGGGCGTCCGAGATGCAGGCCGTCGGTGTTGAGCGGTTGCGCCAGTTCGGTGCGGAACAGCTCGCGCATGCCCTTCCCGGTGATCGCGCGGGCCAGACCGGATACCAACCAGCCATAGGTGAAGGCGTGATAGGCGGCGCGCCCGAAATGGCGGTCTGCCGGCGCGGCGGCCATCCGCTCCTCCATCAAGCGGTGGTCCAGCAGCTCCTCCTTGCTGACACCCTTCATGTGGGACAGGCCGGCGCGGTGCCGCAGCAGGTCGCGCACGGTGATGTCAGCCTTGTCGTTGGCCCCGAACTCCGGCCAGTAGTCTGCGACCGGCGCGTCGTAGGACAGCTCGCCGCGGTCGGCGAGCCGGTGCAGGACCGTCGCGGCGACCCCTTTGCTGCACGAGAACACCATGGCGCCGGTGTCCTCGGCCCACGGCGTCTCGCCCTGGCGGTCCGCCCAGCCGGTCCAGACGTCGACGGCCGGTTCCCCGTCGACGTAGACAGACAGAGCGCCGCCGCCGAAGCGCGGGCTGGGAAAGAGGCTGGCAAACGTTCGCACCAGGCACTCGAACTTGGGATCGGCAGCGCCGTGCACACCCGAGGGCAGCCCGCTGCCGCTTTCTAAAACGGCAACTTTCGTCATCACAGCCCCCCATGGCTAATTACTGCTTCTGAGAATGATATTACCAGCTTCGTTGAAGCTCATTCTCCTAGGAGTTTGGCAGCCAAACGGCGGATGAACCGGTGATCGGCCGGTGAGCGTGAATCCCAGCGCCCAGCCATGAGCCCACGGGATGCACAGCTGGCCCGTAGCCCGCTGTGCCAGCATCGGAAGATGCGCGCTCCTCGCCTCGCAAGCGTCCTGGCCGCGGCAGTGGCGACCATCTGGTTGCCGGTCGGCGAGCTCATCGCGGCTCCGGACGCATCCGCCGACGCCTGCCCCGATGTGGAGGTGACGTTTGCCCGCGGCACCAATGAACCTCCCGGGGTCGGCGGGGTGGGCCAAGCATTCATCGATTCGCTCCGCTCTCAAGCCGGCGATCGATCGGTAGGGGTCTACGCCGTCAACTACCCCGCCACCGACGCGTTCGCCAGCAGTTCGATGGCCGGAGCCGGCGATGCGCGGGCTCACGTGCAGTCCATGGCGGCGAGTTGCCCCCAGACGAAGATGGTGTTGGGCGGCTATTCGCAGGGCGCGGGCGTCATCGACGTGGCCACCAACGACCTCGCGGGCGTGGTCGACCACGTCGCCGCGGTCGCTGTTTTCGGTAATCCGCAGAGCGCATTCGCGCGCCGATTGGGCGGCGGGCGGCTGCCAAACATCAGCCCGCTGTACCAACCGAAGACGATCAACCTCTGCGTGCCCGACGACCCGATCTGTTCCGAGGGCAGGGATGGAGCGGCGCACGTCGCCTACGTCCAAACCGGGATGACCAATCAGGCCGCCAGTTTCGCCGCCGACCGGCTATAGCCGCCGACTGCGCGGCACGCCGTCCCCTGGCTCGCGCTGCTAGTGATTCATTCCGCTGCGCCAAACGACGCAGTGGCGGCTTACCAGATGGCCCGCACGATCAAGGAATTTTGTGAGGTTCCTTGTCGGTTGAAAAATCTACGACCCAAGCGACGGCCGGAGGTGGGGTCATGACTGAGGTATCGCCGGAGGAATTGGCCAAGGAGTTGGGCTTCCCGCCTGCCACTGCCAAAGGATGGGCGTGGACGTGGCAACGCAGTGGCCGCTTCGAATACCGCAAGAGCCTTACGCACACCACCAATCCTGATCACCTGATCGCCCGCGTGCCGTCTCCTACGAATATCCCGCCTCTGCGGATCGATGAGCGGTACGCGGCGGGCAGACGTCGACAAAGTTCCTCGTGACTTCCTTGGCGCCCCGTGCTTCTGATCTCATCCAGCCGGCGACGACAACGCCGACCCGGCGATACTCATCGCTTGGGCTAGATCAACACCGCGAGCACCTCAACGGGGAGGCATCAAGCGAAAGTTGGAAAATTCCGCTGCGCCGGCCCAGACTCGTATGAAAGAACGCCCGCACGCAGGATTGCCTTGCGAATTAGCCGCGGGGTTGCCATCAACACTGAGGGAAGTCCTGCCATTGTCGTCGATCTGCAGATCGATGTCGTGCCATTCGTTATCCAACGTCGCCGGCGTTGCCGTTGCCACTGAAGCGGCTGGATAGTTGACCGTCCGATAGTCGTTGACACCGTAGTCAAACTGCACCGCTATACCGGTCGACTCCGTTTTTGGTCAACCGGTGCAGGTGTGCCCATGAAACCACGTGGCGGTCCACCGATCGAGACTGAAATTCAATTTCTCCACGGTCATCCTGCCCGGCTGCGATGGTTGTGACCGAACTCCCCCAATAGACCGCGGCTCTCACGTCCGTGCGCTAACAAGGACTCAAGCTTTGCCCACCGGGTTTCCCTTTTCATCCCAGTGCGCGGCAACTTTCTTACTGGGCTGAACCCGGGGCGGTTCGCCCGGCATTTTCGGATAGTTCGGCGGATACGGCATATCGCCCAGCCCACGCTCTTCGTCGGCCTTGACCATTTCCAATAGCGGCTCGAGCGACTGGGCGTTCTCGTCGATCCCGGCCCACGGGTCGTCGCGGCCCTTCACCAAGTCCGGCACGGTCGCCATGGTGAAGTCGTCCGGGTCGGCGTCGGGCAACTCGTCCCATGCCAGCGGCATGGACACCGTTGCGATCGGGGTGCGGCGTACCGAATACGCCGACGCCATCGTGCGGTCCCGTGCGTTCTGGTTGAAGTCGATGAAGATGCGCTTTCCACGCTCTTCTTTCCACCACGAGGTGGTTACCTTCTCCGGCGCGCGCCGCTCGATCTCGCGGGCCAGCGCGATGCCCGCCCGCCGTACCTCGATGAAGTCCCAGTCGGTCGCGATGCGCAGGAAGACGTGTATGCCGCGACCCCCGGAGGTCTTGACGTAGCCGACGAGTCCGAGTTCGTCGAGCAACGGCCGCAATACATCGAGCGCCACGCTGCGCGCCTCGGCGAATCCGGTGCCTGGTTGCGGATCCAGGTCGATCCGCAATTCGTCGGGATGCTCGGTGTCGGGGCAGCGCACCGGCCAGGGATGCAAGGTGACGGAGCCCATCTGGGCCGCCCAAATGATCGCCGCCGGGTGGGTCACCTTCAACGCGTCGGCCGTCCGTCCCGACGGGAACGTCACGACACACGTCTCCAAATAGTCGGGGTGTTTTCGCGGCACCCGCTTCTGGTAGATCTCCTCGCCGTCAATGCCGTCGGGAAAGCGCTGCAGATGCGTTGGCCGGTCGCGCAATGTGGCCAACATCGGACCGCCGGCCACCGACAGGTAGTAATCGATCATCCGGCCCTTGGTGCCCTTGGCCCCGAGCCTGGGGAAGTACACCTTGTCGCGGTTGGTCACCCGGACCGCGATGCCGTCGACGTCGATTTCTTCTGCTTTAGCAGCCATGTCTGGCCTCCAGCATGCCGCACGCAAGAATGAATTGATGGACTTACCTGTTATGCCCCCCGTGTCGCCGATGCTGGCGAAGTCGGTCAAGACGATCCCGCCGGACGCGTCGTATGAGCCCAAGTGGGACGGGTTCCGGTCCATTTGCTTCCGGGACGGCGACAGTGTCGAGCTGGGCAGCCGAAACGAACGGCCCATGACCCGCTACTTTCCCGAGCTGGTGGCCGCGGTCAAGGCCGAGCTGCCGCAGCGCTGCGTCGTCGACGGCGAGATCGTCATCGCGACCGATCACGGCCTGGATTTCGAGGCGCTGCAGCAGCGCATTCATCCGGCCGATTCTCGGGTGCGGATGCTCGCCGAGCACACCCCGGCGTCTTTCATCGCGTTCGATCTGCTGGCCCTGGGCGACGACGACTACACCAAGCGCCCGTTCAGCGAGCGGCGTGCCGCCCTCGTCGACGCCCTCGCGGGCTCGGGCCCGTCCATCCACGTCACGCCCGCGACCACCGACCTGGACACCGCGCAACGTTGGTTCGAGGAGTTCGAAGGCGCCGGCCTCGACGGCGTCGTCGCCAAGCCGCTGACCGTCACCTACCAGCCGGACAAGCGGGTGATGTTCAAGATCAAGCACGAGCGGACCGCCGACTGCGTCGTCGCCGGGTATCGGGTGCACAAGTCCGGCGGCGACGCGATCGGCTCGCTGCTGCTCGGGCTCTACCAGGAGGACGGACAGCTCGCGTCGGTCGGAGTGATCGGCGCGTTTCCGATGGCCGAGCGACGACGGCTGTTCACCGAACTGCAGCCGCTGGTCACCGACTTCGACAACCACCCGTGGAACTGGGCCGCCCATGAAGCCGGCGAACGCACCCCGCGCAAGAACGAGTTCTCCCGCTGGAATGCCGGCAAGGACCTGTCATTCGTGCCGCTGCGACCCGAGCGAGTAGTCGAAGTCCGCTATGACCACATGGAGGGAGTTCGTTTCCGGCACACCGCCCAATTCAATCGGTGGCGCCCGGATCGCGACCCGCGTTCATGTACCTACGAACAACTCGAGCAGCCCCTGACCTTCAAACTCGACGACATTGTTCCCGGCCTCGGACCCGGCGCGTCAAATTAAAACGGGATTGCTGCTTGCGTTGGCCGGACGCACCTTTAAGCTGTCGGGATGCATGTAGCAGCACTCCTGGTGGCGGGCTCCGCCACGATCGAAAACGGCGCGGTCAATGCCGCGCGCATTCCCACGACCAGCTTCGAAGTCGACCAAATCCCCATGTGGCTAACGGTTCCGGTCGTCCTCGTTGTGCACGCGCCGGCCGGCGGGGATTACGACCCGGAGCTGTTCGTCGTGGCCAAAGACCCGCGCGGCGAACGACGCGGGGCGATCCGATCGGCGTGGGAATGGCCGGACGACGACACGAAGCCGTCCAAATACCGTTGCTTCACCTACGACCTCTCGTTCACGATCGAGAGCGAAGGCGAGTACACCATCGGCGCCTATTACGACGCCGAAGCCACCAAGGAGATTGGCACGCCCATCCCGCTGGCCATCAGGCTGGGCGGCGGCCGGGTCGTGAACGGCTCGGGCACGGATCCGTTCGCGTAAGCGATCAGACCGCGACCGTCAACGCCGATAGTCCGCGCAGCGTGACGTTCGGCTTGTACTGCGGCTCGCCCACCATCCGCGCGTCTGGGAAACGCGCCGTTAGCTTCGACAAGGCCACGCTGGCCTCGAGTCTGGCTAGCGGCGCGCCCAGGCAGTAGTGCAGTCCGCGGCCAAACCCCAAGTGCCGCGACGTGCCTCGGTCCGGATCGAAGGCATCCGGTCGGTCGAACTCGGCGGGATCGCGTTGGGCCGCGCCGAGCAGCAGCACCATGGTGTCGCCCTTGGCGACGTCGTAGTCGCCGATCGTCATGTCCGCGGCGGCGATTCGACCGACCAACTGCACGGGCGGGTCGTACCGCAGGGTCTCCTCGATGACCGCCGAGACGCGCTGGGCATCACTGGCCAGCGCCGTCCACTGCGTGCGGTCGCGCAGCATCGCCAAGACGGCGTTGGCGATCAGGTTCACCGTGGTCTCGTGTCCGGCTATCAGCAGCAGGTTGCAGGTGGAGACGATCTCCTCGGTGGTCAGCTGGTCTCCGGCCTCTTCGACGGCGACCAGGCCGGACATCAAATCATCGCCGGGATGGGACCGGCGCAGCTCGATCAGTCCGCGCAAGTAATCGCGTAACCACAGGCCCGCCTGCAACTGCTCCTGCCATAGCTCTTCGCTTTCGGGGCTGGACATCAACGGGTCCAGTGATTGCGCCAGCATTGCCGATGCCCGACTGAACTGCGGCTCGTCCTCCAAGGGCACACCGAGCAGCCGGCAAATGACCGCGACGGGAAGCGGATACGCGAAGTCGTCGATGACGTCGAATTTGCCGGCCGCGGCGAACCGGGTCAGCATGTCGTCCACCAACGCGCTGATATCGGGCTGCAACGCGTTGACCACCTTCGGGACGAATGCCTTGCTCACCAAGCGACGTAACCGGGTGTGGTCAGGGGGATCGAGGAACAAGAATCCGGGCGGGCCCAGCGGTCGTACCGTCGCGCCCTCCGCGATCTGCCGCTGCACCGCCGTCGAGTTGAGCCGGTCGCTGCTCGACGACGGGTGCCGCAAAATCTCGTCGCAATCCCCGTACGAGGAGAAAAAGGTGAGGTTGGCTCCTGGCAGCGGCAGCGGCCCGTGGTCACGAAACTTCGCAAAGACCGCGTATGGGTCGGCCCGGTGGGCAGGGTCGAGCAATTCCAGTAGCAGCGCCTGGGTTTCGGTTTGCTCGCTGGTCCGCTCGCTCGTCTGCAAAGGCCTCGGCATCTACACATTGTGCCTGCGCATCACGCGTAGCATCGGCGGCATGCTGCGCGCGGCCGTGGTCCGGTTAGGAGTCATCGTCGTTGTTCTGCTCGGCGGCATGGTGCTGGCTCCGCCGAGCCAAGCCTGCGCATGTGGCGCCGCGATCCCACCGAGCGGCGCGGACGCGCGGATGAACAGCGAAGTCGCACTCCTGCATTGGGACGGAACGACCGAGAACATCGTGATGCGGCTCGGGTTGGATTCCTCCACCGACAACCTCGCACTGGTGGTGCCGACGCCCACGCCGGCGGTGGTGACGACGACGGACAAGGCCGCCTTCACCGAGTTGTCCCGACTCACCGCTCCCAAGATCGAGCACCAACGCAGGTGGCGCATCGGGCCCGGTTCGTCGTCCGCCACCGATACCGACGCTGCCGTCGCCGCCCCAGGGCCACAGGTGCTTTCGCAGGTGCACCTGGGCCCGCTGGAGGCCACCACCCTGGCCGGCGGCGACCTGGCCGGCCTACAAAAGTGGTTGTCCGACAACGGATATGCCATCCGACCGGCTGTGTCGAGCGCGCTCGACCCCTATGTGCGGGACGGCTGGGCGTTCGTGGCCATGCGGCTGACGAGCACAACCCACATCGTCGGCGGCCTGGATCCGGTGCGACTGACGTTCCGGTCGCCGCGGCTCGTCTATCCGATGCGGCTGTCGGTCGCTGCGCAAGGGCCGCAACGCGTCACGATCTTCACCCTGTCCGATCACCGACAACAGCGCACCGACGACGACGCCACGCACCAGACCACCCAAGTTCAGTTCGCCGGCAACATCGCCGGCGACGTTCGGGACCCCTTGCTGCGCGAATTGACCGCCAGCCACGGCGGGTACCTCACCAAGATCCAGGTCGACATCGACGAAACATCCCGGATCTCTTCGGATTTCACGTTCGGGAACGCACCGAACGACGAATCGTACCGACAGGTCCAGATCGTCTATGACGACGCGACCATCCCGCTCGAGCTGCTCGTTGCCGTGGTGCTGGTGGTCCTGGTAGTCGTCGGCCTGGTGGGCTTCGTCCTGGTTCGTCGGCGGACCCGGCGCGCCGGCTAGCCTTCGCTCAACTCTGCCACCGTCGGATGCGCCATCAATCGGTCGAGAAAGACGCGCTGGCCTTTGAGCAGTTTGGTGCGGGCCCGCGCCACCGGGAACCAGCCGACCCGGTCGACCTCGGGAAACTCGCGCATCTTGCCCGAGCCTCTAGGCCATTCCAGTTCGAAGGTGTTGCTGCGCGCCGCGGTGATGTCCAGGTCGCTGTGCACCGCGTAGGCGGTGACCACTTTGCCGCCGGGTTGTTTCGCCGACGCCAGGTCGATGCGCGGTCCGTCGGGTACCGGCATGCCTAGCTCCTCGGCGAACTCCCGCTGGGCGGCCAACCAGGGATCCTCGCCCTCGTCGTACTCGCCCTTCGGAATTGACCAGGCGCCGTCGTCCTTTCGGGCCCAGAAGGGACCACCCGGATGCGCAACGAGGACCTCGACGACGCCGTCACGCTCCCGGAACAGCAGCACACCCGCGCTGAGTTTGGGCACGCTGGTCGTCAGACCCCGACGGCCTGTTCCAGATCCTTCAGCGAGGTCTCAAGATGCCCGAGCAGCCGCTGCAGGTGTGGCACGCTGCGCCGGCATCCGACCAGCCCGAAGTCCAGGTTGCCCGCGTTGTTGACCAGCGTGATGTTCAACGCCTGCCCCTCCGGGATGTTGGACAGCGGGTAGCTGCCGTCGAGCCGGGCACCGCCGTAATACAGCGGCTCGCTCACCCCGGGCACGTTGGAGATGACGATGTTGAATGGCGGCGGCACCGCGGAGAGGAAGCCCGGCACGCCTGCCAGCGTCAGCGGCGCCATGTTGAGCGCCGACAAAGCCAGGACCTGATATTGCGGCAGTTCCGCGAGCACCTTCTTGTTGCGACGCATGGACTCGCCGATGACCTCGATCCGCTTCGCCGGGTCCTCGAGGTTCGTGGCCAGGTTGCACAGGATGCTGCCCACCTTGTTGCCGCCGCGGTCGGCGTCCGCTTCCGAACGCAGACTCACCGGCACCATCGCCACCAGCGGCGCATTCGGCAACGCGTCTTGCTCGATGAGGTAGTAGCGCAGCGCACCGGCGCACATTGCCAACACCGCGTCGTTGACCGACACGCCCGCCGCCTGCTTGACGGCCTTGATCCGATCCAGCGACCAGGACTGGGCGGCACATCGACGAGCACCCCCGACCTTGCGGTTCAACATGGTGTGCGGCGCTGCGAAGGGCAGCGTCAGTTGCTGCTCGAGCAGGGCGGCACGGGCCAGCTTCAAGGTCGACGGGGCGATCCCGGCGAGTCCTTTGACGGTTCCCGTCAGCGCGCTCAACGCGCTCGACGCACTTGGGCCGCCTGAGCCGTCGGACGCCGACTTCGGCGGGCGTGGCAGGTTCCACATCGCTTTGACCTGGGTGTCGTTCGGGTCGGTCGACATCGTGCGTTGCATCAGCTTCACCGCCGACACACCGTCGATCAAGGCGTGGTGCATCTTGGTGTACAGGGCGAATCGCCCGTCGGCCAGCCCCTCCACCACGTGCAGTTCCCACAGCGGCCGGTGCCGGTCGAGCAGGCTGGTGTGCAGCCTCGAGGTCAGTTCGAGCAGATCGCGCACGCGTCCCGGCGCGGGTAGCGCCGAACGACGGACGTGGTAGTCCATGTCGACTTCGTCGTCGTAGGCCCAAGCGACCCGCGCGATTCCACCCCCGATCGTGGCGGGGTGCTTGCGGAAGGTGGGCTGGAATTCGTCGTTCGCAACTAGCGCTTCGTAGAAGTCGCGGACGAACTCTCGGCCGGCCCCTTCCGGCGGCTCGAACAGCGACAAGCCGCCCACGTGCATGGGATGCTCCCGCGATTCGGTGAACAGAAACATCGAGTCGGTGGGCATCATCAGTTCCATGCAGCTATTCCTACCGGACCCCGCCGACGGCGAGAAGACACAAATAGCCCTGACATTGCCCTGAAGCAAGAGCATTTTGTCTGTTCGCCGTAGGGTCGGAACATGTCCGTGGTGCGGGGAACGGGGATCTGGAGTTACCCGGGCCTGGTCACCGAGCTGGGCGGTGACCCGTCCGCCTTACTGCGCGCGGCGGGCGTCCGCGAACAGGACGTCGGCAACTACGACGCGTTCATACCTCTCCACGCCGCGATACGAGCGGTCGAGTCGGCCGCGCAGGTAACCGACACACCGGATTTCGGCCGCCGGTTGGCCGAGCGGCAAGGGATCGAGATCCTGGGCCCGGTCGGGGTGGCGGCGCGAACTGCTGCGACGGTCGCCGATGCGATGGCGATATTCAACACCTTCATGGCGGCCTACAGTCCGGCGATCTCGATTCGGATCACCCCCCTGCCCGACCCGGCCCAGTCCTTCATCGCGATCGAGTTCCTGCTCGACCGGGCCGCCACCAGCCCCCAGACGCTGGAACTGGCGCTCGGCGTCTCACTCAGGGTGATCCACCTGCTCATGGGGACCACGTATGCGCCCATCTCGGTGCACCTGCCGCACGACCCTCTCACGTCGCCGTCGGATTACACCCGGTACTTCGGCTGCACACCGCACTTCGCCCAGCGCACGAGCGGATTCACGGTGCGGACGGCTGACCTCGCCCGCACGCTCAACCGTGACGACCTCGCCCACCGTGCGGTCGTGGACTACCTCAGCAGCATCACCCCGCTGGGCGCCGGAATCGTGGAATCGGCGCGAGCCATCGTTCGGCAGCTGTTGCCCACCGGCGCGGCGACCCTCGACGTGGTCGCCGAGCAGTTTCATCTGCATCCGAAAACGTTGCAGCGCAGACTTGCTCACGAACACACCACGTTCGCGGCTCTGGTCGACGAGGTCCGCAAGGATGCCGCCGATCGCTACCTGCGGACCACCAGAATCAGCCTGTCACACCTGGCCCGCGAACTCGGCTACGCCGAGCAGAGCGTTTTGACCCGGTCCAGCAAGAGATGGTTCGGCGTGGGCCCGGCGTCCTACCGCGCCATGACCCGCGGGGCTACGGGTCAGAGGCCGACCGCCCGCTCCAGTTCCTTCAGCGACGTGTCCAGGTGACTGAGCAGGCGCTGCAGATGCGGGATGCTGCGCCGGCAACCAACCAGCCCGAAGTCGAGACTGTCGACGGTGCTGGTGAGGGTGATGTTGAGCGCTTGTCCGTTGAGCGCCAATGACATCGGGTAGTTGCCCACCATCCGGGCACCCTTGAGGTAGAGCGGCGCACGCGAGCCGGGCACATTGGAGATGCACACGTTGAACGGCGGCGGGGTCGCCGTGGCCAATCCGGGCAAGGTGTTGAGCGCAGCCGGGCTGAGCATCGTCAGCGACAGCGCCATCGCCTGGGCCCGGGGCAGCTGCGACATCACCTTCTTGTTGTTGTACATCGACGCGTGGATGGATTCGAGCCGATCGGCCGGGTCGTAGCGGTCGGTTGCCAGATTGCACAGCACCGCACCAATCCTGTTGCCGCCGACGGCATCCCCGTCGTTGCGCAGATTGACCGGAACCATGGCCACCAACGGGGCATCCGGCAGGGCTTCGTTTTCTTCCAGGTATGCGCGCAGCGCACCCGCACACATGGCCAGCACCACATCGTTGAGGCTCACCCCGGCCACGTCCTTGATCGCCTTGACGCGGTCGAGTTCCCAGGACTGCGCCGCGCAGCGGCGGGCTCCCCCGACCGAGACGTTCAGCATGGTGCGCGGCGCGCCGAACGGCAGCGTCAGCTGCTGTTCCAGTAGCGCCGCGCGCGCCAGCCGGGCCGTCGACGGAGCCAGTCCCGCAACGGATCCCAGGATCCCCCCGAGTTGTTGCAACGGGTTGCTTCGGTTGCGGTCACGCGACGCACGCTGCGGCGCCGGTGCCCAGGCGGCACGGAATTCGTCGGCGTCGGGATCGGTGCTCATCGACTGACGCATCAACGACAGTCCCGACACCCCGTCGACCAACGCGTGATGGATCTTCGAATAGATCGCGAAGCGGCCATCTTTGAGGCCCTCGATGAGGTGGGTCTCCCACAGTGGGCGGTGCCGGTCGAGCAGGTTGGAATGCAGCCGGGACGTCAACTCCAGCAGTTCACGTACCCGCCCAGGGGTCGGTAGGGCGGAGCGGCGCACGTGGTAGTCGAGGTCGACGTCGTGGTCGAGTGTCCAGCTGAAGTTGCTGAAGGCGCCGTGAACTCCCATGGGGCGCTTACGGAATAGCGGTGCCAGCTCGGTGGACTTCAACATCGCCTGATGAATCTCGCGTACGAATCCGCGTCCCGCCCCGGACGGCGGGGTGAACAGTTGCAGCGAGCCGACGTGCAAGGGGTGCTCACGAGACTCAGCCGCCAGAAATAGCGAGTCGACCGGTGACATCAGTTCCATGGCATGTACTCCTGTATTGCGAAGCGCAGGTGGTCGTCGTCGACTGGGCCCTCGCGCAAATCTTCGGGTCGGTGCGACACTCCGTTTGCGTCCGTTTGGGGCCGTCGGTGCCCGCGGTCGGAGCAGGAGCCTGCGCACCTACGATGCACCCGACGATACCCCTGTGTCTTGACAGCAGAGGACACTTTTTTGACAGTTGAGGACAGCTTGGTCGCCGTGGCGCGTTACCCGACGGCGGTAATTCCGGAGCTGGAGATGGTGAACCCGCGGCCGGTGGTGACCGTACAGGTGACGCCGCTGGTCTCCGATCGGCAGCTGAAAGGTCCGACTGAGGCCGTTGAGCCGTATTCGAGCGTTGGGGTGTCTTCGCTCGCATTGCCGATGCAGGAAACACCGGCACAGGTCTTGAACGTTCCGTCAGGGCCCATGCGCACCGACTGGGCGGGCGAGTCGGTCTGGCAATAGGTTTCGTCGGCGATGCCATTGCCGCGGTGGTAGCTCAACTCGCAGCCCAGGTTGTGGGACGGCGCCAGGAACGAGCACCGGGTGGTGGTGCACACCGGATCGTCCGCAGCGGCGTGGGGCATCGCGACCCAGCCGGCCGCCAAGGGAAATGCCAGTGCCGCGATGAACGCCCGACGCATGCCGCCCTCCCAGTGTCCGCGGTGAGCTTTGCTCATTATTCACCGCACACCCGCCCCCTAGTGGGTTTTTCCGGGTTGTTCCGGTTCGTTGACAGTCACTGTCAATAAGTCATAACGTGCCACTCGGGGATGGGGCTTGTAAAGGGAGGTCTGGCGATGAGTGGTCCGGCCACGCTTCGTGTCATTCAATGGGCGACCGGTGGTGTCGGCAAGGCCGCCATCGAATGCGTGCTCAACCACCCGCAGCTTGAACTGGTCGGCTGCTGGGTGCACAGCGCGCAAAAGAGCGGATTGGACGTCGGCGACATCGTCGGCACCGACGCACTCGGGGTGATCGCCACCAGCGACATCGACGGGTTGCTGGCCCTCGACGCCGACTGCGTCATGTACAGCCCGCTGGTCCCCAATGATCAAGAGGTCGTGGCGATTTTGCGGTCCGGAAAGAACGTGGTCACGCCGTTGGGCTGGGTCTATCCCGACTTCAACAACCCGGCCGTCC
Organism: Mycobacterium bourgelatii; assembly: GCF_010723575.1. Taxonomy (NCBI): domain Bacteria; kingdom Bacillati; phylum Actinomycetota; class Actinomycetes; order Mycobacteriales; family Mycobacteriaceae; genus Mycobacterium; species Mycobacterium bourgelatii. The sequence goes on from NZ_BLKZ01000002.1 coordinate 326,102, forward strand.
AGGCGATCGACGCCGCCGCGCGCGAAGGTGGGGTGACACTGCACGGGTCGGGAATCCATCCGGGCGGCATCACGGAGCGCTTTCCGCTCATGCTGTCGTCGCTCTCGTCGGCGGTCACCCACGTGCGCGCCGAGGAATTCTCCGACATTCGTACCTACAACGCTCCCGACGTGGTGCGCCACATCATGGGCTTCGGTGGGACGCCCGAGCAAGCCGTGCAGGGGCCGATGGCTGCCTTACTCGAATCAGGTTTCAAGATGTCGGTGCGAATGATCGCTGAACACATGGGATTTCGCATCGACCCTACGATCAAGACCATTCAGGACATCGCGGTGGCCACCGCCGACATCGACTACGACCCCTTCCCCATCACCGCGGGAACGGTGGCGGCGCGGCGATTCCGCTGGCAGGCCACCGTCGACGGCGAGCCCGTCATCACGGCGGCGGTCAACTGGTTGATGGGCGAGGAAAATCTTGATCCAGGCTGGAATTTCGGTGGCCAAGGCGAGCGCTTCGAAGTGGAGATTACCGGCGACCCAACCGTGAAGCTGACCTTCCAGGGACTGCAGCCGGAATCGATTGCCGAAGGGCTGCAACGTAACCCAGGGATCGTGGCCACCGCCAACCACTGCGTCAACGCCATCCCCGACGTGTGCGCCGCCGACCCGGGCATCAAGACCTACCTGGATCTGCCGCTCTTCGCGGGACGACCGGCGGCCCGCCTAGCCCGTAGTTCCCCCTGGTTTGGTGATGAGTGTGCCGTGACCTGGGGTTTTGTGTTGTCTGCATGACTACTTGTAGCCCAGGCGGTGGGTGAGGCCGAGTAGTTCGAAGGCGTGGTGTTGTAGTGCGGTGGGGGTGGTGAATTTGGTGAACGTGGGCATGTCGTCGGCGGGCTGGATGTGGCTGGCGCAGATGGTGGCTAGGTCGGCGAGCAGGCTGGTGAAGCTGTGCACCGGGGTGTCGTCGGTGGTGCGTTTGCGGGAGGCTTTGGCTAGGGCGGCATCGGAACGTTGAGCGGGGGCAACGGGGTTGGTGCGTTTGGCGGCGGCTGCGGGTTTGTCGTGGTCGCGAAACAGCAGGGGGGCCAGGGCTTGTTTCATGTGCCAGCTGATGTAGTAGGACAGCATGCGTAGGAACATGTGGGCGCGGACCCGGTCGGCGAGGTGGTGGCGGATGGGTCGCACGTCAAGTTCACTGTTGAGGGTCCGGAAGAAGCGTTCGACGTCTTCGAGTCCCTTGTAGCGCAACACCACATCGTCACGGCCCAGGGCGGATTTGGGCAGGTTGGTACGCAGCACGTAGATGCCGTCGAGGGCGGCTTCGGCGGCGATGGCGTCTTCGTTGCGGGTGAAGGTGAATGAGTTGTCGGTGATGGTGATGTGGAAGTGTTTGGCCATCTTGTAGTGGTTGATCACCTTGCCTACCCGTAGCGCGATATCGTCTTTGCCGCGCAAGGGTCGGCGGGTTCGGGTGGTGGCGTCGGTAATGGCGGTGAGTTGTTTTCGGTGGCGGCCAACAGGTCTTGGCGTTTTGGGTGCGCTTTTGAGCTAGAGCGGGTTGTGGCAGCAGACCAGGCGTTCGCCGGGATAGTCCGGGGAGTTGATCTCAGCGAGGTCGTGTTCGTCGAACAAGCTCAGCTGCAGGGCGTCGGCTTGCACAAGGGCCTTGATCTGCGGGCGCGCAGCGCGGTGATCCAGTCCAGACCGGCAGGGCGTAGTTCCTCGGTGATGCGCGCGCTGGTGATCATGCCGCGATCGCCGACAAGGGCCACCCGCGACAGTCCGAACCGGTTTTTCAGCTTATTGATTTGGGCGGTCAACGTTTTCGGTCAGCGGTGTTGCCGTCGAACACTTCGATGGCAACCGGTATCCCGGCGGTGGTGGCCAGCAGCCCGTAGACGATCTGCAAACGTCCTTTGACCCCGTCACGGGCGTGTCCGATCTTGCCCAGGGGGCAGGTGCGGCCCTCAAAGGCCGCCGAGGACACGTCGTAGAGCACTAGGGTGCCATCGTTCAGATGCCGGGCGGCCAGCGCGGTTTCGATGGCATCTTTGCGGGCCAGCGCCCAGTCCATCGCCGCGTACAGGTCGTCCTCATCGGCCCCACTGACCCCCAGCACCTCGCCCAGTGAGCTGGTGGCGGTCTGGGTGCGCAAACCGCGTGCGGTGGCCAGCTTGGATTCCGGGGCGATGACCTGGGCTACCAGCATCGCGGTGACCAGGTCGCGCCGCCGCGATGGTGTCGCGTCGATGAGATCTTCGACGCCCAGGGTCCGGGCGGTGCCCAGCACTGCGGCCACGTGCCCATGGGGCAGGCTGCGGGAGACCTCAAACGACTCGGCCAGATCCCGCGTGGCCGGCAGGCCTTTGAGGGCACGCTGTAGCTTTTCCACCTTGCGCTCGGGCCAGTGTGACAAGTTGGCCAGGGTGCGTGTTTTGACTTTGCCGTTGTCGCGGTAGGACTCCCGCAACAGCACCGCTGGCGGTGACCCACGGTTGGGAACCCGAGTCACGTACATGATTACTTTATATCAACTTATCCGCGCTATATCTACGATATGCCAAGTTAACACGCCGAGCAATGCCATGCATAATACATGACTACATTAGTACGCCCGCATGAACGCCAAACACCTGCTCACGAACAACATCGGGGATTCAGAACCCACTCAGCGGGGGGAACTACGGCCTAGCGCTATGACCATCCACGTCGACGGTGGAATCGGGTCCTTCCGATGACGGGGTCATTGCGAGACCGGCAGCGCGCACAGGTCCGGGCCGACATCAGACGAGCGGCGTTCCGGCTGTTCATCGAGCGAGGCTATGACCGCGTGACGACCGAGGAAATCGCTGTGGCCGCGGGCGTTTCGCCGCGTACGTTCTTCCGGCACGTGCCGACCAAGGAAGAACTGTTGCTGGCGCCGGTGCGCCACGGCGGTGCGGCGATCGTCAACCTGCTGGAGCAACGGCCCGCCAACGAGTCGCCGGACGTCGCGCTCATCAACGCCATCGTCACGCGCACCCGCTCGTTCGACGAGGCCGATACCGAGGAATGGCGGGAAGCGCTGCTCGTCGCCCCTGAGCTGCTCGGCAAGCTCACGGTGCACACGCCCGCCGACAAGGAGCGGGCGACGAAGTTGATCGCCGAACGCATGGGCTGCGACCCCGACGTCGATATCCGGCCCGGGCTGCTGGTTCAACTGTGCTTCGCCGCAGCCGATTTCGGGTTCCAGCAGTGGGTGCGGCAGTCCAAGGCGGTCCAGCCGCTGGACAGCTACGTCACCGAGGCGCTGGAAGCGTTGAAGAGCCGGCACTGGAAGAGGAGGCCGACCGCGTGACGGACACGTACAGGGTCGTCGGGCGGTAGGATAGATGTATGGCCAAAAGTAAGATTTCTGTGACGGTGGAGGAATCTGTGCTCGCCGCGGCTGATGCAGACGCCAAGGCGGCCGGCTTGAACCGATCGGAGTTAATCGAGCGGGCGCTGCGCAATGAGCATCTCCGCCTAGCGCTGCATAGCTACACCACGAAGACCGTTCCAGCGTTGAACATCGACTCGTATGCCACCCATGTTCACCAGGCCAATCGGACCGCAGGTCTGTGATCACCCCTGGCGACATCGCTCCCCGACTCGACACCGACCGCCAGCTCTACGTCGCGGTCCTGTCCAACTCGATTCACCTCGCCGCCGACACCGGACGGCTAATCACCTGCCCGTTTGTTCCCGGCCCGATTCCGGACGACGTCATGGCGATGGTGGTCACGGTCGACCAGCCGCAAGGCACTCTCTTACCAGAGTTGGTGCAATGGCTACCGAGCTCAGCACTCGATGAGCCGATTGGTGCCATTGGCGAAAATGCCCTGCGCGAGACGACATCGATTGTCACCGCGCTCATCTCTTAGAGCTCATCGAGCCTGCGCTTCGGGATTGGCGATCCGGGCAGGGGTGCCGTCCAACCAGGCTACCACGGCCTCGACCGTGTCGGTATAGAAGACGCTGAGCATCTCGCGGGTCACATAGCCCAAGTGCGGCGCCAGCGTCACGTTCGGTAGCGATCGCAACGGGTGATCGCGCGGAAGTGGTTCTACGTCAAAGACATCCAGCCCGGCCCCGGCGATGCAGCCGGTCCGCAGCGCCTCGATCAGTGCCTCCTCTTCCACGATCGGTCCACGAGACGTGTTGATCAGGTACGCGTTTGGCTTCATCGCTGCGAACTCCGACTCTCCCACCAGACCACGTGTGCGTTCGGAGAGTACGACGTGTATGGAGACCACATCGGATTCAGCAAAGAGCGCCGACTTCTCAACCCTCCGTGCACCAACCGACGCTGCGGTTTCCGCCGTGAGGTTCTGACTCCACGCAATGACCTCCATGCCAAAGGCTTTCGCGTACTCGGCCATGCGTTTGCCGACTCGGCCGAGTCCCACTAGCCCAAGAGTCTTGCCGGACAGCGTCATACCCGTGGTGGTCTGCCAGCCACCTTCGCGCATGCGGCGGTGTTCCTCCGCCAAATTGCGCACCGTGGCAATCAGCAGCCCCCACGCGAACTCCGGTGTGGCGTCCCGGACGGAACGGAATCGCGGGTGGGCAAAGTCCGAATGTGCCACCAGGACACCGTTTTCGGTGGCCGCTGCCAGGTCCAGGTTGGGCAGGCTGCGACCAACGATGGTGATGAGCTTGAGGTTCGGCAACCGCTCGATCAGGCTGCGCGTGAATGCCATCCGCTCTCGCAGGGTGCAGACCACGTCGAACGGCCGCAGCTGCTCGGCGGCCTCCGCCTCGGACAGGTGCCGGTCGAAAGACGTGATCTCGGCCCGACTCTGTACCGGTGACCAGTCTGCGAGTTGTAAAGCCGCACCGGCATAGTCGTCGAGGATCGCCACCCGCCGCACGCGGCCAACCTACCCGGCGGCCAGGATCTCGTCGGCGGCACGCCGGCCGGAGCGGATCGCGCCGTCCATGTATCCGCTCCACTCCTGCACGGTCTCGGCCCCGGCCCAATGGATGCGCCCTACCGGCTCGGCCAGTGCCTTGCCGAACTGAGTCAACGCGCCCGCCGCGAGGCGACCGCCGTAGCAGCCGCGGGTGAATTCCTCGGCATTCCAGTCCTGTTCGACGATGTCGAAGGGCTCTGCGGCCTGGGGCCCGAAGTACTTCACCAGCGTGTCAACGACGAGCTTGTGGCGCTGCTCCTTCGGCAACTCGGCCGCCGCTCGGGCATGCGCGCCGTCGATGAACCCGACCAGTACCCCGCAGGACCCGTCCGGTGGGGAGTTGTCCATGACGAGGTTGAATGCGTCGTCGAGGCTGGTCACTAGGCCACTCAAACCGTCGTCCCGCCAGAACGGCCTCGGATAGCCCACATGGATCTTGATCACCGATCCCGCGGGGAACTGCTGGGTCAGGGCGTCACGCGCGGCCGGGAGTGGCGGCAGGTAACGGATCCGTCCTGCCAGGGTCGGCGGAATCGCGACGATGACGTGACGACCCGTCACCGTGTCCGAGGTGCTGGCCTCGGCGTCCTCGTAGCTGACCGTGACGCCGTCGCCCGTCGCGGCGATGGTCCGTACCACGGCGCCGAGCTGGACTCGGTCACCAAGCTCCTCGGCCATCCGTTCGGAAATGCGGTGCGTCCCCCCTACCACGCGGAGCTCCTGGGCCCCGCCGGTGACGGCGAGCAACGACGCCAGGCCGTTGCCGGAGCGGATGTAGAAGAGAAAGTGCAGCAACGAAAGCTCTGGGGTCTCCGCGCAGAACAGGGTCGGTACGATGAGCCGGAAGAACCGCAGCGCCACGGAATCGGTCGTGTTTGCGGATAGCCAGCCGTCGAAGGTCTGCCGGTCCAGGTCGGCCGCTTCGGGCGCCTGCCACGGCGAGGTGATCGGAACCGACGCCGCCAAAGTCTCGAGTTCGCCCCAGACCCGATAGATCTCGGCGACATTTTCCTGCGGGAGGCCGAAGCTCGCGTCGGAGTAGCGCAGCGCGGCACCGTCGACGAAGGTGATTGCCTCACCGGTGTCGTAGGTGGGGAAGGTTTCCAAACCGAGTTCGGCGATCAACTCGAGCACCACGTCCTGACCCGGTCCCACCCACTGGCCGCCCAGCTCGACCGGCACGCCGTTGCTCAAGAACCCGCCGAAATTGCGGCCCCCGACGCGGTCCCGGGCTTCGAGAACGCGCACCGTCTTCCCGGCGGCGACCAGCTTGCGGGCCGCGGAAAGACCGGCGAGCCCGGCGCCTACGACGACGACATCCAGTTCGTACCGCATCGAACCCACGGTAGACCAGAGCCACGTCGGCGCCGGGGTTCGCGTAAGAATATTGCGTGCTCCCCGCGCAGTACGTCTTGTCGGCTGACGCACCCAGTCCGCGAACGCTGATCGACATCATCAACGAAACCGCAGCACGCTACCCGGATGCGGCCGCGATCGACGACGGCGAGGTCCAGCTCACCTACAGCGAGCTGCTCGAGGACATGAAGGACAGCGTGGAGTGGCTGGCCGCCAGGGGTGTGGGTCGCGGGGACCGGATCGGGGTGCGGATGCCCTCGGGCAGCTATTCGCTGTACGTGGCGATCCTGGCCATCTTGGCCACCGGCGCGGCGTACGTGCCCGTCGACGCCGACGACCCCGACGAACGCGCGGAATTGGTTTTCGGCGAGGCCGGAGTCGTTGCGGTCATCACCGAGAACGGCATTCACCGCACCCTCGGCTCATCGAGGGGCTGGCGCGCCGGCAACCCGCTGGCACGGGACGATGCATGGATCATCTTCACGTCCGGTTCCACCGGCACGCCCAAAGGGGTCGCCGTCACGCACCGCAGTGCCGCCGCGTTCGTCGACGCCGAGGCGCAGATCTTTTTGCGGGACAACCCCATTGGACCGGGCGACCGGGTGCTTGCCGGGTTGTCGGTGGCCTTCGACGCCTCCTGCGAAGAGATGTGGCTGGCCTGGCGTCACGGCGCCTGTCTGGTGCCCGCGCCGCGGTCACTGGTGCGCAGCGGCATGGACCTGGGGCCGTGGCTGGTCACCCGGGACGTGACCGTGGTGTCCACGGTGCCGTCGTTGGCCGCGCTGTGGCCCGCGGAAGCTCTGGAAGCGGTGCGGCTGTTGATCTTTGGCGGCGAAGCCTGCCCACCAGAGCTGGCCGAGCGGCTGGTGGTGGACGGGCGTGAGGTGTGGAACACCTACGGGCCCACCGAGGCGACCGTGGTCGCCTGCGCGACCAAGCTCGACGGCGTCGGCCCCATCAGCATCGGACTGCCCCTGGCCGGGTGGGATCTGGCCGTCGTCGACAAGGACGGCGAACCTGTCGGCTACGGCGAGGTCGGCGAGCTGGTGATCGGCGGGGTGGGTCTGGCCCGCTACCTCGACCCGGACAAGGACGCCGAGAAGTACGCGCCGATGCCGACCCTGGGGTGGGCGCGCGCCTACCGCAGCGGTGACTTGGTACGCCTCGAAGAGGACGGCCTGTACTTCTGCGGGCGCGCCGACGACCAGGTGAAGGTCGGCGGTCGCCGCATCGAACTCGGCGAGGTCGACGCTGCGCTGGTGAACCTGCCCGGGGTCAGCGGCGGAGCCGCGGCAGTCCGCCAAACCGGCACGGGCACGTCGGTGCTGGTCGGCTACGTGGTCAGCACCGACCCGCTGTTCGACATCGCGGCCGCTCGCAGCCGGCTCGCCGAACATCTGCCCGCCGCGCTGGTGCCGCGGCTGGTACGCATCGACGAACTGCCCACCCGCACCTCCGGCAAGGTCGATCGGGACGCGTTGCCGTGGCCACCACCTGGCAGCACCGACACCGAGGACGTCCCCCAGCTGGCCGGCACCGCGGGCCGCCTGGCGGAACTGTGGCGCGAACTTCTCGGCGTGACGGTGGCCGATGCCGAGGCCGACTTTTTCGCGCTCGGGGGCGGCTCACTGGCCGCCGCGCAACTGGTCGCCGCACTGCGGCAGCAGTACCAGCAGATCACCGTCGCGGACCTGTACGACCACCCGCGACTCGGTTCGCTCGCCGGGTTTCTCGACGAACTCGACCCGCCACCGCAGGTCACCGAACGCGTGGTGCGACCCACCCCCCGACTGGCCCAGCTGATCCAGCTCGGCGCGGCCCTGCCGTTGGCGACGCTGGCCGCGCTGCAGTGGGTTACCTGGCTGGCGTTGGGGAACAACATTGCCCGTGCTCTACATGTGCTGCCCTGGACGGTCGCGGTGAACTGGCGGGTCGTCGCGGTGGCGTTCCTCATGTTCGTGACGCCGTTGGGCCGGATGGGCATCGCGGTGCTGTTCGCCCGCGTCCTGCTGTGGAACGTCAAGCCCGGCAGCTACCCGCGGGGCGGCTCGGTCCATCTGCGGGTGTGGTTCGCCGAGCGGCTGGCGCAGGCCAGCGGCGCCGAGAACCTGGCCGGGGCACCGTGGCTGGCCTACTACGCGCGGGCGCTGGGCGCCGAGATCGGCAAGGGCGTCGACCTGCACTCGATGCCGCCGGTGACGGGTCTGCTCAAGGTCGGGCAACGCAGCGCCATCGAACCCGAAGTCGACCTGTGTGGCCATTGGATTGACGGGGACGTATTCCATCTCGGCACGATCACCATCGGCAACGACGCGACGATCGGCGCCCGGACCACGCTGCTGCCCGGCGCCGTCGTAGGTAAGAACGCCGACGTGGCGCCGGGTTCGGGAGTCGTCGACAAGATCAAGAACGGCCAGTACTGGAAGGGTTCGCCGGCGGCGAAGTCCGGTCGGGTCAACCATCCCTGGCCCGACGAACGACCGGCGCCCAGGTCGCACTGGGTGGCCATGTACGGCCTGACCTCGCTGGTACTCGCCGGCCTTCCCCTGCTGGCGGTCGCGACCGGCCTCACGGTGATCGGGTTCGCCGTGCACCGCACCCGCAGTCTGGCGGAGGCGGTGCTGCCCGCGCTGCTGTGGACGCCGGTGGCGACGCTGGCCGCGCTGGCTGTCTACGCGCTGGTGACCGTGGTCGGGGTGCGGGTGTTGTCGATCGGGCTGCGCCAGGGCTACCACCCGGTGCGCAGCCGCGCCGGCTGGCAGCTGTGGACCACCGAACGGCTGATGGACGCCGCCCGCATCTACCTGTTCCCGCTGTATGCCAGCCTGGCGACGCCGGTTTGGCTGCGCATCCTGGGCGCCCGGGTCGGCCGCGGTACCGAGATCTCCACGGTGCTGCTGACCCCGAAGTTCTCCGTGATCGAGGACGGGGCGTTCCTCGCCGACGACACCATGGTCGCCTCCTACGAACTCGGCGGCGGGTGGATCTACGCGGCCGAGACGACCGTCGGCCGACGCGCCTTCCTCGGCAATTCCGGCATCACCCAGCCGGGCCGACGGGTGCCCGACGACGGGTTGGTGGCCGTGCTGTCCGCAACGCCGCCGAAGGCCAAGCGCGGCTCGTCCTGGCTGGGCAGTCCCCCGATGCGGCTGCGCCGGCGCCCCGCCGAGGCCGACGTCGCAACCACCTACGAGCCACCGACGCGGTTGAAGGTGATGCGCGCGGCGGTCGAGATCTGCCGACTGCTGCCGGTCGTGGTGACCGCGCTGATCGGCCTGGCGGTGCTGGGCACCCTTCAGCTGCTGGCGTTGCGGTTCGGCTTTTGGTGGACGGCACTGTGCGGCGGCCTGGTGCTACTGGCCGCCGGTGTGATCGCCGGCGCGGCCACTGCCGCCGTGAAATGGCTTGTCGTGGGTCGGATCAACGCCAGCGAGTTCCCGCTTTGGTCGTCATTCGTGTGGCGCAATGAGCTTGCCGACACGTTCGTGGAAACCGTTGCCGCGCCATGGTTCGCGCGCGCCGCCAGCGGCACGCCGGTGCTTAACCTGTGGCTGCGCGCCCTGGGCGCCAAGATCGGTCGCGGCACCTGGTGTGAAACCTATTGGCTACCAGAGGCGGATCTGGTCAGCCTGGGTTCCGGTAGCACGGTCAACCGCGGCTGCGTGGTGCAGACCCATCTCTTCCACGACCGGATCATGCGGATGGACAGCGTCGTCCTCGAACCGGGGGCCACGCTGGGCCCGCACTGCGTCGCGCTGCCCGCGGCCCGGTTGGGCGCGGGAGCGACCGTCGGGCCGGCGTCGCTCGTGGTGCGCGGCGACGTGGTACCGGGATCGACCCGCTGGCAGGGCAATCCGATCCGCCCGTGGGATTTGCGCCGCAAGAAGTCGGGGCGCAAGAACACCGCCGACCCCGTCGAGAGCCCGGCCGCGTGAAGTCCTCGGCGAAGAAGTCCGGGCAGAACGGGGCGATCGACCCGTATCTGCCGCAGAACGGCAACTTGGGTTACCGGGTGTCGCGCTATGAGTTGGACCTGGAGTACAAGGTCTCGATCAATCGGCTGGCGGGGTCGGTGACGATCACCGCAGTGACACTCACCGAACTGCAGGAATTCACCCTCGACAGCTCCAGCGCGCTCAACGTGTCGAAGGTGACGGTGAACGACAAGCGCGCCGCCCGATTCGCCTGCCGGGACGGCAAATTGCGCATCACGCTGGCCTCGAAGCTGGCCAGCGGTGCGGCGCTGGTGGTTGTCGTGCGCTACAGCGGAAATCCGAAGCCGCTCCGAACACTGTGGGGCGATGTGGGTTTCGAGGAACTCACCGATGGAGCGCTGGTTGCCGGCCAACCCAACGGCGCGGCGTCGTGGTTTCCCTGCGATGACCATCCCAGCGCCAAGGCCGCCTACCGCATCCGGATCAGCACCGAAAGCCGCTACCGCGTGGTCGCCAACGGCAAGCTGGTGTCGCGGCGGACGCGAGCGTCGCAGACCGTGTGGACCTACGAGCAACCCGAGCCGACCTCGACCTATCTGATCACCCTGCAGATCGGCGTCTACGAGATGGTGCGACTGCCCAAGACTCCAGTGCCGATCCAAGCCGCGCTGCCCGAGCGATTGTTGGACGACTTCGACCATGACTTCGCCCGACAGCCACAGATGATGGAGTTGTTCATCGAGCTGTTCGGACCGTACCCGTTGGCGAACGGCTATACGGTGGTGGTCACCGACGATGACCTCGAAATACCGCTTGAGGCGCAAGGGATTTCGATCTTCGGCGCCAACCACTGCGATGGCAGCCGGCACAGCGAAAGGCTGATCGCGCACGAGCTGGCCCACCAGTGGTTCGGCAACTCGGTGACCGCGCGACGCTGGCGTGACATCTGGCTGCACGAAGGGTTCGCGTGCTACGCGGAGTGGTTGTGGTCGGAACACAGCGGCGGCCGCAGCGCCGGCGAGTGGGCCGACCACTATCACGCGCAGCTGCGGGACAAGCCGCAAGATCTACTGTTGAGCGATCCCGGGCCGCGCCACATGTTTGACGACCGCGTGTACAAGCGTGGTGCGTTGACCCTGCACGCGCTGCGCGGTCAGTTGGGCGACCAGAAATTCTTTGCGCTGCTCAAGGATTGGACCGCCAAGTTCCGTCACGGCACCGCGGCGACCGAGGACTTCACCGGGCTGGCCGCCAACTACTGCGACGAATCGCTGCGGTCGCTGTGGAATGCCTGGCTGTACTCGACGGAATTGCCGCGTTAGAGGTCCAGATTGGCCAGGTCGTCGGGCACGTCGACGGCATGTTCCTGCAGCGTCTCGAGCGGCACCACCTCGAGGGTGCGCTGGTGAGTCGACGCCAACACCACCGGCGCCGCACAACCGTCGTGGTGTGCCCGCAGCCAATTCACCGCGGTGACGCACCACCGGTCACCGGGTAAGAGGCCGGGGAACCGGTACTCGGGCACCGGCGTGGAAAGGTCGTTGCCGATGGAACGCTGGTGCTCCAAAAACTCGGCGGTCACGACGGCGCAGATCGTATGCCAGCCCACGTCTTCGGGCCCGGTGGAGCAACAACCGTCGCGGTAGAAACCTGTCATTGGTTCGGTGCCGCACGGTTCCAAGGGGCCGCCCAGCACGTTGCGGTCTGGCTGGCGTTCAGGCATAACCCAAGTATTGCGCTTCCGGTGGCGATTTTCGCGAAGGACTATTACTGCGCAGACGCGCGCCGGGCCGCCTCCTGCGCGAGCTGGACGCGCGAGGTGAGCCCGAGCTTGGTGTAGATGTGCGTGAGATGGGCCTGCACCGTCCGGGGCGAGACGAAGAGCCGCGCGGCGATGTCCTTGTTGGGCAGGCCATCGCGGATCAGCGCCACGACCTCGAGTTCGGCGGGTGTCAAGGCGGCCCAGCCGCTGGCGGGCCGCTTGCGCTCGCCGCGGCCGCGCTGCGCGTAGGCGATCGCGGCCTCGGTGGACAGGGCCGCCCCCTCCGCCCAGGCCGCGTCGAACTCCGAGGCGTCCATGGCATCGCGGAGTGCCGCAACCGAAGATTCGTAGTCGGCCTGATGGACCTTGAACCGCACCAAGCCGGTGCGCTTTCGGAACGCCTCGGCCGCGCCGAACAGCCGGGCGGCCTGTTGACCGTCGACATCTTTGGCCAGGTCGGCAAGGCACTCGAGGATGCCGGGGAGCGGTTGGCGAACCCCCGAGTTCACGGCGCAGGCCAGCGCATCATGGGCGTAACGTTGCGCTTCCTCTCGGTCTCCCTCTGCGACGGCGACGCGGGCTCGGGCCAATAGTGCCGCTGCCAGGTGCCATCCCGTCGCCACCGCGATAGCTTCGTCGGCCCACCGTCGCGCCCGACCCCGAGGTCGCCTTCTGCCAGCGCCACCTCGACGGAACAGAAGGCGCGTTGCGCGACGGCCATCTGAGGCTGGGCCAAATTGATGTAGTGCCAGGCCCGCTCGCTGGCCTCGTGGGCGGTGTTGACGTCGCCCGCGGCCAGCGCCGCCACCGCCGAGGCCACTTGACCCATCGCCTGGAAGTAGACATCCATGCGCGACGCGGTCTCGAGTGCTCTGTCGCCCACGGCGCGCGCCGCATCGACATCACCCTGGTATGTGAGTGCAGCACTCAGGCCCATCAGGTTGAGCGGGAGGAGAAACTCATCGTGTTCTTCCTCGCATTCGGCGCTCACGCCCTGGAATGCCGCGATCGCGCCGGCCACATCGGCCTGCATTAGCTGCGCCCAGGCCAGGAACGACCGGCACCACCGCGAGTTCGGCCGGTCACCGATAGCGTCCGCGAGATCGCGGCCTTCTTCCCCGGCCGCGCGGGCCGACGTCGGGTCGCCCACGCTGACCGCCGTGTTGGTCTGCCACGCGAGGATCTGGCTGAGGCTTCATCGGTCGTCCAATTTCCGCGCGAAACCCATTGCCTCTGAGTAGTACTTTGCAGCCAACTCGCCGTTGTAGCGCATGGCGCCCTCGATGAACCCAAGCGCGGTCAACGCCCGCGCCAGCAGGGCCGGGTCACCGAGGTCGCGGGCGATTGCCAGAGCGCGCTGGGCGGGATCGATGGTGCCGCCGGCAAAGATGTCTAATACCGCGGTGTCGGCGAGGGCGCGGGCGCGTACCGCGGCGGGCACGTCGAGGTCGTCGAGATCACGTTCGGCGACTACGGTGTCGAACCAGGCCCGGCCCTCCAGCATGCGTCCCCGCGTCAGCCAAAGCGGTTGCAGGGACGACGCGAGCGACAACGCGCCCTCGCAATTGGACGTCTCCAGGTTCCATCCCAACGCGTTGCGCAGGTTGTCCATTTCGATTTCGGCTTGTTCGAGCCGTTGCTGGTAGTCGGTGCGCGCGGGCGCGTCTAGCGGGGCCGCCATCGACGTGTAGTAATCACAGTGGCGCGACCGGACGGCGTCGGCCTCGCCGGACTCGCCGAGCTTTTCCAGCGCGTATTGGCGCACGGTCTCGAGTAGTCGATATCGTGTTGCGTCCCCGACGCTCTCGGCGACCACCAGGGACTTGTCGACGAGCAGGGTGAGTTGGTCGAGCACCTGGTAGCGCTCGACCCCGTCGGCGCCGGCCACCGCCTGGGCAGCGTCGAGGTCGAAGCCGCCCAGGAATACGGCCAGTCGGCGGAACAGCACGCGTTCGGTCTCGGTGAGCAGCGCGTGCGACCAATCGACCGACGCACGCAGCGTCTGCTGACGGCGCACGGCGATGCGCGAGCCGCCGGTCAGGAGCCGGAACCGGTCGTGCAGGCTGTCGACGATCTCGGTCAGCGACAGGGTTCGCACCCGAGCCGCCGCGAGTTCGATGGCGAGCGGCATCCCGTCCAGGCGTCGGCAGATCTCGGTCACGTCGCGGAGGTTGTCGTCAGTCACGGTGAACCCGGCCCGCGCCAACCGGGCGCGATCGGCGAACAACTCGATGGCCTCGTCGGACAACGAGAGCGACGGCACCTGCCAGGCCGCTTCGCCCGTCACACCCAGGGGTTCGCGACTGGTGGCGAGCACGGTCAGCCGGGGCGCGGCGCCGAGCAGCGCGGCGGCCAAGGATGCGGAAGCGTCGAGCAGATGCTCGCAGTTGTCGAACACCAGCAGCATGTGCCGGTCGCGAAGGTGTTGCTGCAGCGTCTCGACGGTCGTCCGGCCAGGCTGGTCGGGCAGGCCCAGCGCGCGGGCCGCGGTCACCGGAACGACGACGGCGTGGGTGATCGGCGCCAGATCGACGTAACTGATTCCGTCGGTGTATTGGGCGGCCAAGTCCGCGGCCAGCTGGACCGCCAGGCGTGTCTTGCCCGCGCCACCCGCTCCGGTGAGGGTGACCAGCCGGTTGCTCGCCAGCGCCTCGCGGAGCTTTGCAATTTCCGACCGTCGACCGACGAAACTCGTCAGTTGCGCCGGAAGATTTTGGGAGACAGCGGCTTTGGGTGTACGCAGCGGCGGGAATTCGTTCCGCAGTTCGGGATGGCACAGCTGCACCACCCGTTCCGGCCGGGGTAGATGTGAGAGTTGATCGACGACCATCAACTCGGTCGCGCCCGACAACACGGTTTGGCCGCCGTGGGCCAGCTCCCGCAATCGCGCGGTGCGGTTGATCGTCGGGCCTACGTAGTTGCTCCGATCCCGTGGGTCTCTGAGCCGAACCTCGCCCGTGTGAATTCCGATCCGCAGCCGAATTGGCGCCAACGGTCCCCGCTGCAGGTCCAGCGCGCAGGCCATCGCGTCGGAGGCGCGGGCGAAGGCGATCACGAAGCTGTCGCCCTCACCCTGCTCGACCGGGCGGACCCCCTCATGGTTGGCGACGACTTCGGCCAGCACCTGATCCAGGCGTGCGACGGCGGCGGTCATCTCGTCGGGTTGGGTCTCCCACAGCCGCGTCGAGCCTTCGACGTCGGCCAGCAGCAACGTCACGATGCCGGTTGGTAACCCGGCCGGAAGCTCGCTAACGCCCACGTCGCTCCAGTCAGTCTCACTCATGCTAACCAGCTTGGGGCGGCGCCGAGCGAACAACATCGGCGGAATCGCTGATAACGCTCGACCCGCTACGCGTATGCGCCTCGGCGGCGCCTAGGCGGTGGGCGGCGACGACCGACGACCAGCGTCGGGGTAGGTTCAGCGGCGTGATACTCACAGGCGCCTTCCTGGCAGACCAAGCTGCCGCGGTCGACAACAAACTCAACGTGTCGGGCGGCGTGCTGTCCCGATTCGCGCTCGGACCCGACCGATTGGCCCGCTTTGTGCTGGTGGTGCTGACTCAATCGGAGCCGGGCAACACCGAACGCAAACTAGAAATCGAGATGCGGCCGCCGTCGGACGCCGACCCGATCAAGCTCGACTTCGAGGTGCCAGAGAGCGCCGTCGCCGAGTTCCCCGGGTTCGCCTTCTTCGAACTGCAGCTGCGCCTGCCCGACAACGGCCGCTGGGTGATGGTGGTGAGCGGGGGCACCGGCGCGATCTCGCTTCCGATCCTGGTGAGTGACCTGCCGCCGACGACGTTCGGCTTCTAACCGCCGCTTTCGGCCGCACCTAGCCGTTGAGCGCGGGCAGGACCGTGTCGGTGAGCAGTTGCACCGACTTCCACGCTTCGTCGATCGGCATGCCGCCGACCAGTGGGTGCAACACGATCGGTCCGAAGTTGTCGGCCTCGCGGATTTCGGTGATGAGCTGCTCGGGAGTCAGGAACCGGTAGCGTCCCGACGCCTTGACCTCATCGAGGGTCTGGACCCCCGGCAGGTGCATCAGGGAACGTTCGTCGGACGACCAGCCGCCGTAGGTGACCGCCTCCCAGAGAATGTAGTCACCGAGTTCGGCCCAGGCCCGGTCCGGATCCTCGTGGAGGTAGATCATCCCGCGGTTGGTCGGGCCGGGCATCAGCACAAACGGCGTGCTGCCCGCCTCGGCGCACAACTCGCGGTAGAGCGCGTCCACGTCGGGCAGGTAGTCGGCCAGGCTGAGCGGTAGCCGGAACCGCGCCGCCCGGCGCGCAGTGGCGCGCGAGCCACCCCCGATGTACAGCGGCGGATGCGGCCGCGACCAGGTCCCGATGGTGGCCCAATACGCCAGCATGCGTTCCACCAGTGCGTCCATCAGCTTGCCGCGCTTGCTGAAATCCACGCCGAGTTCGTCGTATTCGACCGTCCGATAGCCCAGCCCGATCGTGGTGTGCAGCCGGCCGCGGCTCATGTTGTCGACGAGCGCAATGTCCTCGGCCAGCCGGACCGGATTCCACAGCGGCCCCAGCGCACAGTCCACGCTCGCGATCAGTCTCGACGTGCGCGCCAGGAACATCGAAGCGGCCATGATCGGATTACAGCTCCAGCCGTGTCCGGTCACGTGATGCTCGTCGACGCTGATCGAAGTGATGCCGCGCGATTCACCCCATTGCGCCAGTTCCAATGCGGCGCGAATCAATTCACCCTGGGTACGTGGATTGCCTTGCGGTGAGCCGAAGTTGAACCGCAATACGCTGATCAGCATGTGCGGCTACCGGTCCGGGGTCTGGGACCGCAGGAACGCGGACCAGTCGGGAAACAGTGCGCGGTCGACGATTTCGATCCGGGTGCCGAATGCGTCGACGTAGTAGGCGAACAGCGCGAGCTTCTGCCCCGGCACGTGGCCGGTCATTTCGAAGGTGAAGCCGGTGTTCTCCAGTTGTTCGCCCGTGGCGGTGAGATTGTCGGTGAAATAGCCCAGGTGGTGCACGGCGTTGCCGGGAGCCGCCGTCCACGGCGTTCCCTGAACCTCCTGGATGAGTTCGAGGTGCGGACTCTGCAGCGAATAGACGACGGTGGAGGTGAGTTCACGGGTGCCGGTAGCGGTGCGGAAGGGCAGCGTGTAGTTCAGTGGCGTGATCCACTCGTACCCGGCCAGCGTGCTGAAGTGTTCCATCGCGGCATCGAGGTCGGGCACGACGATGCCGGTGTGATAGAGGTCTTCTGGTTGCAGTGCGAATGTCACGGTCATGAGCTCCTTGCTATTTGTTGCTTGAGCCACGCGCTTTCCCAGAAGTTCACGCTGTCGCCGAGCAGGCTCTCGTGGGCGGCCCGAAGCACCTCGCGGGCGCCGGCATGATCGGCGGGGACGAGCTCGGCAAGGTGAATCGCATGTAGCGGACGGCCTGCTTCCAGGTGTTCCCGCGCGCGATCGACCAGCGCCTCGGCACCGGCCAATTCGACCACGTCGGCGCGGACCTCATCGAATCCGACCGGGTAGAGCTCCGTCGTCGACCGGTGGTGAAACCATCCGGAGTAGTTCTCCCAGATCGCCCGCACATCCCAGGCGACCTTGCCATAGCCTTGGCCCACTTCGTATTCGGCGGGCAGGGTGATCTCCCGCATCAGGGTGTGGATGTCCTTGCCCGCATTCATCCCGGCAACGGTCTCGTCATGCACGTACTGAATCGCATCCCGCAGCCGGGTCAACTCGGCGTGGATGCGTTCGGCCCCGGCGATCGGGTCGAAGTGACCGGTCACCAGGAGCTCGGGCTGCAGGTCGCGGACCCGTTCGATGGAGGAGATCGCCGTCAGCGCATCCCGGTAACGATCGCCTCGGATGGTGACCAGATTGGGGATGTGCCCGAACAATGGGCCAAAGGTATTTCCACACAAGCATATTCGCTCGTCGGGCAGCCACACTACGAGCGAATCGGTTGTCTCGCCGCCGGGCACGGCGATCAGCTCCAGCCGTCGTCCGCCGACCTCGAGGGTGAGCGTGTCCTCAAATTCGAGGTCGACGGTGGGAACGCTCTGCCCCGGCAGCCGCGAGGTGCCGAGGCGCCGCTGAATGGCGCGGATGCCGTCGGCGAGTGTGTCTTTGAACGCGAACGCGCTGCGGTTGGCACGGTACGGGAGCAGGCGCTCGTTGTCATCGCGCCACAAGGTCCAGTTCGCTTGGGCGACAACCGTTGTATCCGGGTCACGCACGCTGTCCAGTCCGCCCACATGGTCCACATGCCCCTGGGTGAAGATGACGTAGCGCACCGGCGAAGAATCGACAGCGTCGAAATTGGCGCGGTGGACCGGACCCTCAAAGCCCATGCCGGTGTTGACGATCACCCTGCCCTCGCCGGTGGTGAGCAGATAGGCGTTCGACAGCCCCGGCGAACACCACAGGCCGGGAGCGACCTGTTCGGCCGCTTCGGCGCACGCCGGGCGCATGGCGTCGGCACCGGGCCGGCTGCGATACACCGGTTCGAACATGGCAGTTGTCTCCTCTATTCGGGCCGCACGTCGAAACGGTCAAAATAGAAGCCGAAGCGGTTACGTAGCTCGTCGGCGGTCACGCCGAAATGGCGCTGCAGTTCGTAGCGGATGCGGCCGTGCTTGCCGCGCGGATTGCTCGCCAGGTACCGCTCGAAGCGTCGCCGCACCTTTGGTGTCAGTTCGACTTCGCCGCGTCGGTAAAGCTCTTCCAGGAGCGGCATCTCGTTGCCGTTGAGGTGATGGAAGCTGATGTCGATGCTGCGTTCGGCCGGCACCAACTCGCGGTCGCGCACACAGGCGCTGAGTAGCCGGTGCACGCGGTCGGTCCAGTAGTCCAGCAGCCAGTCCGGATCGATGCTGTTGCGGCGCAGCCGATCCGAATACGCCATCATGGTGATCGCCGATTGGATCACCGCGACCGGGTCGCGGTGGGTGAACGCCACTGTCGCATCGGGGAAGGTCGCGGTCAGCGCCGGCAGTTGCTCGCAATGTTGCGGACTCTTCAGGATCCAGGTGCGCGGCCCGCGCAGAAAGGTCAACGCCTGCAGCACTTTCTTCAGGTACGCGTAGTGCCGGGTCTGGTCCAGGTTCATGTAGTAGTCGCGCCAATCGGGCACGCGCGCATGCCATTCCAGGACATACGACGCCATGTCCAAGTCGAGCAGTTCCACCTCCTCTTCGATGGCCTCGGGGAACCGGTCGTGCATGGCGGCGACCACCGGCGCACTGGCCATCAGCGCCTCGTGCTCCCGCTTGGTCCGCGTGTACCGGGGGTCGACGCCGTTGATGTCCGGTCCCTCACCGCGGGCCGGAATCGGTTCCTGGCTCTCCCAGTACGGCAACGCCCGTCCGCGCGGGTCCGCGGCGATGAGGTTGACCAGGTGCGTGGTTCCCGAACGCGGCATGCCGACGACGATGAAGGGGTTCTCTATCTCGATCGACTCGATTTCGGGGTACCGCTTGAGGAGCTCGGTCAACGACAACCGGTTGCGCAACAGGCGAACCACTCGTTGTCGCAGGGATGAACGGGTGAGCTGGCGCAGGCCCTCGTCGGCCTCGATCGCGGCCAGGTGTGCGCGCAGGCGGTCGGTGAATCCATCCGTGTCGTCGAGGTCGGTTGCCCCCGCCTGCGCCGTGGCCTCCGCGAGCATCTGGTCGAGGTCGAAGTTGACGCGCTTGGCCTCGGTGAACTCCAGCACCTGGCGCTGGACGTCGGTGAGTTGGGGCGACGTCAGGTCGTCGAAGGCGAGGTCTGCAGCGTCGTCGGCGGCCTGCTGAATTGCCCCCGTGGCTTCGCTCGCAGCACCCACGCGACCTCCTCGCCGTCGTAGCCGGGATATGACACTGACCGTAGCCGGGGACGCTTCGTTAAGCGACTACCGGTGGCGGTACCCTGCACCGGGAGCCAGCCAACAACTTGCCTACACAGAAAGGTCGTCCGGTGCTCGTCGTCACTACCAATGACATTCCCGGTTGGGAGATCCAGCGCGTCTGTGGCGAGGTTTTCGGGCTCACCGTTCGCTCGCGAAATGCCTTCGCGCAGTTCGGCGCCGGGTTGAAGTCGATGTTCGGCGGAGAGTTGCAGGGTATGACCAAGAACCTGGCCGAAAGCCGTAACGAGGCGATGTCACGGCTGATCAACGAGGCCCGCACCAAGGGCGGCAACGCGATCGTCGCAATGCGGTTCGACACGACGGAACTCGGCGACGTGTGGACCGAGATCTGCGCGTACGGCACCGCGGTGCAGGCCGTGCCGGTCACCGATGCCGCGCGCTACACCGCGTCGCAACTCGGCTACGGCGGACCAGCACAGCCGCAGCAGCACCCCCACCAGCCGCAGCAGCACCCCCAGCAGCCGCACCCGCAGCAGTCGCAACCGCAGCAGCCGCAACCGTACGGCGCCAGCTGAGATATCCCAGGCCAGTGAGCGTAGGTTCAGCGGAGTGATAGTCGGGGCTTTCCTGGCCGAAGCGGCTTCGGCGGTGGATAACAAGCTCAGTGTGTCGGGCGGCGTGCTGTCCCGATACACGGTCGACGAAGACCGGGTGGCCAAATTCCTGCTGGTGACACTGACTCAGGCCGAGCCGGACAATCCGGACCGGCGAGTCAACGTGGAGATCAGGCCGCCGTCGGAGGATGACGAGCCGCAATTCCTCGAGTTCGAGCTACCCGAGGCCGCCGTCGCCTCCGAGGTTGGATTCGCGATCTTCGGCATCGAGGTCATCCTGCCCTTCAACGGACGCTGGGTCCTGTTGGTGACCGGCGGCGCGGGCGCGATCTCGCTGCCACTACTGGTGATGGGCTGACCCCGCGCATAAGCTGAATTCCCGAGGTCGGGGGACGGACCTTGGCGGGAGGCCTGCGATGCGGTGGTGGAGTCATCGTTTGGCCGTCGTCGCGGTGGCTGCGTTGGCGCCGATGGCGACGGCGACGCTGGTGACGCCGGCAGTCAGTTCAGCCCGCGATTGCGATTTCAACATGTCGTTCAATTTCGCCACCGGCGAGTGCAAACTGCAGCCCCCGATGCCGGAGTGGTACCAGGTCCCGCCGACCTGGGCGCCGCCCTACGCGCCGCTGGACGTGGCACCACCCCCACCGCCACCGCCCTGGGCACCGACGCTCGATCCGGTCTGGGATCCCCGCTCCGGCGGGTGGGGTGTTTGGGTGGGTCCGGTCTGGACGCCGCTGTAGCAATTTCGCGCCACCCGTCAGTAGGGCGGCGGCGGCGCCTCCATCGGCCGGCTGTACGCGGCCTCGACGCTGGGGCGAAGCTGCATGTCGGCGATTCGCTTTGACGCGTCCGATGTCGTCAAGTTCAGCGTGACCATCGGCAGGTAATAGGTCGCGGGCGATCCCAATATGTAGGTCGCATTCCCCTCGACATATGTCTTGTTCGACGGATCGTTGAGCCCGATGTTGCTGTAGTCGCCATGCACTTGCCGGTATTGCCCCGCACCCCCGACCCACATGGCGGCAAATCTGTTCATTCGAGCGGTGGAGTTCGAAAGGTCGTTCGGGCAATCGGCCCAGAAATCGTATTGGCGGGAAATGACCTTGACCGTATATCGGGTGTCGGCCGGGAACCCTTTTCCGCCATAAGCGGCGGTGCATCCGCTGTTAGGGATGCTCATGCAGCCATTGTATTTGCTTTCCGGATCGCCGGTGAGAACAAAGGTCACCGTCGTCGGGTCGATATCGCTTCCCGGGCCGAATCTGCGCAGCCAATCGTCTATGACCTGCGCACCTTCGCTGTGTCCCAGGACGATCTTCGGCCCCGCGGTGGCATGCAGATATTGATCGAGCGTGTCGGCGCCCCGGTGCACATTGATCGCCGCCGGAAGGTTGGTGTATGGCACCCGTACCGTGGTATTTGGCGGCCAGAACAACTCACCCCGCAACCAGTTCGTGGGTAACCGGCGAAATGCCGGGTCAAGGGTGAAGACTGTCGCGGGAACCGCTTCGTCGGCCGCATGGGCAACCGTTGGTGTAACGACAGCAGAATTGCCACCAATCGTCAGCAACAAAACGATCGAAGCCAGAGAGCGGCTTAACGATGCCATCCCATGCCCCCCGCCACTACAGCGAAATTAGCACTCGCATACATACCATCGTGGACGTCAATTACCGCCGCCTGCGTTATGAATTGACACCATAATGACGCCGTGTCTTTACACGGTGTCGCATTTCGCCCGCCGGCGGAGCGTCAACACGCGATTAAGACGGTTGATACTCTGTAGACGATTTGAGTATCACACGGTCGTTTCAGCGGAAGGCCAAGCCAATGACGGCTTCGACGACATCATCGATCTCAAGGTGAAATCCGTTGTCCGCTAACGAAACCGACTGGAAGCCTCGGCTGCAGCGGCTCCTTGACGATTTCGCCGGGCGGCCAAGAGACGTCGCTGGCGATCGCATTGAGGCCGCCCGCCGCTGGCATGCCGAGCTGGTCGACAACGACCTGGCCGCCCCTGGATGGCCAAGATCGGTCGGCGGATTGGCATTGTCGCTGGAGGACCAACTCGAGTACTACCGGATGACGACGGCCGCGGGCACGCCGCCGCACCCGTGCCCGCTGTCGTTCATCGTGGCGCCCACGCTGATTACCCACGGCACCCAGGCGCAGAAAGACCGCTTTCTGAAACCGCTGCTGCGGGCGGACGAGTTCTGGTGCCAGGGCTTCTCCGAACCGGGCGCCGGCAGTGATCTGGCGTCGTTGTCCACCAAGGCCATTCATGATGGCGACTGCTACCGCGTCACCGGGCAGAAGGTGTGGACGACGATGGCCGACCGCGCCGACTGGATGTTCGCCCTGGTGCGCACCGGCCCGCCGGGTCGCAGCACAGATGGGATTAGCTACCTGCTCATCCCGATGGACAGCGCGGGCATCACGGTACGCCCGCTCCGCGACATCAGCGGCGCGGCGCACTTCGCCGAGGTGTTTCTGGACGACGTCGCGGTGCCGGTGGAAAACCTCGTTGGCGAGGAGGGCCGCGGGTGGGAGATCATGCGGACCTCGCTCGGCCACGAGCGGGCCACCGCCTTCCTGGCCGACGAGTTCAAATACCGTCGCACCGTCGACCGCGTCGTAGCCCTGCTGGCGAGAAGCGGTTTGACGGCCGACCCGTTGGTGCGTCAGGACATCGCCCGGCTGGAGTCGGGCGTGCAAACGATCGCCGCGAACAGCGCACGCGCGCTCGCGACGGTGCTGCGCGGCGAGGATCCCGGCGGCGTCGCCTCGGTGAACCGATTGGTGAAGTCGGAGTTCGAACAACACCTGCACGCACTGGCGTTGCGGGCGTTGGGACCGCGAGCGGTCTTGGGTAGTCGGGCCGCGATCGCCGCTGACGGCGGGCGCTGGACGTACGGGTACCTGATGAGCCGCGCCACCACCATCGGCGCTGGAACCGCCGAGATCCAGCGCAACACCATCGCCGAGACCGTCCTGGGCCTGCCGTCACACCGCGGCGAGAAGACCCGTGACGCCGCCGTGGTGCCAGGGACACCGCTGGCCCTGCCCGACGACGACGAGCGTGAGCTGCGCGGCGTGCTGGCCAAGGCACTGGACGCCTGCGTCGACGTCGGAACTCTCCTTGACCGCAGCCGGCCCATCGGTTCGTGGGACCGCCGCGCCTGGTCTGCGCTCGTCGAATTCGGGCTGCCGGGTCTGGCGGCCGACGAGTCGCTGGGCGGGGCCGGGGCGCGGCCGCGGTTGCTCTATGCCGCGGTGGAGGAGGCCGCAAAGGCGCTGACGGCGGCTCCGCTGGTGCCGACACTCGGCGCTCTGGCGGTGGCGACCGCGGTGGGGGCGTCCGACGCGGCGCTGCGCATCACCGGCGGTGCACCCGCGGCGTTCGTCGTGCCCCTCGACGACTCAGGCTGGCGCACAACGGATTTGCCGCGCTGGGACGGGGGCGGGGTAACCGGCTCCGTGCCGATCGTGGCGGGTGCGCCCGCTGCCGAGGTGCTACTGGTGCTGGCCCGCGACGGCGACGGCGAGGCTTTGTTGAGCGTCGACCCGAGCGGACCCGGTGTGACCGTCACCGCGCACCAATCGCTCGACCTGACCGCGACGATCGGCTCGGTCGACCTCGCCGACGTTCCGGCCGCCGTGCTGGCGACCGGCGATCGGGTGCGGGACGGGGTAGCGACCGCGCATCGGGCGGCGGTGCTCGCCGTCGCCGCCGACTCGGTCGGGGTGGGATCGCGTGCGCTCGAGATGGCTGTGCGTTGGGCAGGTGAGCGCGAGCAATTCGGCCGCCGGATCGGCAGTTTCCAGGCGATATCGCACCGCTGCGCGGACATAGCCGTCGCGCTGGAAGGCGCCCGCAGCCAGGTCCTGGCCGCCTCCGCCTGCCAGGCTGATGCCGAACACCTGGTGGACCTGGCGGCCGCGGCCGCGTTAGACGCCGCGGTGCTGGCGGCCGAGGGCGCCATTCAGATCCACGGCGGCCTGGGCTTCACCTGGGAGCATCCGGCGCATCTGCTGCTGCGCCGCGCCCAGGCCAACGCGGCCCTGGTCGGTCGGGCTGACGCATTGCGTGAACGGGCCGTGCGGAGAATCTTGAACAACCGGCGACGCTAAGGAGATTTGATGACCACCACGGAGGACAACACCGCTGCCGTCGAGGGCCGCATCACCGACGAGGACATCGAACGGGCCCGCGATCAAATCGGCATTCCGGTCTACAAGTCCGGTGAGTTGTGGAACAGGGTGCCGTCCCAGGATGTCATCAGCCACTTCGCCTTTGGCTGCGGGGACGACAATCCCCTGTTCCACAACCCGGCGTACGGCGCCACGACGCGCTGGCACGATCAGATCGCGCCGCCGACGTTCTTGATCTCCACCGGACTCGACCAGACGCCGAAATTCACTGACCCGGAACGAAAGAAGCTGTTCAAGGGGCTGTTTCGGGGCACGGGCAAGTACTACTCGGGCGTGAAATGGACCTGGTACAAACCCGTTTACCCGGGCCGACCGGTCTTGGTCGAGCATTACACCCTGGACGTGGAGGTGAAGGAGAGCTCTTCCTTCGCGGGCGGCCGTTCGGTCAAAGAGACCTTCCGCAGTCTTTATGTCGACATCGACGGCAATCCGATCGCCACCCGGGACGAGTCCTACATCAACGCCGAGCGGCATGGTTCGAAAAAGGCCGGCAAGTACTCCCACATCCAGCGTCAGACCTGGACCCAGGAAGCACTGGCGGAGGTAGAGGCCGCCTACGAAGCCGAGGTGCGTCGCGGCGCCGACCCGCAGTGGTGGGAGGACGTCAAGGTCGGTGACCAGCTACCGCCGGTGATGAAGGGCCCACTGACCGTCGTGGACATCATCTGCATGCACATGGGTTGGGGCTGGGGCGGATACAGCGTCGGACCGCTGAAGTACGCCCACAAGATGCGCCAGAGGATGCCGGCGTTCTTCGTGCCCGACGAGTACGGAGTGCCCGACGTGGTGCAGCGCCTGCACTGGGATCCCGAGCGGGCCAAGGCGTTAGGCATACCGGCACCCTACGACTACGGGCAGATGCGTGCGGCGTGGATCAGCCATCTGCTGACCAACTGGATCGGCGATGACGGCTGGCTTGCCGAGATGGAAGTCCAGACAAGGGGTTTCAACTACCACGGTGACATACACCTATGCACCGGAACCGTCACAGCCAAGGATGGCCCGCAGGACGTGGTCTCGGTGGACGTGGCGGCCACGAACCAGCGCGACGAAGCGACCACCAAGGGCACCGCGAAGGTGTTGTTGCCCTCCAAGCAGACCGGAGCTGTCGTGCTGCCGGTTCCCGACCCTGAGTTGCGGGGCCGGGGCGCGCGGGTCGCCTCGGCCAGACGCGGCAAGGTGGGCGAGGAGCTGCGCCGCCTGCACGGCGAGTAAAGCTAGCGAATTCGCGGCGGCATCCACGGCCGTAGGGCCTGGTCGAGCATCTGGAAGGAAGGACAGGAACGTGAGCGGTGAAACCCAGGTGGGCGCGGGCCAGTGCCCGGTGGACAAGTTCGAACTGACCGCACTGGGCGGCCCGGCACTGATCGGGTTCCAGAGCATCGACGACCGGCAGGACCGACTGCGCCCGGTGTTCCGTAATGAAGAGGGCAACGGCTATTGGATGTTCACCGACTACAGCGCGATCTTGGAGGGATTGCAGCATCCGGAGTTGTGGTCGAGCAGCGTGATCGTGCCGACGGACCCGAACCCGCCGTACAAATGGATTCCGGTGATGATCGACCCGCCCGAACACGCCAAGTGGCGGCACGTGCTGGCCGAGTACTTCTCCCCCGGCCGGGTGAAGTCCTTGCGTGACGAGCATCGCCGATTGGCCGCGGAGTTGGTCGAGAAGATCGCCCCGCAGGGCTCCTGCGACTTTGTCAAACAGGTGGCGCGGGTGTTTCCCTCGCACATCTTCCTCAACATCATGGGGATGCCCGTCGAGCGCCTCGACGAGTTCCTGGAGTGGGAAGACAAGATGCTGCACCAAACCGGCGTTGGCGACGAGGTGATGGCCGTCCGATTGGAAGGCATGCAGCAGGTCGTCGCTTACTTCCAAACGCTGATTGGGGAACGCCGCGCGAACCCGCACCCCGACGCCGACGACATTGTCAGCGCCGCGATCGGCTGGACCATCGACGGGGAACCGGTCGCCGACGGAGATCTGCTGAACTGCCTGCTACTTCTGTTTATGGCCGGACTGGACACCGTCGCAAGCCAATTGGCCTACGCCATGTTGCATCTGGCGAGCCACCCTGATGACCGGGCGCGCCTGGCAGCCGAACCCTCGATCATTCCGCTTGCGGTCGAGGAGTTGTTGCGTGCGTACCCGATCGTCCAGACGGCCCGTAAAGCCACGCGCGACATGGACTTTCACGGCTGCCCGGTGAAGGCCGGTGATATGGCGTCGTTTCCGTTGGCGGCCGCGGGGCGTGACGAGACGATCTTTCCCGATGCCCGTCACGTCGATCTGGACCGCGGTGTCACCCGGCATATTTCGTTTGGGGCCGGCCCTCACCGTTGCCTCGGCTCGCACCTGGCCCGCCAGGAGATGACCGTCATGCTCGAGGAGTGGCACCGGCGCATCCCCGACTATCGGGTGGTCAACCAACCCGTCGAGCATGCGGGTCAGGTGTTCGGCCTCGACTCGCTCGAATTGAGTTGGGGCCGTTGAAGGCGTCAGGGGCGCGTCAGGGGGGCCAGCAACGTTGTGATCATGCGTCGCACCTTGGCCTCGTCATCGAGTGACGCGCCGAGTTCCGGTGCCAGCCAGACACTTCCGAAGAAGCGCAGGAGAAGCTCCGCGATCGATTCGGTGTCGGTGCTGACACCGATTTCGGCGGCCGTCTGGTCAAGGTAGCGCCTCAGTCCGTCGAGTTGGAACTGCGTGAGGCGGGGGTCGCGGTGTAGCGGCAGCGCGTCGTCTTCCTCGGCGAGTCGACGGGCGACAGGGTGGGTGCGGATGACCCAGACCGTGTGAACCGACAACTCGACGAGGCGCTCGAGCGGATCGTCGATCGCGCCGCCCTTCTCCCCGAACTCGGCGACCAGGCGCTGCAGCTCGCGCGCCAGTGCCTGCCTGATCAGATCGTCCTTCGATTCGAAGCGGCGGAAGACCGTCGCGCGGCCCACCCCGGCGGTGCGGGCGACGTCCTCAACGGTCATGCGTTCCATGCCATATCGCGCCAGGCAGCGCAGCGTCGCTTCCAGGATCGCGGTGTCCGACGCGTCGCGTTCCACCGGCCGGGCGGAGAGCGCGCCGGCCAGGAGGTTGCCAGCCTTCGGCGTGGGACTCATTGGCGATTACAGTATCATCCGTCTCACGCGGTTACGGTCCGCGAGGAGGACGATGAAGCCCGGCAGCACCACCCGCGCGATTGTGGAAACCGCACTGGCGATATCGCCGTGGTTGCCTGCGCCCAAACCACATTCGGCCGACGGGGTCGATGCGCGGTGGCTGTCACAGCAGTTCGCGGGCCGGGCGCCCGGAGCGGTGGCCGAGGCGCTGGTGCCGCTGGACGGGACCACCGGAACGACCGACCGTCGCCGCCTGGGGATCGAATGGAACGACGCGGGTATTGCCGCGGGACTTCCTTCGAGCTTGTTCGTCAAATCCACGCCGCTGTCGGCCAAGAACCGCACCATGGTTGCCGCGCTCGATATGGCGATCAACGAGGTGCGCTTCTATCAACAGCTGCGGCCCGAGCTCGGCGACGACGTCGCGCCGGCGGTGTATGCCAGCCATGCCGGGCACGGTGCCCGTCATCTGTTGGTGCTGGAAGATCTCGTCGCCTCCGGCGCACGATTCCTCGCCAAACCGGATGAGGTCGATCTGGCGTATGCGCAGGGCATGATGCGCGCCTTGGGGAAGTTGCACGCGGCGTTCTGGGAGAGTCCGCGGTTGGCGGCCGACCTGTCGTGGATCGCGCCGGAAAGTCGGCGGCCCGGTTTCAAGCTGCTGCTCTGGCAGTTCCGCTCGATGCGCAAGAAGCTGTTGTCGTCGGACGAGCACGATCTGAATCCGGCGGTGCGACGCATGGCCACCTTCGTCAACGAGCACGACCGAGCGCTGCATGCCCGTTGGGAACGCGGGCCGCAGACGGTGCTGCATGGTGACGCGCATGCCGGAAACTCCTACAGCCTGCCGGACGGACGTGGCGGCCTGCTGGACTGGCAGGTGATCCACCGTGGCCCGGGGATCCGCGAAGTCAGTTACTTCTGCACCCACTCCATACCCACGGAACTGCGTCGTGCACACGAGGAGTCACTGCTGCGGCTCTATCTGGAGACGCTGGCCGAGCACGGTGTCGAGGACCCACCAGACTTCGACACGGCCTGGCAGGCTTATCGGTTCTTTGCGTTCGATGCGTGGGACTCGGTCGGGATGTGTGTGGTGTGGCCGGGATTGCAGCCCGCGGAGTTTGTGGTCGAAGGATTTCGACGGGCAAACCTCACCGTGCTCGACCTCGAAGTGGACAAGGCGGTCATGGGGGCGCTGGGGTAGCGGCTGCCCTTGGCTGGCAAGGCGAGCTACCGCCTACCTCGGAGCGTGTCAAGTTTTCTGTGTAAGTCGCCTGTTTGGTTTTCTTGTTAGTCGTCGAGTTATAGGTACCGCTCGATGCGGTCTGGGTAGACCAGCGAGAGTTGTTCGAGTGCCTTCTTCCAGTTGGTGACCACCTGTCCTTCCACGAGACGTCCGGGCGCTGTTCGGCAACGTTTCTGGGCGTATTTTTTGGCCCGTTCGGCGGCGCGTTTGTCCTCGATGTTGCAGATGGCCAGCCAGAGGAGTTTGACCACGGCGGCATCGTTGGGGAACTGGCCTCGGGTCTTGATGACCTTGCGCAACTGGTAGTTCAGCGATTCGATCGCGTTCGTCGTGTAAATGACCCGGCGCAACTCGGGCGCAAACGCCAGGAAGGGGGTGAACTGCTCCCACGAACGATCGAAAACCCTGGTCACCGTCGGATTTTTCTTGCCTAACTCCGACGTGGTGAACGCATCGAGTTCGGCACGGGCAGCCTCAGCATCCGCCGCGGTGTAGACCGGTTTGAGGGCTGCGGCCACGGCTTTGCGGTCGCTGTAGGACACGAACCGCAGCGCGTTGCGCAGCAGATGCACCACACAGGTCTGCACGGTGGCCTGCGACCAGGTGGCCGCGATCGCCTCGGGAAAGCCGGTCAGCCCGTCGCAGCACACGATCAGCACGTCGCGAACGCCGCGATTGGCCAGATCGGCACACACTGAGGCCCAAAACGCCGCTCCTTCGTTCTGCTGGACCCAGATGCCCAGCACGTGCTTGATCCCGGCCATATCGACGCCTACGGCGATATGAGCGGCCTTGTTGCGGGTGTGGCCGCCGTCTTTGACCTTGACCACGATCGCGTCGAGGTAGACCACCGGGTAAATCGGGTCCAGCGGCCGACGCTGCCAGGCCAGGACCTCCTCGGAGATCTCATCGACGATCTTGGAGATCGTCTCGTGCGAAACATCGGTTCCGATCGTCGAGGCAAGATGAAATTGAATGTCGCGCAACGTCATTCCACCGGCGTACAGCGAGATGATCATGTCATCGAGCCCGCCGAGACGGCGGGCGCCCTGGGCACCAGCCGTGGAGTGAACGAGCCGTCGCGATCGCGCGGCACCTCCAACGGGACGGGGCGGCCTCGGTCTGCACCGTCTTCGGTGAGGTGCCATTGCGGGCATTGGGCAGCGCACGCCCCGCCGGGTCGCCCTTCTCATAACCCAGATGATCAGTCAGCTCAGCAGCCAGCCCACGCTCCAAGGCGAGCTTGATCAACCCTGGCAACAAACCACCCTCACCGGTCAACGCAACCTCGCCGGAATCGACCTGAGCCAGCAAATCGTCCACCACGCCCGACGCCCGAAGCGCCTCGGCCATCTCCACCGTGGACTCCACCTCACCTAGCGCCAAATCTTCGTCCTTGCCCGTCGCCATGTCCTGAGATCCTTCCGTCAGGACTTACACAGACGATCTGACACCCCCCTACCTCGGGGTCAGCGACAACGTGGAGAAGGTCGTGACCGACCGGGTGAGTTCGCCGATGAACTCGCGCCCGATCGTAGGTTCGTCGAGCACGAGGCGAATTATGAACTGCTGCAACGCTTGTACTGCAACCCTAACCATGGCTGGGCGTTGCCGGAGCGGTACGGCGTTGGTGACGCCGGCCAGGGGCGCGCTGCCGCGCGGGCGAGTCTCGTCGGCACTTAGCGCGTGGGGCCCCCTTGTTGCCCGGTGCTTTTCGCTGGGCGGCGCCCTCGGTGTTGACCGTGATCACAGGCGTCACATCTGTACCGTGAGCGGACCATGAGGTGATCGCGGAAAGCGCTGGCGTATGCGCTAGCACCGATGTCAGACGGGCCTGCGTCGCACGTGCATCGCCGGGCGCCATGCCGCGGACTACGCAGCCACGACTCTTGCGCTCAGGGGCGGTAGCCACATGCGTCACACCGGCACCGTCAGCAGACCATGAGGCGATCGTCGAAAGCGCTGGCGTATGCGCTAGCACCGATGCCAGACGGGCCTGCGTCGCACGTGCATCGCCGGGCGCCATGCCGCGGACTACGCAGCCACGACTCTTGCACTCACGGCGGTAGCCACATGCGTCAGATCGGCACCGTAAGCAGACCATGAAGCGATCCGCGAAAGCGCTAGCACCCCGACGGCCGGCATGCAGCGCCGCCCGAGGGTCACGACCCGACTCGCCCCAGCCGTGAGCCCGGTCTAGTTGCTGGTGGGCGACTCGGGTTCGTACGGCTGGTACCACCACCAGTCGGCGCGTTCACCGGTCGGCCCGGGACACGGCGGCACATCGGGCGGTGGCTGCGTCGGTGGCCGCGCCAACGACGCCCCGGTCAACACCCGCCCGTCACTGTCGGTGATCCGCAACTGGTCAGCGGGGCCGGTGATGGTGATCACCCCGCGGTGATGCAACCGATGATGAAACGGACACAGCAACACCAGATTCGCCAACTCGGTGGCCCCGCCATCCTCCCAATGCACGATGTGATGGGCATGCAAACCCCGGCTGGCCCCACACCCGGGAAACGCACACCCCGGATGGCGATACTCCAACGCCCGACGCAACCGGCGACTGATCCCCCGCGTCGTTCGCCCGGCCCCGATCGGCTCACCCTCACGCTCGAACCACACCTCACAGCTGGCATCACAGCCCAACAACTGCCGCTCGGACCGCGACAACACCGGACCCAGATGCAACGACCCCACCCGATCCTTGACATCGACATGCATCACCACCGTGGTGTGCTGCCCCTGCGGACGCCGCGCCACCTCGCTATCCCACCCCGCCTGCACCAACGCCAGAAACGCCTCCACCATCGTCGGCATCGGCACCGCAAACTCCCCACCCCCGCCACCGCCGACGGCCTCACGCTCACGCTTCCACTGCGCCATCAACCCCTCCAGATGCGAACCCAACGCCGCATCGAACGTCGCCGCCTGCACCGCCGGCAACTTGATCCGCCACCAGCTGTACTGCCCATCACCGCTCTTGCTGACCGACCCCCGCAACTCCGGCTCCACCGGCCCCGACCCCGACTCGGACTTGGACTCGGGCGCGGGCGACGGGTCGGGGCGCGGCTCCAACCGCACCGCCGTACGCAACTGAGTCACCGTGGCCACCGAAGCCAACTCCGCATAATGCTCATCCGAGCCATCGCCAGCCCGCGCCGCGATCACCCCCACCTGATCCAGCGACAGCCGCCCCTCTTTCAACCCCTGCACACACCGAGGAAACTCCCCCACCCGCCGCGCCACCGCAGCCATCGTGTGCGCATTACCCGGCGACACCCCCGTCTTCCACGCCACCACCGCCGGCAACGACCGCGCCCCGGTCATCCCCCACAACTCGTCACCCTCAATCTGAGCGAAGATCTCCACCATCCGCCCATCAATGGCATTGCGCTGACCACTCAACTCCGCCAACTCAGCAAACAACACCTCCAACCGCTCCTTAGGAATCAACCCCACCCCACCCGAAGAAGCCGCCACCACAGACATACCCCCATCAAAACAGGCGCCTATGACAAAACCGGGCCTTAAGCGACCAAGTACCGAAAATTGTTGAGCTCCAATGACGTTGGAGGAGACAAGATGACTTCGACCTAAGCGGGAACTTCTCCAGCCCACGGAGCGACAACCACTACAGCTATGCCGTTGGTTTGTCGGATCCCGGGGAGGGGGTTCCCTGGTATGGCGATTTGGATGGCGTTTCCACCGGAGATACCCTCCGCCGAGCTCAGTAGCGGACCCGGACCGATTGGTTTGTTGTCGGCGGCGCAGGCGTGGAGTTGGCTGAGTGCCGAATATGCCTCAACGGCAAATGAACTCGCCGCAATCCTGGCGGGCGTGCACGCCGGGGCGTGGGAGGGCCCGACTGCCGCGCGGTACACGACCGCCCACGGGCCCTATCTCGCGTGGCTGTCGCGAGCCAGCGCCGACAGCGCGGCCGTGGCCGCCCGGCACGAAACCGTCGCGGCGGCATACGCCATCGCCCTGGCCGCGATGCCAACCCTGGCCGAGCTTGCGGCCAACCATGCGACGCATGCGGTCTTGGTCGCGACGAACTTCTTCGGAATCAACACGATTCCCATCGCGCTCAACGAGGCCGACTACGTCCGGATGTGGATTCAGGCCGCTACGACGATGACCGATTATGAGGCGGTCTCCAATGCGGCCGCGGCATCTGCTCCGCATACGGAACCGGCGCCTGCGATCCAGCCGTTCCACGCCGAGCACGAACATGAGCATGAGCCCGGGCACGATCACGGCGGAATCATCGACAACGACGAGGGCGACCCAACGCAACTGACTTGGTGGGTGAACCGGGTCACCCAGGTCACCAATACCTTGGGAAGGGATCTCGCGGAATTCCCTCAGAACCCGTCGGCGTCCCTCGCGCGGCTTGCGTCCGATATCCCGTTGCTTATTGCCGACGAGATCAGTCATGCGGGCGAAGTCATCAGCACCTTCCCGCAATTGCAGGCCATTCCATTCCTCCTGCCACTCACCAACGCCAGCTTTGCGGGCGGAGCCGCGGGGCTAAGCGGGTTGGCCGGAATCGAGTCCGGCGCGGTTCCCGCCCCACCTGCGCCGAACCCCGCGGCGCCCGAGCCAGCCTTGCCAAGCGTCGCAAGCTCGTCCGTGAGCGCAGCAGCCCCAGCGGCCCCGGCTTCCGCTCCGACGTCCGCGCCGACCGCCACGCTGACCACGGCGGGGACCCCTAGCGGCCCACCGCCACCGGCCACCGGCTTCGCAGGTGGCGCCTACCCCTATCTGGTGGGCGGGCCGGCCATTGGTCCCGACTCGAAGATGCGCGTCGGCGCCCAGCAGAGAGCGCCCGAACCCGATCTGGTCGCCACGCCGTCAGCAGCAGCCGCGTCGACGCGCGCAGCAGCGCGAGCACGCCGGCGTCGTAAGGCCGCCATGCCGGATCGTGGCTACCGCCATGAGTTCGTCAGCCTTGACGGCGCTCCGGACGAGGACATGAACCGAGACGACGCCGCGATGGGGCCGGATCGAGGGGCCGGAGTGCTGGGATTCGCCGGCGTTGCATCCGATGCCGGCGCTCAGGCGGCGGGGCTGGCGAGCGTAGGCCGCAATGAGTTCGGCGGCGGGCCCGTGATGCCGATGCTTCCCGGCACGTGGGCGATGGACGAAGGCGGTGTAGGTGTTGAAGAGGCAGATAACGCTCAGTGATGGCTCCACTCAACCAGTCCAGTTCGCCCGGTGGTGCCGGACGCACGCGTAGTAAGCATCGCGGTCATTTGTGCGGGCTAGTTCTACCGGGGGACCGTTGTCGGGGTGCCAGGTAGAAATCAATTCCCGCCCGGGCGCTCCTTGGGCCGGCGCCGCAGCGGTGGTTGGATCCGCCATGCACTACCAACTCGGAACAACTCCGGCGGACGCCCTCCACGATCGCCGGCGGCCGTGCCTCTTCGCCCGGTCGACTCGACGTAGCTTTCCGAGGTCGCCGTAGCTGGCGACGTGGTCAAACTGCGACGGAAATTCGCCGGATCGATCTTGACGTGCCACAGCCCCTCGTACACCTTCTGCAGGTCCGTCAGTGTGAAGGTGTCACCCACAAACTTCGTCGCCAGGTCGGTCTGCTCGAGTTCGTTTGCCGCCCGGCTTAAGGCATCGGACAGGATGTCGTTGTGGTCGAACGCCAGCTTGAGACGCCGAGCATCGTCGACTGGCCATAACTGCGCCGCAGCGGCATCGGTGCCGGACTGCAGCTTGTCCAAGCGGGGCATTACGGCCAGGTACGCCACCGTGACCACATTGGTGCGCTCGTCACGCCCAGGGTCGCCGTAGGCACGGAACTGCGCCAGATGTCCGGGAGCGGTCACCCCGGTCTCTTCGCGCAGTTCACGCCGCGCCGCCTCGTCGAGCGTCTCGTCAGGCCGCTTGAATCCACCCGGCAGCGCCCAAAAACCGGCAAACGGTTCGACGCCGCGCT
This sequence comes from Mycobacterium bourgelatii, assembly GCF_010723575.1. NCBI lineage: Bacteria > Bacillati > Actinomycetota > Actinomycetes > Mycobacteriales > Mycobacteriaceae > Mycobacterium > Mycobacterium bourgelatii. The sequence goes on from NZ_BLKZ01000002.1 coordinate 361,083, forward strand.
GCACCAACAGCACGTGCAGGCTTTGCTCCCGCATGGTCAGGATCACGATGTCCACGGTGACGGCGAAGCGGGGGAAGCGCGAAGGGTCGTAGTCGTCTGGAACGTCATGCGCTCGCTTGACCATGAGGGCATCGTAGAGCCGTACTTGTCAAATTGACAAATACAGGGTTCAATACATGGTAATAGTCGCAACGACTAATACCGGCGATCGAGGGCGACGTACCCCGAACTCCGGGGACGGACCGCAACCGGAATAGGAGCGCCGATGACCCTGCACATGAACCCCGCCCTTCCCCTGCTGCACGTCGGCAGGGGCGCCCAGTACGGCGCCTTGACCTTGTTCCCCGTCTGGGCCGACGGCGGTGCCGCCACTGGTCTCGAGTGGGACCTCGACGACCTCGACGTCGGTGAGCAGCACGGTGGTGGGCAGGTGAACTCGCTGACCGCCGTGAATCTCGGCTCAAAACCGGTCGTTCTCATCGAAGGCGACCTGCTCGAAGGCGGCTGGCAGACACGGATGGTCGCCCACTCGACCATCGTTGCCCCTAACGAGACGACCAACATTGGAGCGCTATGCGTGGAGCACGGCCGGTGGGAGCAAGGCGGCAGCCGTAGCCACCGGGCCGCCGGCCGCCGCGTCTCCGCAACGCTTCGGACGGCCCGCGACCGCGCCTACCGCCAGGGCGCAAACCCTCAGCAAGCGGTTTGGCACGGGATCGCCTCCCGCTACGAGGCCCACACACCTACCGCGACCAGATCGTTCGCCGATCACCTCGACCGTGTCAGCCGCACCCGTGGCCAGCGGATCGAGCGACCGCTGCCGAGCAAGCCGCTGGCCGGCCAGCGCGGCGTGATCATCGGCATCGGCGGACGGGTGCTCGGCATGGAGCTTCTCGCCACGGCCGCCGCGCTCACCAAACGGTGGAACGGCATCCTTGAGGCTGCCCTTTTTGACGCGGAACACGCGCCTGAGGTGGCGACTTCGGGCCACCGGGCCCGTGCTTTCGCACTCAAGGTCGAGCAGGCGCACATCAACGTCGACCGCGAATCCCCTGCTGTCGTCAGCCTCACCGCGACCCAAGGCTCGACGCACCTCAGCGGGATCGCGCTACCGACACCGGACCGCTCAATCGACGCCGAATTCTGGCGCATCGTCCACCTCGCCGCATACAACCACGAGCACCCGCTGCTCACGGCGATCTAACCCCTCGCCGCAGCTCCCCCGCTGCCCCACCCGCCGTCCAATACAAAGCCCGGAAAACACCAGAAGGAGACCCCTATGAACGACACCCTGAAGTCCCACCGCACCGACCGCGCGATCGGAGCCGTTGTCGGCTCTGCCGTCGCCGACGCCCTCGGCTCGCAATACGAGTTCGGCTCCGCCCACCCCGACACCTTCGAGCCGACCTTCGGCCGCTCCGTCTTCGGCCACGAAGTCGGCGAATGGACCGACGACACCCAGATGGCCATGCCGATCCTCGAGGAGCTCGCGAACGGCGCGTCCCTTAACGACGCGACCACCCTCGGCCGCATCCTCGCCGTGTGGCAGCGCTGGCACCACGACGCTAAGGACGTCGGCAACCAGACAGGCGCGGTGCTCGGCGCGCTCGGCGACGACCTAACCGAGGATGCTGGGCGCGCCGCCGCTCGGGAGATCCACGAACGTCGCGGCTACAGCGGCGGCAACGGCTCACTCATGCGCACCGGCCCGGTCGCCCTCGGGTACCTGGCGGACGGTCAAGAAGCGGATCTCGCCGATGCCGCCGCGCGCATCGCTCAACTCACCCACTGGGAGCTGGACAACGTCGATGCCGTCGTGCTGTGGTGCCTCGCGATCCGGCACGCGATCCGTACCGGCCAGTTCGACCTCCGGGCCGGTCTCGAATTCGTCCCGGCCGGCGCCCGCCGCGACCGCTGGTCCGACCTCATCGACCAGGCGACCGCCGCCGGCGCCCACCCGCGCGACTTCCGACAGGACAACGGCAGGGTGGTCGTAGCTTTCCGCGCCGCGGCCGCTGCTATCCAAGGTGCAACCGATTTCCGCAGCGCGATCACTTGTGCAATCCGGGGCGGCGGCGACACCGACACAGTGGCCGCTATCGCGGGCTCCCTCGCCGGTGCCCTGTACGGCGTCTCCGGCATCCCGCTGTCCTGGCAGCGCAAGGTGCACGGATGGCCCGACTATGACGTCCACGACTTGAGCGGGCTCGCTTTCCTTGCCGCGCGCCAAGGTAGGCCGACCGCGGACGGTTACCCGACGGCGCCGACAGTGCCCAGCGCACACTTTCTCCGCACTGCACCGGTGCAGCACCCAGCCGACCCCGGCGTATGGCTCGGTTCCCAGAACGCACTCGACGTACTGCCCGATTCCGTCACTGCGGTGGTCTCGTTGTGCCGCGTCGGCACCGCCGAGGTCCCGAAAGGTCTTGAGTCGATCCAGATTCGGCTGATCGATCAGCCAGGCCACAACTTGAACCTCGACTTCACCCTCGCCGACGCGACCGACGTCATCGCTGAGCTCCGCGGCGAAGGCAAAGAAGTCTTCGTTCACTGTGCCGAGGCGCGCTCGCGGACCGCCGCGGTGGGAGCGCTGTATGCCATCCGACACTGCGGCGCTGCAACCGAGCAGGCGTGGACGCAGGTCAAATCGGTGCTGCCCTACTTCGACCCATCCCCAGAGAATCAGGATGCAGTCAACCGGCTCGCTTTAGAAGGCTGATCAGAGTGCGGGGCAGGTCAGGGCCGCCCTCATCGGTGACGCCAAGACCAAGAAGAAAGCCCTTCAAATAAGTACTTGGAGGGCTTTGGCGGTGGCGGAGGGATTTGAACCCTCGGACGGTTTTAGCCGTCACACGCTTTCGAGGCGTGCTCCTTAGGCCGCTCGGACACGCCACCGCCAGGCAGCTTACCGAATCGGACGCCCATCACCCCAATCGCTGGCGCGCGAAGAACGCTTCCAGCGGGGCGGCGCACTCCTGAGCCAGGATTCCGCCCCGAACCTCGGGACGGTGGTTGAGCCGACGATCGCGCACGACGTCCCACAATGAGCCCACCGCCCCGGTCTTGGGCTCCCAGGTCCCGAACACCAGTCGCGCGACCCTGGCCAGCACCAGCGCCCCAGCGCACATGGTGCACGGTTCGACCGTGACCGCCAGCGTCGCGCCCTCCAACCGCCATCCGTCGCCGAGCACCTGAGCTGCGGCCCGCAGTGCCAGGATCTCGGCGTGCGCGGTTGGGTCCCCCAGAGCCTCGCGGGCGTTCACGGCCCGGGCGAGCTCGTTGCCGTCGGCGTCGACGACGACGGCTCCGATGGGCACGTCCCGCGGTCCCGCCGTCGCGGCGACGTCCAGCGCGGCACGGATCAGATCTTCGTCGCGGATCACCACGGCCGGACGGCGACTACAAACGGCCCGACGGCGCTCACCGACCCAGGCGGTCGATCACCGCCGACAGCTGCTCGGCAAACCCCATCTCCCTTGCGATGCGGCCCAGTTGCTCGTCGGCGTACAGGTCGGTCTCATCGAGGATGAGCCCCAGCACCGCATCGGACAGTCCGATATCGGACAACAACCCCAGGTCACCTTCCTCAAACGGGTCGGCATCCTCGAGGTCTTCGGGATCGATCTCGGCGTCCAGGCTGTCCAAGACCTCGGCGGCAATGTCGTAATCCAGCGCCGCGGTCGCGTCCGACAACAGCAGCCGAGTGCCCGCCGGCGCAGGCCGCACAATCACGAAAAACTCGTCATCGACGTCGAGAAGCCCGAAGACGGCGCCTGCGCTGCGCAGCTCGCGCAATTCCGTCTCGGCGGCCTTCAAACTGGTCAACGCCTTGGGACTCAAGGGCGAACAGCGCCATTGGCCCTCCTCGCGCACGACCGCTACACCGAAGCCGTCCGGCGTATCCCCGGACGGGGATGGAGCGGAGGCCCGTTGTGCTCCCATGGGCGCCTACGGTAGTCCCTGACCAGGCCCCCTGACCAGATGAGTCGAGACGAGGCAACGCGCGCGCCGCCGAACTGTGCCAACCTAGG